>NC_014844.1:2721831-3024257 GCF_000176915.2 Pseudodesulfovibrio aespoeensis Aspo-2
CCTGGTGGTTGTCCGGGCCAAAGCTGAGTCTGACATCGATTCCAAGATCCACATCCCTGAGGGATTGCGCCGCCGCGGCCAGTCCGAGTTGGGGATTCGCGTCGAATTCCCTGAGCACGCGGGCCATGGCAATGGCGTTGAGGTACCCCTCGAATCCGGCAAAGCTGTAGCGAAACGGCTGGTATCCTGTCCCGGCCACATCCGGTGGCACCACCTCGATGGTGTCCATGAGTTGCCGGTACTCGCGCACGGCGGGCAGGCTCAGATCCTCGTAGCTCGGCACCACCTGGGAGTTGACCAGATCACGCGTGTAGTCGATGCCGCGCGCCTTGCCGATACCCTCCAGCCTGGCCAGCATGTTCTCGCTGCCCACAAAGGAGACGTTGGCTATGGGCTGGTCAAGCCCGGCGTCGCGGGCATCGCGGATAAAGGCGGCACAGGGGGCGTAGGTTCCGACCGAGATGATCGCGTCGGGCCTGGCGCGGGCAAGGATGCGCACCTGCTCGGCCATGGGCTGGTCAAAGCCGGAGCCTCGCCGGTAGGTGGCCTCGCCGACCATGGTCAGGCCGTGGGCGGCCAGGGCGCGGCGCACGCCGTCCCAGCCGCTGCGGCCATAGGCGTCCGCCTGATAAAAGACCGCGATCCGCTTGCGCCCCAAGGCCACGAACCTGTCCACCAGCCCCTTCAACTCCTGGCGATAGGAGGCGCGCAGATTGAAGACGTGCCTGCCGTAGGGCTGCTCACGCTGGGGCTGGGCGCCGGTAAAGGGGAAGAACAGCAGCTTGCTCGCCCCCGCCGTGCCGCCGAGCAGCGGCAGGATGCGGGTCACGGTAGGCGTGCCGACATAGCCGTAGAGGCAGAGCACGTCGCCCCGCCGCAGCAGTTCGAGGGTGTTTCTGATGGCGGGGTCGGGCTGGTAGCCGTCGTCCAGGGTGACGAGGACCACGGGCTTGCCGTTGATGCCCCCGCTCCTGTTGAGGTGGGTGAAATAGGCGGCGGTGCCGCGATACAGCTCGCCCCCAAGCCCCCGGCTGTGGCCGGTGAAGGCCGCCGACATGCCGAGCACGTAGCTGGGGCCGCCCGTCCCGGCACGGGCAATCCCGCAGGCAGCCAGCACGGCCAACCCCAAAACTATGGCCGGGCAGGCCCGCTGTATCCAGATGACGCACTGTCTCATGCTCCCCCCGCGTCCGAAAGCGCGCGTCTCGGCGGCTCACGGACGGACCACCTCGCTACCATGTTACGCGGAGGATGAGAAGCCGTTTGTTCCGCCCAAGGGGTGGGAACAAGTCGTTTCTGGCGTCAGACTGTCTGGCCGTTGCCGGGCAGGAGCAGCACCTGGACGTTGGTCATGCCGCAGATGCGCGGCAGGTCGATGGCGTCGGCCATGGATTCGGGCATGACCACTGTGCCTTCGAAGCCGTCGTCGAGCAAGGCCCACAGTTCGACCTCGGAGCAGCGGATGACGCTTTCGCCGCACAGGCCGGCCAGGCGGCAGGATTCGGGCGCGGACACGGAACCCAGGGCCAACACCGGGCGCGCCGGGCCACCATCGCCGATCAAGGCGTGGACCGCGCCGATAAAGGCGTCGCCATTGACGGGCTTGACCAGGGCGGCGTCGCCCCCGGCCATGTGGCACCCCTCGAAGACCGAGACCACGAGTATGGGGATGTCGGCCAGATGCCGGTCGCGGCGCAGGGTGCGGATGGCCGTGCGGCCATCCATGCCGGGCATGAGGATGTCCATGGTGATCAGGGCCGGGCGGCGGGCGGCGGCCAGGGTCAGGGCCTGCTCGCCGTCACAGGCGGCGTGGACGCCGTAGCCCTCCTTTTTGAGCAGCATGGAGAGGTAGTCCCTGGCCGCGGGGTCGTCGTCCACCACCAGGACCAGCGGCCTGTCCGCCGGGTCTGCCGGGGGCAGGGCCACGTTCATGACCGTGCCGCGTCCAAGCTTGGATTCCGCCCAGATGCGTCCATGGTAGTGCTCGACGATCTGGCGGGATATGGCCAGCCCCAGGCCGGTTCCCGCCGGCTTCTCGGTCAGGGTGTCGCCCCTGTGCACCTGATGGAACTTGTCGAATATCTGCTCCAGGTATCGGGCCTTGATGCCCCGCCCGGTGTCTTCCACGCGGATTCTGGCCATGCCCTGGTCGTCGAGATAGAGGTCCACGGCCACCTCGCCGAAATCGGTGAACTTGACCGCGTTGCTGAGCAGATTCATGAGCACCTGATGGATGCGGTCCTGATCGGCATGGACCAGGGGGACCGGGTCCATGCGCCGGATGGTCAGCCGCACCTGCGGCTTGGGACTGAGCAGGCCGCTGGCCGCGCTCACGGCGCGGTTGACGCACCCGGCCAAATCGATCTCGGTGAACCGCCAGTCCTCCTGGCCGGACTCGATCCGGCTCAGGTCGAGCACGTCGTTGATCAGGCGTGTCAGGCGCTCGCCTTCGCTGCCGATGATATCCAGGTTCGACTGGATGCGCTCGCCCAACCGCTGCGCCTGCGCGGTGTCGGCCAGGTGCATGAAGGTGCGCGTGAAATCCCGCCGGATGATCTTGGAGAATCCGAGCAGCGAGGTCAGAGGCGTGCGCAGCTCGTGGGAGACGGAGGAAAGAAAGGCGGACTTGAGTTCGTCGAGCTCCATGAGCCGCCGGTTGGCCTGCCGCAGCTCCATGGCCTTTTCCACAAGGACCTTGGTCCGCTCCCGGACCAGATCCTCAAGATCGGAATTCATGGTGGCCAGCACTTCGGCCTTGCGCTTGCGCTCGGTGACATCGGTGAACACGACCACGGTCTCGCCGCGCCCGCTGCGATAGGTTTTGACCTGCACCCAGCTGCCGTCGCTGAGCAGCTCCTCCACGGGCGGGCTGATGGTCCGGTGGCACTTGAGCCGCTCCTCGACCCAGGCGTCCTCCCGCCCCAGGGCGCTGACAAACAATCCGCTCTCGGCACCAAGGCGGGAAATCTGCTCCACCGTCAGGCCCGGCTTGAAAAACCCTTCACCGCAGCCGGCCACTTCTTTGGCCCGCCTGTTGGCGATGATCAGCCGCTCCTTGTTGTCATAGAGCAAGAACCCTTCGGAAATGGAATCTATGGCGTCCACCAGCCGATCGCTGGCCATGGCAGCCCGGCCTTCGAGATCGTTGATCAGGGCCGTGATGCGGTGGGCCATGGCGTTGATGGAGTCGGCCAGCCTGCCAAACTCGTCGTCGCTGCCGATGATGGCCCTGGCCTCAAGGTTGCCCAGGCTCAGCTCGGTGGCGGTGTTGCTCAACTGCACGACACTCCTGGCCACGCTGCGGTTGAGCACCCAGAAAATGGAAGCGGCCAGGAGCAGGGCCAGGAGCACGGACAGCATGAGGACATACCGGACCAGCGCGCTCGACCGGGCAATCTCGTCATGGGCGTTGCGCGCCCCGTCCGTGGCAGAGACGGCCAACTGGCGGACCAGAGAGATCAGATGCAGGTATTCGCCCTCCATCTCGCCCTGGGTGCGGGCAAAGGACTGATCGCCGACACCGACCGCCCCGGCCAGCTCGACCATATCCTCGAAAAGCGCACCGTAGCGCCGGATTGATTCGCCAAGCTCCTCCAGCCGGACCGCCCCGGCCTGGGAATCAGACGAGAACTGCCGCATGTCCTGCAGCCAGGCCGCGTTGCGCCCGGCCTCGCCCAGCCGCTGGGTGAACTCCGGAACAAAGACCATGCGCGCGCCGTCCAGGCCGAGATCCCCGATCCGCTGGCAGAAATCGCGCTCGGCCTGACGCGCCAGTTGCAGCCGGGAATCCATCTCAAGGGCCAGCCGCTGCATGCGCATGGAGTCGGCCACTATCTCCCCGGCCTTCTTCTCCAGCACGCTCAAGGCCGCGACCCCGACGACCGCCACCAGCAAAATAAGCGCAAGCAAAGACCCGAGCGCGACCGCGAACTTGCGGACAATGCCCATGGAGCGCCATTTGGAATCGAGATAGTGAAGAAGCTTCATAGTTTGCGCATTTGCAATCAGCCCGCACCCACACCGCCAAAGACAGGCTGGCCGATCACAACTCCCCCGAACGTGACAGGCTCCGGCGACCCGCGATCACCGAAATCTCATCAGCCCTAGACCATCTGATACCGGATGTCCAGAGTCGCGGCGAATCCGGCCCGCCAAGGCAGGGCCATCGGGCTTGCCAAGCCGGGGCAGGTGCAGTAATTCCAAGGACGCGGTCCGGACGGGGCCATGTCCCGCGCCCCGTGGCGTTGCGACGCAATCCGGAGACCGCCCACTTTCTCACCAGGAGTTTACACCCCCCATGTGTGGAATCGCCAGTTTTCTCAGCAACAGGCAGTGGCTTGAGACACCCGACACGGCGTGGATCGACACCGTTGCCGATGCCTTTGACACAGTGGTGGCAGGCAACGACCTCATGGACGCCGCCGCCCCGCTCTCAGCGCTGACTGACCATTTCTACGACCTGATGGCCTTTGGCCTGCACCTGCAACTGGCGACCGACCCGGCCACCCGACTGCGGCTCGAAGCCATCCGCGACGCCATCCGCAAGCTGCGGGGCGCGGCGGCGGTCAAGCTGGAGCAAGGCCCGCGCACCGACGCGCTTGAAGCCCTGCGCGAGCAGCTCGACGACTACCTGTGGCAGATCGACCAGGAGGTGCTGGCCAATGTCGGGCGCACCCTGGCCCTGATGCCCGCCCCCCTGGCCGCGGACGCCAAGGCCCGCGACCGCCATCTGCTGGCCTGGGGCATGGAGCTGGTGCTCGAATCCATCGACAAGCTCGAAGTGCGTGGCCGCGACTCCGCCGGAGTGGCCGTGGCCTTCATCCTGCCTGCGGACATGGACCCTGAACTGCGCCTCTCGCCCGCCCAGAAGGCGGAATTCTGCGACCGCTGCTCCATCGCCCACGCCGACACCCGCCAGGTGCTGGTGCGCAAGCTCGACGACGGGCGCACGGCCTGCCGGTTCCTTTACAAGGTGGCCCAGCTGGTGGGCCAGCTGGGCGACAACGGCGCGGCCCTGCGCCGGTTCATCGTCGAGGACGAACTCCTGTGGACCATGGCCGAGGGCCTTGAGACCCTAAACATCATCGCCCACACCCGCTGGGCGTCCAACGGCATCATCTCGGTGCCCAACTGCCATCCCGTGGACGGGCTGGTGGAAGGCGGCGTTTCCACCGGATTGGAAAAAACCATGTTCGTGCTCAACGGCGACGTGGACAACTACCGCACCCTGGTGGAGGAGACCGTGGTCTCCAAGGGCGCGTTCATCCCGCCGATCATCTCCACCGACGCCAAGATCCTGCCCGTGCTCTTCCACATGGACGCGCCCGAGGACGGCGACGCCGAGGAGCGGTTCCGCAGCGTGCTCAGGCGGTGCGAGGGCTCCCTGGCCGTGGTCATGCAGAATTTGAGCGATTTCGACAGCCAGTTCCTGGCCCAGAAGGGCAGCGGCCAGAGCTTCAACGTGGGCCGCACCCAGGACGGCTGGCTGGTGGCCAGCGAGGCCTACGGCATGGCCGCCAGGGCGCGCAGCTCCTACCCCATAGCGGTCCATCGCCAGGGCGGCGTCTCGGTCATCCTGCGCGACAACGACCCGGCGGACGCCGTGCCCATGGCCCGGTTCCTCGATTCGGGCGAGGGCGTGCCTCTCAAGGCCGAGAAGATCGAGATATTCTCGCGCGACATCTTCCGCGGCGAATACAACCACTACATCGAAAAAGAGATGCACGAGGCGTCCAACTCCGTGCGCAACACCCTGCACGGCAAATACCTCAGGCACAACGGCCGGGCGACCTTCCTCCCCGAGGGATTCGGCAACGGCCCGGCCCTGGTCAGGCGGTTCACCACCGGGGCCGTCCCGGTCAAGCGCATCATCTGCGTGGGCCAGGGAACCGCCGCCGTGGCCGCCATGGCCGTGGCCCGGCTGCTCAGGCGCTCGCTGGCGGGCAGTTCCATTTCAATAGAGTCCTACACCGGCAGCGAGCTGGTGGGTTTCATGGGCGACGAGCGCATGGACGATGTGGTCCTGGTCCCGGTCTCCCAGTCCGGCACCACCACGGACACCAACCGCGTGGTGGACCTGTGCCGCGACCGGGGCGCCTGGGTCAATTGCATCGTCAACCGGCGCAACTCGCCCCTGGTCCAGAAGTCCGACTCCTACATCTACACCAGCAATGGCCGCGATGTGGAAATGGCCGTGGCCTCCACCAAGGCGTTCTACTCCCAGGTGGCGGCGGGCAAGCTGCTCTCCCTGTGGCTGGCCAGCGTGCTTGGCACCATGGACGCGGACGCCGTGACCGCCGAGATCACCGCCCTGGAGGGGCTGCCCGCCAAGATCGATCAGGTGCTCGACGGCAAGGAGGCCATCGCCGAGGTGGCGAAAAAGTACGCCCCTGTCCACCGCTACTGGGCGCTGGTTGGCAACGGAGCCAACTGCGTGGCCGCGCAGGAGGTGCGCATCAAGCTCTCGGAGCTGTGCTACAAGTCCATCCCCTGCGACGTGACCGAGGACAAGAAGCACATCGACCTCTCCACCGAGCCGCTGACCCTGGTCATGGCCAGCGACCTGCCCGAGCTGGTGGTCATGGACACGGTCAAGGAAGTGACCATCTTCAAGGCGCACAACGGCTCGCCCATTGTCTTCTGCGCCGAGGACGAGACCCGCTTCGACGGTGTGGCCGAGGCTGTCATCAAGGTGCCTCGCGCCGGCGGCGGGCTTGACTTCGTGACCGAAACCGTGGCCGGACACTGGTGGGGCATCGCCGCGGCCAAGGCCATCGACGCCCACGCCGAGCCCTTCCGCGCCGCGCGCATCGCGCTTGGCGACATGATCGCCGATCCGGCCACCTGGGACCGCACCCTGGTCCTCAACCAGCTCAACAAGTGCGTGGACCGCATCGCCTCAGGCGCGACCGACTCGGCCCTGCCCGCCCGTGTGGCCGCGGCCCTGGCCAACTACATGCTCTGGCTGGTCAACCAGTCGCCCTCCATCTGCGTCACCGAGACCCGTCTGGCCGACATCCTGACCATCCTCAACAAGGCCATCGAGGAAATGACCCGCCCCATCGACACCATCCGCCACCAGGCAAAAACCGTGACAGTGGGCATCAGCAGACCGCAGGGGTAGCTCTGGTGTGGGCGAGTAATAAAGTTGAGAACCAAGTAATAAAGTTGAGAACTAAAGCCGCTTCTGGTAATCACATTAAGTGAACCAACCAGGAGCGGCTTTATTCATGGCAAAAAAGAAGTACTCCCATACGGATGTAACGTTTCAGCGATGGATCAAAGAAGGACGCGGCGCAGGCAGAGGCCGCGACTATAAACCATGGCTGACAGTAAGAGACCTCCCTTCCCTAGGGCGTTCTCACCGAATTTTCGGGCACAAATCCCAAAGGACCCACCACCTGTTCTCCGATCTGGAGCTTGCGGTCTTCCTCCTTCTTGAATGGCAGACAACAACTCTGGAAATAAGAGAGCAATTTCCGCTTCAACGAGAACTCACTATTGAGATCGCTGAACAATGTGGCATTCCCCACCCGTCGGTGGCAGGTGTCACTCAGTACATGTCCTCAGATTTTCTAGTGACCGCTTCTCAAGCTGAATTCCCAAAGTTTGCAATACAAGCAAAACGCTCTGAAGATCTCGTCAAACCAAGAGTGATCGAAAAGCTGGAGTTGGAACGGCAATATTGGCAGCGAAAAAACACCCCCTGGTTTCTGATCACAGAAAAAGAGATTCCCTCTGCTGTCTTTCAAAACATAGAATGGCTTTACCCTGCTCAACGCGGCGAGATAGCAACGTCCGACCTGATTCATCGACTCAGCATCTACAATCATCATTTTGCTGAACGCCCGGATTCTACTATTATAAACATAGCGAAATCACTTGATGTCGCATACGCACTCCCTGTGGGAGAATCACTACGCGAGATCCGCCAACTGCTCGCCCACCGCTTCTTCATTTTTGATTTGTACAAGCCATTTCGGAAACTCACTCCAGCGGACCTTGTCCCCTTAGACACCGCAACTATGGAGGTGCTTCAGCATGTTCAGAATTAATGAAGTCCTCACACACGAAGGGACGCTGTTCAGGGTCCTATCTCTACTTGGAGAGCAGATCGTCTGGATCAACATCGAAGACTCCAGAGGACTCCCCTCACTTGTCTTTGTCAGCGAACTCTCGAAGGCCTTTGATGACGAAATGCTCATCCGAGCTGATGATCCATATGCAAAACTTATCCTTGCAACTCCAGAAGAAGGCAGCACGGCACAGCTCAAGCGAGATAAGAATTTCAGGCTAATTCGAGATATTATCAGTGATCCGCTTTTTTACGACCCACAAGTCAGGGGTGCCAAGATCAAGGAAGTCGCCTCAGCCAACAGTGCGTCCAAATCAAACTTATACAAACTCATTCGCCGCTATTGGCAACGAGGGCAAACCCCTAATGCGCTTTTACCTCATTATAAAAACTCCGGCGGAAAAGGGAAAAAACGCAAAGCCAACGGCAAAAAGTTTGGCCGTCCCCGCACTATTAGTCCGGGCGTAGGCGCAACCATTGACGAACAAACAGAGCGCCTTTTCAGGATAGCGATTGATAAACACCTACTCACAGAAAATAAAAGTGATTTTCCATATGCCCATCGGAGGTTTACAACACTCTACAAGAACTATTTCCCGGACACGTCTGAATCTGAAATTCCTACGAAATGGCAAATGCTGCACTTTTACAAGCGCGAGTACAGCCTTACTGAAAAGCTCAGAAAACGGACCAACAAAATCGAATACAACAAGGATGTCAGGCAACTTTCATCCACAGCAAATGCAAAGACTCTTGGACCTGGTTCCCGCTATGAAATAGACGCCACCATTGCAGACATATATCTGGTCTCCGACAGTGATCGGGGCAACATAGTAGGTCGTCCTGTTATCTATTTTGTCAAAGATGTGTTCAGCCGCATGATAGCTGGTTTCTATGTTGGGTTTGAAAATCCGTCATATGCAACTGCAATCCAAGCTCTGACGATGGCTATGACCAACAAAGTTCAACTCTGCGCAGAGTACGGTGTTAAAATTTCAGAGGAAGACTGGCCCACAGTCGGGCTGCCGGATGCAATACTAGCTGACAGAGGCGAACTACTGGGCCACCAAATCGAATCCCTCGAAAACAGTTTTTCCGTCAGAATCGAAAATACTCCTCCTTACCGGGGAGACGCAAAAGGTATAGTTGAACGTAGCTTCAGGACCATTCAGGCCGAGTTTAAACCGTTTGCCCCCGGCGTTGTGGGCAAAACAAAAATCAAGAAGCACGGCGGACGCGACTATCGGCTCGATGCCAGATTCCCCGTTCAAGAATTCAAGGAGATTATCCTCTCCTCTATCCTCATGCACAATCGATTTGATGTATTGGAAAAATATGATCGCGAAGCCGATATGCCACCAGACTTAGAAATGACGCCGCTCTCCATCTGGAATTGGGGTATCCAGCACAGAACGGGACGCCTGCGGGCAGCCCCTGAAGAAGCCATACGAATTAGCTTGTTGCCAAGAACCAAGGCAACCATTTCCGATTTAGGTATTTCTGTCTTTGGCGTATACTACACTTGCCCTGAAATAATAGAGCAAGGCTGGCTCCACCGTGCCAAAGAAGTACGAAGGCCCGTTGGATTGCAAGCAGCGTTTGATCCAAGCTCCGCCGACAAGATCTACCTCTTTCCGTCAAAGGACAAAGGGGAATACTGGACATGTAGTTTGACACCAAGATCCAGAGAGTTTGCTGGCGCTTCATTCTGGGATGTGTGGCAAATAAAAAATCAACAGAAAAAGACTGTTGCCACAAGCCGACAGCGTTTAAACGAGCAAAAAAGACAGCACGAAGAATTCATCGCAAAAAAGATCAAGGCAGCTCAACAGCGATCTCCTCAACTTGACGATTTGAGCGACGCAGAGCGCATTCGGAGTATTCGCTCCAACAAAGAAAACGAAAAAAGGATAGAACGACAACAGCGCAACCCAGAAAACAGTCAAAAGACTAATGCAAGAAAGGGCAAGACCATTCCTTTCAAGGAGAATACGCTCGAAAAATATGATTACCCAAATCTCATAGAGGAACTCTTCGACAACGAGGATAACTAAATGGCTCTACCGAAGAACATGGTAAAAGCGGTATACCGTCCTTCCAGCATCCCACAATACAAGGGCAACCCTTTGATTGAGGCCTTACCTCCATTGATGGATACCCGGCAGGTAAGATCCGGCCTGACCGGAAACGTACAATTCGATCCTAAAGACATCTATGCCGGGGCCCGTGAAAGGGCGCATATCATATCCTCGTTGCTTGACGACTTCTTCCAACCTCTTTCTGCTCATGTTCAGTTGGAAGAAAAAATCTCAATCATGATAAGACAGGGCTACGTTGGAAGAAATTTGGCAGATGGCTCGCTCAACACGCACATGCAAAACGGCTACGAGCGAGTGATGACTGGAGATCTGGAGGTTTGCCGTTTTGAACACGCAAAATCAACGGCCTCAAGTCTCTCCCTAATTGGCTGCTCTGGCAGCGGGAAAAGCACGACTATCAGCCGCGTTTTTTCGACGTATCCTCAAGTTATTTACCATGAAGAACGCAACTTCACTCAGATAACTTACCTCAAAGTAGATTGTCCTCACGATGGAACTCTGAAGAATCTATGCAGACAATTCTTCATGGCAGTAGATCGCGTCCTACACACCGATTATGAGACCAAATACACCGGCAAACGCCACGGTACCGATAAGCTGCTAGCAATGATGAGCCAAGTTGCTAACACTCACGCCATAGGAGTGCTTATCATCGACGAAATCCAGCACCTTGATCGTCGGCGTTCAGGTGGTGTGGAGAAAATGCTCAACTTCTTTGTCACATTGGTAAACACAATTGGGTTGCCGGTCATATTCGTTGGGACGCCCAAGGCCAGACCTATTTTTGAAAGAGACTTACGCTCCGCAAGGCGCGGAGCAGGATTTGGCTCATTGTTTTGGGAGCCCATGAAAGCACCTGATATCAGCCCAGGTATGAAAACAGAATGGATGGCTTTTTCTGACAAACTATGGACATACCAATGGCTCCAAAAGTGTGACGTGAGTCTTAGTGAGGACCTTAGGGCTTGTTGGTATGATCTCTCGCAAGGAGTCCTCGACATTGTCGTCAAACTATTCGTCCTGGCCCAATTAAGAGCTATTACCACGGGGGGAGAACGAATAACAACGGGGCTCTTGCAAAAGGTTTACGACGATGAATTAAAGCCAGTGCATCCCATGCTAGCCGCACTTCGTTCAGGCGATCCTGAGAGGATTGCGCAGTACTCTGACTTGATTGTTCCCAACATTGATCTAAAACTGCTCGAACTGACAGCTTCAATCAAACTCCCGGCACCGCTAAGAACCGAAGCAACTCTCTTTGATGAGAATCCGCAGGCTCAACGCTTATACAATTTACTCGTCGGCATGGAATGCGAAGGGAATCGAATCGTCCCTCTAGTAATAAGAGTGTTGGAAGCCCATCCAGACCTCAAAACATCCAAAATGATCGAACTCGCACTAAAATGGTATGAGTCACAGGAAGCTCCTCGCCCCCCAACGAAGGCCAAGTCTATTCCTCGAAAGGATTGGCATTCGCTAGGCTCGGAGGACCTCAGGTTCGTGTTTTCCCAGACCGACTCCAAAGACATGTACGAGCACCTGAAGCAAAACTCCATGATCTTCGACATGGAAGACTGGTTACGCAAGCCGGGGTAAACCCATGCTCAATTTCCCCATGCCATACCCTGACGAACTATTGTACAGCACTGTGGCGCGGGCTGGTGTCCATTTCGGAATAACAAGCCCCAAACAACTTCTTGATGAAGTCTTCAACAACAGAAAGGTCGTTGCCACAGCTGACCTTCCATCTCACATTCAAGCCATATCCGAGCAGTATCCCAAATCACTAGATCTGACAGCTGAAACTCTTGCTTACAAGCATACGCTGTTTCCGCTCTACGCCCCATTTATCCCGGAACCAAGACGACTCAAAAGCCTTAACAGGATGATGCATTGCACCAAAGGCGCAGTACATCTAGCTTTAGGTGTTACGACATCACAGATTCAACAGAAGCAACATTTCCGACTCTGCCCTGAATGTATGGAAGAGCAACTCTCAAAATATGGGGAATACTACTGGGCTCGTCAATGGCAAGCGGCAGGCTATAAATATTGCCTCAAACACGCAGAACTGAACAGCACGCGGTATGCACTGCATAATTACCACCGACATTCTTTCATCGCCCTCGCACCTACCACAGCCTGCTTGCCTCCCCGATCAAATTCACCGCCCCGAGATAAACGCATCGAAAAGAGAGTGGAAGAGCTCCTTAGTCTGCCCCCAACACATTCTCCCAGCTTTGAACAATGGAACCTCTTGTATAAACAGGTAGCCCGCACCTGTAAAGTCCCCGTAAACTAGGTCCATTGCCAAGTAGAGACTTCTGGCCCAAAATGGGACAGGAGTTTTGTATGCGTAAATCGAAGTTCAGTGAGTACCAGATCGTCAAGATCCTGAAGGCAGTGGAAGGCGGACGGACTGTCGTCGATGTCTGCCGCGAGCACGGCGTGAGCAGCGCCACGTACTACAAGTGGAAGTCAAAGTATGGCGGCATGGAGGCATCCGATATCCAACGGATGAAGGATCTCGAAGCGGAGAACCGTAAGCTCAAGCAGATGTTCGCCGACCTCAGCCTGGAAAACATGGCGCTCAAGGATGTAATCGAAAAAAACTCTGAGGCCAGTTCAACGCAAGGAAGTTGTCACGCACATGGTCAACGCGTTTGAGCTGAGCTCGCGCAAGGCCTGCGCGGCCATGGGCATCAGTAGGAGCTACTACGCCTACAAGCCGCACCCGCGGGACGATAGCGATGTCATCGCAGCCTTGACTGAACTGGCCGAGAAAAAGCCTACATGGGGCTTCAGTAAACTTTTCAACGTCCTTCGACAGCAGGGCAAGCCCTGGAACCACAAGAAGGTTTGGAGGGTTTACTGCCTCTTGAAAATGAACCTGAAGCGCAAGGCCAAGAAGCGGCTTCCGCAAGCCTCTCGGACGGCAGTGGCCCAGCCGCTTGCGCCAAACCATTGCTGGTCGATCGATTTCATGCGGGACACCCTTTACAGCGGTCGCGTCTTCAGGACTTTCAACGCTGTAGATGATTACAACCGTGAGGCCTTGGCCGTGGAAATCGATACCAATATGCCAGCAGGAAGAGTGGTAAGGGTGCTGGATCGGGTCGCCGAAGAGCGTGGCTGCTATCCCGAAAGGTTGCGAATGGACAATGGTCCGGAGTTCTCGGGGACTGTCATGGCGGCCTGGGCAGAATCGCATGGCGTGAATCTGGAGTTCATTCAGCCTGGCAAGCCCACCCAGAACTCATACATCGAGCGGTTCAACCGGACCTACAGAGAAGAAGTGCTTGATTTGTACGTGTTCAACAGCCTGAGCGAAGTTCGGGCCATTACGGAGGACTTTATCCGTGAGTACAACGAGGGACGTCCTCATGAATCCCTGGGGAATATGTCGCCGATAAATTTTGCTGCCCAGAGGGCAGGGGGTACCCCCTGCCCTCTGGGCAACCCCCCCGAAAACTGTCGGGAGTCTCTACCGTTAACTGGCCCTATGAAAGGGGACTTTACACACCGCTGACGTTACTAGAAAAAGCAAAGTCATCTACGCCGCCCTCAAGCACAAAGTATTGTCCAACTGGCCTACCCACAAACTCCACGAGTTAGGCATCCCTGTTACTGACAGCCAATCCAACTGGCTGCGGATATTCATGAGAAAGCAACGAAAGGCGTTCAGCTATCTGCAACACATTGTGGTACTGGAATCCCTACTGGGATCGGAGTGGCTTTTTGAAGAAGTGATTTCTCAGGCGCATAAGCAGACCATCCAGGAGAGCACGTCTTCATACTCCCCATCCAAGAGCCACTCGCTATCGACTCTCCACGCCAAACGTAACGCATGGCTAGAGATGGTGAAGGTCAAGGGAACGAGAGAAGCGCGGCTGTCTGGAGGTGATCATATTTACACATGGCTTTACAGAAATGATCGAAACTGGCTAAAAAGAATCAACAGGAAGCACAGAAAAGCAACACGTTCGGAAAATCGACGAGTTAACTGGCATGAACGCGACAAGCATATCCTTCAAAGGCTTGAAGCCATTAAGCAGAACCGTGCCAACAAGTTGGACTCACCGCGCCGAAGCAAAAATTGGTATAGCGCGCAAGCTGGATGCCAGCACATGTCACGCAAGATGGACAAGCTCCCTCTTTCGGCAGCGTTCTTGGAAAACAACAGCGAAGACGTTGCCAATTATCAGATAAGGAGGATCATCCGAGTCATGCAAGCCTATGATGCGCCACTGGCGGAACTACCTTACTGGGAGCTCTTGCGGCTATCAGGACTAAGCGAGCAGAGAATGAAAAAGCGAACCAGACAGTTTTTGCAACATTTAGGATGGTCAGTGTGAGCAACTATCCATTTGAGGGATTTAAAGAAAACACAAAAATTCTAGGAGTTGGCTCTCTTTTTAGGCCCATCTATAGCAACAGATGGAATATTGATCTCCAACTTTCTCCGAAACAGGTCAAAGATTTTCTAAGCATCTCCAATGCACCCGCAATAGCACGAAACCGCATTCTCAAAGCCACTAAGAAAGAAGACAAACGGGGGTGGAAACGCCGCTTCCGCATCTCTGACACAAGAGATTGGGATATAAAAACGATTGGAGAATGCCCGGTCCAAAGACTCGAAAAATGGTCGAATCCGAACCAACTATGCTTTGTCTTCACAATAGGTGAAGACATCACCATCTATCTCCCTCAATTTGAACTGGCTCGCACTCTTTTCTTTCATGGCGGGTACCTCTCTCGAACCGCCATTGAATCTGACTGCTTAAAATCAGAGTTCGCAGTGGAGATCGACCACGAAAACAATGCCATCATTCGCGTAATGCCTTCAGCCAGCTTCACCGTAGCTCACCTCAATGAGCCAAAATGCCGCAATTATCTGTCTTGGATTTTGCTTGATGAAGACGCCAAGCAATCTTATGAGAGTATTACCAAATACCAACGTAAAGACGGGATCGACTATAAAAATTATCGCAGATGGAACTTTCAATTCGACCCGCCGCCACTGACACACGTTTGGCTACAAATACGGGGGCAATTCTCTAACGATTCAAAAAGTTGCTTCGTGCATGAAATCGATGAGATAAAAGGCATTCCCAACAAGTCATTTCGAAGTATTGAAATGGCACATCCAGATTTTGAACGCCTCATCCCGAGCGAGGGGCAGGCCATTCGCCCAGTAAGCAATAACCCTGAATCTCCATTACTCATCCACGATGACATAGCATCAAATGCCAATACGCTACCGATTGTTATGGAAGCCGACAGTGTTTCTATAGAATTCAAAACCCCATTCCATGTGACCAAAATAACTTCCAAAGAACGAAAACAAGGGAGTACACTTTCTGGTGAGGAGAGTGAAGACAAACAGATTTCGGTCAGCACGGAAGAAGGCGTCGAGGATCGAGGCCTCCCCGGAGCAGATTGGGACACACTGAATGACGAAACGGATTATGAGCAGTTCTTTGAGAACAAGTTTGTCTGCTTTCGAGACATGGTCAAAATATTGATAGAAACCTATGGGTGCGTTCCCACCTCAAAGGCGATCCCACCACTACCCAAAATCGGCAAATGCAAAAAACATATCCTCTCAACAACCGGCGAATCCAGATGCATGGCTATAATTGGCCTACAGGTTGGCGAAAAAACAGTTCACCTGCTCGAAGTCGATACGTCAGATGCCGACAAATCCTTATCCACGCAAGTCCTCGTAGTAAAGGATTTGGAAGCATGGGAGACAAACGTCGAAAGACTCAAACGAGAACTGCTTCAGTCTTCCCTCAGATGGCCAAAAAAACTGCTCGATGAGCTATGCGGGAAAGACCACTTCAATGGAGTCAATCACCCACAGGCTCCTTCAAGCAATAAGGGCGTGCTTGAGCTAGACTCTATTGCAGGCTGGGCCAGCCGGATCTATAGCTGGATGCTACGTTTGTGATTGAGTGCCATGAATAATACCTCTAACTCCCTCTGAAGAAGAGATAGTGGAAAAGTCAGCTATTCCACTAGATAGAAATTTTATGTATATCGCAGCCTTCTTCATATGAGTTCGGTCACTGTTTGCATCTAAACCATCTTGCGCTCTGACTTGTATATTGAGGGAAACAAAAGCTCCTAAAAACACGATGATATCCCATCATCGATGAATCTAAAGCAAAAAAGGAAACGACTAATCATGTCGTTTCCTTTTTTCTTTCGAGACCAGGACTCATCAATGGCTCATAAAAAAACATCGCATGAGTATAATACCATTTTTGACATAAAAATATCTTGAATGATATTTAAATATCATATATTTTAAAAAAATGATGCCAGATGACACAAAAAAACACTGGTGCAATGAAGCCAGAGGGATTCTTAATGCACAACTAAAGCGTCAGGGAATTACTCACGAAGAGCTAGTCCACAGACTCGCTGAAATTAGTGTTCTCGAAACGCAAGCGAGCATCGCCAACAAGCTGTGCAGAGGGACCTTCTCTGCAGCATTTCTGTTGCAAGTTCTGATGGTAACGGCCCCCAAAGAACAGAAAGTAGTTAGTATAACAATCTTAGACCAAGCCATCTGTGCTTAGGAGTTCACATGCAGGTAACATTTGAAGAGTGGACTCAAGGACGCGAGGTACCATTTATTGGAACCAATGCGGGGGCACAGGAACTACCATTCCAGAATTGGCGACGTTTTAAAGAAGCTTTTGCGCCAGAGCTGATCTCCAAGGCAATTGTAGAAAGCGAAAGGACTGTTGAACGATGCTTGGATCCATTCGGAGGATCTGGCACAACAGCTTTGGCCTGCCAATTCCTAGGCGTCTACCCCACCACCGTTGAAGTGAATCCCTTTTTAGCAGACCTAATCGAAGCAAAATTATCTAAATACGACTGTGATAAGTTGGCAAACCTCTTTGGAAGGGTAGTTCGCTCAGCCCGAAGCAAATCAAACTTCAAAAGAATATTCGAGAAAACGCCACCAACATTCGTCGAACCAGGCGTAGCAGGCCGTTGGATCTTTGATCGCCCTGTAGCTGAACGAATTGCAGCATACTTAACCGCAATAGATAAGATTGCAGAAGGTAAAGAACACCGTCTTTTCCGAATCTTGTTGAGTGGAATTTTGATTAGGGTGAGCAATGTGATGATTAGTGGAAAAGGCCGTAGATATCGAAAAGATTGGGAAAAACGATACACTGACCCCGCACTTGTAGATCGCCTTTTCGAACAGGCAGTACGTCAGGCAATAGTTGATATTCACCGCTATTCTGAACGAGCATGTTGCGACTTTGAACTGACAAGGGGAGATTGTAGGGAAGTACTAAGGGATACAAATTCGTTTGATCTTGCCGTTTTTTCACCACCCTACCCCAATTCTTTCGACTACACAGATGTCTATAACGTTGAATTGTGGGTTCTTGGCTACCTGAAGGATCCACAAAGCAACAAAGAGCTCCGCGAATCAACACTTACTTCACACGTCCAAGTCGCGCGAAAATACGCTCTGCCGCCAGCAACGTCGATTCTATTGGAAAACGTACTTGATCGATTAAACAATGCTCGTTCAGAAATGTGGAGCAAAGCTATCCCCGATATGGTCGGTGCATATTTTTCTGACATGTCAGGTGTGATTAGTACTATAGAAAAATCTCTAGCTCCAAGAGGAGAACTATGGATGGTCGTCGGAGATAGCCAATATGCAGGCATCCACGTCAATGTCGCAGACATATTGTGCGAGCTCTCAATCGATATGGGGTTCAGTCTTGAGAAGAAGGATCCATTCCGGTCCATGCGCTCATCAGCTCAACAAGGTGGGCGCCGGGAATTGGCAGAAACACTCATTGTATTAAAAAAGTAAAACGCTTCTTAATAACGAGCATGCCTGCTTTCGGAGGCTGATGAATATAAAACCCATTGACCAAGCTTAATGTCGTAATACTCGGCCAAACACAACGCTGACCCAAAACAATCACTTCGCTCTTTGGCTATTCGCATATCAAAACAATATAATGCGCCAATTCTGCTATTTCGGTCGTCCTTATATGCTATTGCTTGCTTGACCCCCTCAACAACAATCTTCTTATAGCTCAATTTGGGTTTAGGACTACCAGAAACAGTATGGCTTCGTAGCACTTTGAGTTCCAAAACGGCATGCATCACATTGCACTGCACTGGGCTAGTGAACGGTTCTTCTAACAATATATCTAACCGTCCAGATTCACTTGTTTGCTCGGAGTATATGTGAAAACCTAGAAAATGCCCACCAAGATAATTTATTAAGGTCTCTTGAATCATACTTTCAGCCCGACTTGAAGGGAACCCATCAACCCACAAGCCAGATAATGAGCCTGGACGGAGCAAGCGCTGCCTATAGGTACTATTAACGACAGCTTCGATCCGTTCTGGGGTAATGTCAGTTGCGCCCACAGAATGCTTTGTACAATTCTCAACGTCAGCCACTCCGTTACCATAAAAACGAATTTGTCTTCCTAGTGCACTTGGATTGTATATAATCGCAGGCACATCACCACACCCCAAATGTCCACTTATCCATTCAATCAGTTGATTCCCAGTAAATGCAGAGATATCAGTATAGCTGCCCTTAATAACAGCTGGTGTAACCATCCAAAGGCGAGAGGTTAATCTGCGCAACCCATCATCAAGGGCATACTCTTCGTGAAATTCGACCCCACATGCATCTTTCGAAAATGAGGATTTAAGCAAAAAAACCGCCATGCCGTCACTCTCTAACTCAGAAGCAACGGCCTGCCGCCGAGTCACGAGTTTGTGAACCTCTCGTAAGAATCGGGTGCTCGTGGTGTGCCCGGCATCATTCCCTTTACCTGAATGAGTCGCAACAGTTTCAGCGAAGTCATCGTTTTTCCAAAGACCTAGCTGTTTATTATCCTGCGACATGGGCTCTCCGGTAGAGATGATGAACATACAGGTGAATCTTCCGACCAGGAGTTATAATCGAATCTTCCGGCATAAAATTCGCAAAATTTTCTGCAGCATTCACACTACAATTAACCTCTTTCCATTCTGCAAAATCAATAACTTCCCCTACATTTATCTGGTCACCATAGGTCGCATCTTCGTCAATAAAGGCACCAAGTTCCTCGCTGCCAAGGGCAGACAAAGCATAAGCAAGTTCTTCCAGAAAATTAAACATCTGCCTCTCATCGGCATAATCTTGAACTGAATCAAGAATAGGTTGCGCCAATCCTTCATTGATCCCGTACCGACCTTCTAGCTCCCATTGCCCATCGCTGTTTTGCATGTATTTAATATCCGAGACAGTCGCTATACCTTTCCCCACAAGTCGATCTAAGTCGTGCTGAACGTTGATATATAGTGGACCACCTTTTCGTTTGAGCAGTATCTTATCGAATGGTTCTAACTCCCAAACAGGAGCAAGTACATTTGACAAATAAGAAAACGCATGGAAATTCCGTATCGGGATTGGGGTCATGCCCGCATTGGCTGAGGCATGAAGCAACAAAACCAAACGCACATGCCGCTTAATCTCATCAATTACATGGGCATCAGTTAAACTCTTCATGTTGCCCTTTAATCCACATTAATTAGGTCATTTAATTTTTCAACATACAACTTAATATTCTGTTTAACTGCAGCAGTTTTGGCTGCGAGAGAGAACAGATCTACAATACGAGAACTACGATCTTCCTTTTCATAATCCGTCAACAAGTTTGGAATCAGCTTACCGTCCACTATATTTGACGTAATTATTAAACAATTTTTTTTATCCGGTGAACCTATTTGACTCAGAACTAGGGCTGCCTTATCAACAAATATTGCATCCAATGAAGATTCCGGCGCATCAATGATCAAACTAGTTCCGCCACCTCCAGCCGTTTCCATCAAAGCCATCCGAAATGACAAATCAATAAACTCCCGCTGACTTTCCGACACCTCATCTGGGCCACTTCGCCGACTTGCCTCAGGAAAATCGGCTCCGGTCATATCTAATGCAAAAGCAGGATACTCAATTTCTTTTTGCTGCAGTTGTCCTAACTTGGAGAACTGTGGAGACCAACTCAGGGTACAGGTTTCAAATAAAAACTCCTTAGCATATCCATCAAATGATTTCTGTATACTATCAACATGTTTATACAGAGAGTTTTTCCATGTTTCTACTAAGAAGCTAAATTTTTCCCTCATGGTGGCCACTATAATTTTTTTTGTTTCATACTTAGCTCTAAGAGAGGAAAGTTCTTCATCTCTCTTATTCAACTCCTCGTCGTCCAAAGGAATACTGTTCTTAATTTCAATTATCCGCCGAACTCGCACACCCATTGCTTCATCGAGTTGCTCTATCTCTGCCTTCTGCAAGTCATAGGCCTTTTTCACTCTTTTTAGTTCATCTTTCCTGTGGGTCAAAAAATCCTTTTTTTCGGCATAAGCGTCTCTTATTTGTTCTGCTTTTCTTCCCACAAAATCAACGACCCCATCATGAGAATCTCGATGAATACTAGAAGCACAGATAACACACTGATTGTTCTTTAGGCGATCTTGCAACACCTGTGCAGCTTTAGGGGCATCCTGCCCACATACTAAACAGAAGCCATCTGTGGCTAACTGGCCGAGTATATATTGAGCGGTCTCAGTTTGTTCTGGAAATCTTGATTGAAGTGTAAGGTATTTCATGCGTTCATATTCACGTAATGCTGACTCAAAGGAATCCTGCGCATGTAGCTCAGCACGCCGTGCCTTATTCCTTTCAAAGGATAGAGGTGGCCCCAGAAAACTGGACCACTCGTTAAGGTGGACGTATAAGAGCCCAAGGAGGCTTGAACATGTCCAACAGAAGACGTTTTTCAGCAGAATTTAAAGCCCGTGTAGCACTTGATGCATTATCCGGTGAACACACGATTTCTGAACTAGCCAGCAAGCACGGTGTTCATCCTAATCAGATCTCCACGTGGAAAAAACAGGCCAAGGAAGGAATCGTCGAATTGTTTTCCGGTAAGACTAAAAACACTCCGCAGAACAATGAAGCCCAAATCAAAGACCTCCACGCAAAGATCGGCCAGTTGCTTGTGGAGAAGGATTTTTTGCAACAAGCCTTCGCCAAAATATGAGCTGCGGGCGAAGGCGCGAAATCGTCGATAACGAGCATCCAAATCTCAGCGTCCGACGACAATGCAAAGTTCTGCAATTACAACGGTCAACATACTATTATAAGCCCATCGGCGAGTCTTCGCTCAATCTGGAATTGATGCGGAAGATCGATGAGTTGTTTATGGAATTGCCGTTTTTTGGCTCCAGACAGATGCGGAATATCCTGCAAGATACGGGATATTTTGTCGGTCGAGAGCGTGTGAGACGGTTGATGCGCAAAATGGGGTTAATGGCGGTTTATCAGAAGCCACGAACGAGCCAACCGCATCCCGGTCACAAGGTGTATCCATATCTGCTTCGAAATATACCAATTACAAAACCGAACCAAGTTTGGTGCACGGATATTACGTATATCCCCATGAAACGCGGTTTTTTGTACCTCGTTGCTATCATGGACTGGCATAGCCGCGCAGTCTTATCCTGGCGGCTGTCGAACACAATGGATACGGATTTCTGCGTCGCAGCCTTGGAAGAGGCCATTAGTTGCTATGGAGTTCCTGAAATATTCAATACTGATCAGGGATCACAATTCACCAGTTATGAGTTCACAAAGACTCTCAGAGATGCTGGCATACGGATATCAATGGATGGTCGCGGTCGCTGGATGGATAACGTCATGATCGAACGGCTCTGGCGTTCCTTGAAATATGAATGTGTGTATTTACATGAGTTGAGCACAGGAAGTGAGCTGCGTGAGGCATTGGCGTGGTGGTTTGATTTCTACAACAATCGTCGGCCTCATTTCACTTTTGACGGAATGAAGCCAATGGATGTATATCAAAGTTCCAAGCCAGAGGGGGTACCCCCTCTGGCTTGGAGTCAAAAGGCGGCGTAACCTGTAAACTTGTCCACCTTATATTCGCCGCTCAGTGGTCCGAAGAACCGAGGCCACCTCTGATATTCCCTCAATCGATTCCAGGTAACGCTCTATTTTTTCGCTATCAGCTTGTTGTAAATCTGAAAGAGATTCAAGCTCCTGACGAAGGCCGCCCGAATCTTTAACTTGAGTTTTATCAACTGCAAGCTCTTTCTCCTCTTTGAATAAGGCAGCAATGGCATTACGAATTTCTGAATCTTTCTCTAAAATTTCCCTTTCAGCTTCATACCATTTCTGAGCATCACCTTTTGATAAAAACAGTACTCTGATAAGCTGTTTTTGAGCAGTATGATCCCAAACGAGAGCCTTTCTATCTTCAAAGTAAAAAACAAGATAACGAAGTATTAATATCCAATCACCGAAGGACCATACATCAACAAGTCGAGCTATTTCATTTTGATAGAAATCCTCATCGCCACCGACCTCTCTCCCATCAATTTTGAAACTTATAAGTCTCAAATCTCCAAGGCTTCTTGTAATACAAATAGCACTCTCACCTATGCTAAGGGAAAGAGTCGCTTCAGCGTCATCAGCATTATCAGAGGTGGCCTCGGTTCTTCGGACCACTGAGCGGCGAATATAAGGTGGACAAGTTTACAGGTTACGCCGCCTTTTGACTCCAAGCCAGAGGGGGTACCCCCTCTGGCTTGGAACTTTGATATACATCCATTGGCTTCATTCCGTCAAAAGTGAAATGAGGCCGACGATTGTTGTAGAAATCAAACCACCACGCCAATGCCTCACGCAGCTCACTTCCTGTGCTCAACTCATGTAAATACACACATTCATATTTCAAGGAACGCCAGAGCCGTTCGATCATGACGTTATCCATCCAGCGACCGCGACCATCCATTGATATCCGTATGCCAGCATCTCTGAGAGTCTTTGTGAACTCATAACTGGTGAATTGTGATCCCTGATCAGTATTGAATATTTCAGGAACTCCATAGCAACTAATGGCCTCTTCCAAGGCTGCGACGCAGAAATCCGTATCCATTGTGTTCGACAGCCGCCAGGATAAGACTGCGCGGCTATGCCAGTCCATGATAGCAACGAGGTACAAAAAACCGCGTTTCATGGGGATATACGTAATATCCGTGCACCAAACTTGGTTCGGTTTTGTAATTGGTATATTTCGAAGCAGATATGGATACACCTTGTGACCGGGATGCGGTTGGCTCGTTCGTGGCTTCTGATAAACCGCCATTAACCCCATTTTGCGCATCAACCGTCTCACACGCTCTCGACCGACAAAATATCCCGTATCTTGCAGGATATTCCGCATCTGTCTGGAGCCAAAAAACGGCAATTCCATAAACAACTCATCGATCTTCCGCATCAATTCCAGATTGAGCGAAGACTCGCCGATGGGCTTATAATAGTATGTTGACCGTTGTAATTGCAGAACTTTGCATTGTCGTCGGACGCTGAGATTTGGATGCTCGTTATCGACGATTTCGCGCCTTCGCCCGCAGCTCATATTTTGGCGAAGGCTTGTTGCAAAAAATCCTTCTCCACAAGCAACTGGCCGATCTTTGCGTGGAGGTCTTTGATTTGGGCTTCATTGTTCTGCGGAGTGTTTTTAGTCTTACCGGAAAACAATTCGACGATTCCTTCCTTGGCCTGTTTTTTCCACGTGGAGATCTGATTAGGATGAACACCGTGCTTGCTGGCTAGTTCAGAAATCGTGTGTTCACCGGATAATGCATCAAGTGCTACACGGGCTTTAAATTCTGCTGAAAAACGTCTTCTGTTGGACATGTTCAAGCCTCCTTGGGCTCTTATACGTCCACCTTAACGAGTGGTCCAGTTTTCTGGGGCCACCTCTATCTGCTACTCTTTTTGAGAAACTAAGCTTGTCGGCCCGAGAAAGCTGAGTAGCTTTAAGTTTAGCATTCCCTAGACTCCCAGACTTCGTAAGGGCAGAAATGTCGTATGCTCCTGTCAGAAGACGAAACATGATATTAATAAGCGTCGTCTTGCCCAAACCGTTTGCCCCCAATATGAGGGTGAGTCCTGGCTTAAATATTATACATAACCCTTCACCGCTTTTGCCCGGATAAAGACCATAATCTTGAACAGTGAGCTTCTCGAATACGGGGAAATTGATCATATCTCTCTCATGGTTCAGATAAGTAAACAACAAGCAAGCATTTTCACACAATCATACTTCCGAATACGGCTAATCGATTATAGGCATAAACTCATATTTGACCGTTTTCAAGAGGGGGAGAGGTAATAAAAGGGTTTCAAATGCTACCATCCATTTTTTTAGTTCTTAAGATGTAGACGTTATGCCGCCTTCCACGGACTTTAAAATCTTGACGATCTGATACTCACTGAATTTTGATTTACGCATGTGAAACTCCTGCTCCTAGTTTGGGGCAGAAGTCTCTACTTTGCAATGGACCTATTATACGGGCACTTTACACAAACCACCGCCAGCAATCATACCGCTTCTGGTAATCTTATTAGAAGAATTAACTAGGAGTGGCTTGAAGAGGTAATGGGATGGACCCGCCCCTTGACAAGATGTCTTGCGGCGGCGTGCCATGCTTCAAAATGGTTTATGGTGATCGGTGTCTTTAATCCCTCCAGCGTTGTCAATCCGTGCTTCAGGCAATGAACCAATGCGATCTCCTTTCCGAATTCCTGATAACGTGTATAACCATTAGTCGTTATGATTGTCGGCACTCCTGCAGTGACAGCAGATTCCATTCCATTCTCGGAGTCTTCAACCGCGATGCAATCCATGGGGTCCAGTTCCAGCCTTCTCAGAACTTCGAGATAAACGTCTGGAGCAGGCTTCTTGCATGTAACATGTTCTCCTGACACAATAATTTCCCAATGCTCGGATTGCAGTACTCCCGAGGAGAATAAGGCTTCAACATTCGACATGGACGTTGTCGTGGCGATGGCAAGACGAATTCCTTTCTCCAGCGCCCTGTTCAAAATCTCTTTCACACCATTGCGAAGATGCAGTTTCCCAAGTCGAATGCTCTCATGATAGATTTCTGTTTTTCGAGCATGCATATCCTCGATAGAGGAAGGGAACGATTTCTCCATGCCGGAGAGCTTGGCGTAATAACGAATCCGTTCCTTGCCGCCAGTCACCTTGAGAAGCTTGCTGTATGCTTTTCGACTCCAGCGACAATCGAGACCATATTCATCAAAAACAGTATTGAAAGCTGCCCGGTGCAATTCCTCGCTATCCACAAGGGTTCCATCGACATCCCAGATTATAGCTTCAAGTGACATGTGTCCTCCTCCACGAAAAAGGAGGGGCAATTGCCCCTCCAATATAATCATTACAGGCAAAGCTGGTGGCGCCAAGTCGGGTAGAACCTGTCCGCATCCCCCGGAAAGGATTCGAATGCCCGGGCCAGTTCATTGTGCTCCTTGGCGTAGTCCAAAAGGTTCACGCCCTGTATCCAAGCGTCATGGGACTGCCTCAGCGAGAGCGCCCCGGCCGTGGGTCCATCCAAGTGCCCGAAGGCCCCACCACCAGATGTCTGGCAGATGTTTGAATGACCCAAATTATCGAAGAAGCCTGGCAGCCGCAGTGCATTCATCCCACCGGAAATCATCGGGGTTGTGGCCTTCATACCATACCATTTCTGCTTGAAGTACGGTCCCTGGGCCTCCTCCCGCTCAATCATGTAGGCCATGCTTTTGTCAGCCATTTCGCCTTCCATCTTGCCAAAACCCATGGTGCCCGTATGGATGCCCGACGCCCCTTGGAGGCGAGACATCTTACTCAGGACAAAGGCGGTGTAACCGCGTTTGGCCTGCGGCGACGTGACTGCGCCGTGACCGGCACGGTGGTAATGCAGGAACTGGTTTGGGAAGTTCCTGCGGGCGGTAGTAATAGCGGTCGGTCCGGCCACATAGCCATCGACGAGGAAAGCGACCCGACTGGCATTCTCTCCAAAGGCATTGAGGATAAATTCACCGCGGGCAATCATTTCCCTGGGGTCGTCAGCTGTGATGTTGGCGGAGAAGATCTTGGCTTCTCCAGTCTCGTCCTGAGCACGCCGCATGGCATCAGCAACGGCTGTGATGGTCTCTTTGAGGGGGGCGAACACCTGGTTACCCTGTGGTTCATCGTTCTTTACGAAGTCGCCCCCCAACCAGAAATGGTAGCAGGCATCAGCAAATGGTTTCGGGCGCAGACCCAGCTTGGGCTTGACGATGGTGCCGGCGATCATGCCACCGTTCTCGGTGGGACGTCCGAGCATGCGCCAGAAATCAGCGATGTTCTTGGAAGGCCCATCAAAGAGTTCCAAGTATTGTCGCGGCACATAGAAATCGTGCATTTTGGCGTAGGCAACATCTCCCATGCCCTGGTTGTTTCCTATGCACAATGTCAGAAAGGAGGCGAGCATGGCGCGGCCATCGATGATGTTACGATCGAAAAGCTCCACAGGATAGGCGATCTTCATCAGAGAGTCGCCGTTGCTGGCGTCACTGACTTCGTAGACCAGCGCATCGACGCCTTTGGTGAAGTCATCAGTAGTGCAGACCTCGACGTTGGTGCCGGTGGAAGACTCGGCTGCGAAGTGGGCAGCAACCTCGACATTACCGTACCCGTTGGCAGGCTTATAGATATAGGCGCACAGGACGTGATTTCCATCAGCGATCAGCTGGTCTTCCTTGAGATCAAAATTCACGTAGCGGCTTGTCTGGTCATATGCGGACATGATTGTCTCCTTTATCAAGGCACTCTCGTGCGTCTTATGCGTTCATTTTGGCGTTCATCAGGTGGTAGCAGGTCAACAATTGCGTGATGCCAAGGGGATAACTTGTTTTCTCCTCATCGCCTTCGAAGTAGCAGCCGACACCGTCGATAGTCAGGTCGTCACACTTGTCCAGATGGTCGATGATAATGTCCATGAGCGTTTCCGCGGTCATTTGCTTGATATTGCCGGTGATCTGAAGGATATCAACGGGCAGCCCCTCATCGCGCCCCAGGGTAAAGGTAAGGCACTTCTCCTTGGTTCCCGGGCGATGGTCGATGAACTCGGCAAAGTCCGGGTGATGAATAGTCGGCCTCAGAATGAGGTTCGTGTTGAGATTGGTGCCGGTCTCTTCCTCAGCCCCATCCGGGCGGTAGAAGTTGCAGACGATATCAGCAAACTTCCGTTGCGGCCTGATGTAGTTGGTTGAAACGTCGATCCTCTTGTCGAGGGAAGCCTGCACTTGATCACGGGTATAGCCACGCTTGACCGTATCCCGTTTGAACTTCCAGTCCACCCGAAGTTCCTCGTCGGGATCAAGGTAGATTTTGACATCAAATGCGTCACGCATCTTTTTGGTGTAGAAACCAAGCAGTCCCTCGACGATGACAAATTCCTTGGGCTCAATGTAAACCGGTGGATCGAAGTCACCTGTGTGGTGGTTGTAGACGGGCTTGAGAATTGCCTCCCCACGACGCAGTTGGTAGAAATTATGCTGCATAATGTCGATGTAATTGCAGTCAGGATGTAGGGCGGAAATGTTTTTTTCAGCCCGTTGCACCCGATTGAACTTATGATAATCGTCCGAACAGATGTTCGTGACCCTATCCGGGCCCAAAATCTTCTCGATACCGGCCGAGATGGTGGTTTTCCCGGCGGCTGAATCGCCCACTATACCAAGCAGTATCGGTCTGTTGCGCTGCATGGGATTCTCCTTTTATTGCTTAAAATACTGTTTTAGTCGTAATCGATGGAACTGATGCGCATGAGCTTATCGAAGCGATGGCTCGATTCGATCTTGCGTACGGTGCCGGTTAGGCCTCGCATGACCAGCGATGTGGTCTTCGCCCCCTTGCCCGTGAAGTCGACGCCCTTGAGGAAGACTCCATCGGTAATGCCTGTGGCTGCAAAGAAGATGTCATCGCTACTTACCAAGTCGTCCATCTTGAGGACCTGTTTGAGATCGCGACCGTCTTCCAGAACTCGCTCCCTTTCCATTTCTGACTGTGGGTCGAGCATGGCCTGCATCTCACCGCCGAGTACGCGAATTGCGACTGCGGCCAGAACCCCTTCCGGAGTGCCGCCTGTACCCATCATAACGTCTATGCCGGTGTCAGGAATCACGGCCATGAGCGCACCGGCCACGTCTCCGTCAGTATGTAGTTGAATACGAGCACCGGCTGTTCGAATGTCGGCAATGAGGTCTTGATGACGTTCCTTGTCCAGGACGAACACTACGAGGTCTCTGACCTCCTTGTTCAGGGATTGGGCCACCTTTCGGAGCGTGCGCTCCACCGGTTCCTCGATGTCGACCATGCCCGCTGCTTCAGGCGGGACAACCAGTTTTTTCATGTAGAAGGCTGGCCCCGGGCTGTACATGCTTCCCTCCGGGGTCATGGCCACCACAGAGATGGCATTGGGACGTCCATGGGCGAGAAGGCGTGTGCCCTCGACTGGATCAACGGCAATGTCCATTCGAGGGCCCACGCCTGAACCAACTGATTCTCCATTATAGAGCATGGGGGCTTCATCCTTTTCCCCTTCGCCGATGACAACCCGCCCATTGATGGCCATGGCGTTGAAACTGATGCGCATAGCATCAACGGCGGCGCCATCCCCATCTTCCTTGTTCCCGAGTCCAAGCCAACGTGCCGAGGCAAGCGCGGCGGCTTCAGTAACACGTGCAAGGTCCAGGGCAAGATTTCTGTCCGGCTGTCTTCTAGTCATATTTGTTTTCTCCCACAAAGGTTGTTCTTCTTACTGTTTTGAAAGAGAGACAAGGGATGGTGAATTGCGGTCACTTGATTGATTGCAGTCAATTCCCTTGCCTCTCCCTCGGAGAGGTTTTCGGCCTGCGATGTGGCCGTATCCATGACCTTGTAATTACAACTCCCGTGCCACATGGAACAAATCGCATTATAATACGAATAAGTGCATTATTATGGAGTGTTATGGCACAATCGTTTTGTGATCATGGCGTCACCATGTGCCGTGGAAGTCTCAATAGGGTGAGCTGTCAGTTGGTAAGTGTGCCGCGCATGGCACAAGTCACTGAAATACAGAACCGAAAAGATCCGCTTCCTGTGAGGTGATACCATACTCTCCGGGGAGCATCGGGCGAAGACCATCAAACGGGCTGACCGGATATTTGCAATCCGAGCCACCGGAAAAGAGTATCTCGACGTTCTTGGTCAGTGACAGTGTCCTGGCCTGCAGCACTTCATTGCTTTCAGTGCCGAAATACCCATTCTCCCTATAGGGATAGACAACCTCCACCGCATCAAGGTCCGCCGCGACCAGTTTTGCCATGAGGGGCTGCTGCCTCTCGAGGGGAGTCATCATCGGGTGAGCCCATATGGCGATGCCACCTGCTCTGTGAATCAAGTCGACGACCTCGACAGGATGAAATGGGTCAGCCAGAGACATATCCCGATCGAGATTCTCATCGGCAATGAATTGCAGTGCGTTTAGCAGGGATGGGAACATCCGGCGTTCCTGAACCAGGTATTGCAGGACAAATGTCGGATGTGGGGCCTTACCGGCAAAAGCCGCGACCCTCTCCAGGTTGACGGTGGAATCCCAGACATGGAGACGGTCGACAAACAGCGAGACGATCTCATCCATCTGCTTTTTTATGAGAGCAAAGTGCTTTTCTAGGGCCTTCCGTTGCGTATAGGAAAAGTCCATACCGAAACCTATGATTTGGGAGTCTTTGCATGAAAATTCGATGCCCAGCGCCAGCCGCAGGCGAAGTTTCGCCGCGTGTGCATAGAGCGTCTCGTCCGGGAAGGCGTCCTGCTCACAAATCCCGATGCCCTGCAAGCCGTTCTGCTTGGCCAGACTCAGCAGCAATCTGCCAGGTATCTTACTCTCCCTTGAGCGGTCCGAGTGCGTGTGCATATCATAGTGCACTGATTGTCGTGTCGTTCGAGAAAACATGCCATTCACTTAAATCCCGTATTTATTCATCTTTCTATAGAAAGTGCGACGAGGAACCCCCGAGATCCTAGACGCCTCACTTACATTTCCTCCAGCCTTGTCGAGAAAACGCATGAGCTCCTTTTTCTCGAAGTTCTCCATGACCTGATCCTTCTTGGACTGGAAGACGTCTCCTGTATCAGAAGGTGGAGGAACTGACTTGCCAATGGGACAACTGAAAGCACTTGAACCATCGATGCGTAAGGCCAGATCTTCAGGCCTGATGACATCATCCTTACACAAGATAGCGGCCCGTTCGATGACGTTTTCAAGTTCCCTGACGTTGCCCGGCCAATCGTACCGACTCATGCATTCCATTGCATCATCAGTTATACCGCACAACTTCTTGTTCAGCTTTGCTTCGGCCTTGGTGATGAGGTGATAGACCAGATACGGGATATCCATCATCCGTTCACGAAGCGGAGGGATTTCGATGGTGAACGTATTGAATCTGTAGAAGAGATCACGACGGAAGGTCTCGTTGTTCATGGCATATTCAAGATCTCTGTTTGTGGCTGCAATGACTCTTACATCAACGATCTTTATCTCGGTACTGCCGACAGGACGGATCTCGCCTGTCTGAAGGAAACGCAGCAGTTTGGCCTGAAGCTCTGGCAACATATCCCCGATTTCATCCAGGAAAAGAGTCCCGCCGTCCGCTTCCTCGAACAATCCCTTGCGATCGCTCTCGGCTCCGGTAAAGGCACCCTTCTTGTATCCAAAGAGTTCACTTTCCATGAGCGAAGAGGTCAGTGCCGTACAGTTGATAGATATATACGGCCGACTTTTCAGATGGCTTTGCTGATGAATGGCTCGGGCGATCAGGTCCTTCCCCACGCCCGTCTCACCGAGGAGAAGGACGGTTGTCGGGGTCGGTCCAACCCGTTCGATGAGATCAGATATTTCATACATCTGAGGGGACTTGCCGATGATGATGGTCTCCCCACCTGTTCGCTGATCGATTTCCCGCTTGGCAGCGCGATAACGATCTCGAAACCTGGCTTCCTTGCGTATGGATACCGTCAGGAGACGGACGAGCCTGGCGGCAGCCTTTTCCAGAATTATGACGTGTTCAGCCTTGTACATCCTGATATGTTCAGTGACAGCCTCATTGCGTGAGGCGTTGACGATGACATCCAGATTGCGAGCATTGCCAAAGGAAGGTAACGCGTTGACCAAGGGGATGCCGATGTCTTTTGCGAGCGCTATGCTCGACGGATCTGCCTGCATATCCAGCAGACAGACAATCTCGACACCGTGCACATCCTTGACCGCCTTCATGAACGGGGCACATGTCTTCCCCGAACCTGCAACCAGGACCTGTATCTTGGTGTCTTTCCACATATTCCCTCCGCCGAATGGCGGGTCTTGAAGGGACCGCGCCAACGCCGAATGTTCGGGAATGCGGTACCTCGGTTTTCTATAGAGTTGCTCCTACCTTGCGAATGAGACGGAGAAGCTGGTTGGTGAAACTCGATTCATTGTCGTACCAGATGATGCACTTGACCATTCTGGAGGACATCACGGACGTACATAGACCATCAACAACACCGCCGTAGGTCGACCCAATGTAATCGGTGGATACGAGCGGCAGTTCGGTATAGCCCATGACATTCAGGAGCGCCCCTTCCGACGCCGACTTAAACGCCGCGTTGACGTCGGCGACAGAGACATCACGACCGACATTGGCCACGAAATCCACCAGCGATACATTGGGCGTAGGCACTCGGACAGCCATGCCGTCCAGCTTGCCTTCGAGTTCTGGAATGACCTGTGTCACGGCGCGCGCCGCCCCGGTGGTCGTCGGCAGCATATTGACTGCTCCGGCTCTGGCCCGACGCAAATCCTTGTGTGTCCCGTCCAGAATACGCTGGCTCATCGTATATGAATGGATGGTGGTCATGAGCCCGTGCTCAATGCCGAAAGTCTCGTGAAGGATCTTGGCCACTGGGGCCAGACAGTTGGTCGTGCAGGATGCGTTTGAAATGATAGTATCTGATAATTTAAGTTGGTGGTCGTTGACGCCCATGACGATGGTCGCGTCACAATCAGAACTAGGTGCACTGACAATGACCTTATGACAACCACAGTCGATCATCTGTTCACAGCTGAGACGATCACGGAAAGCTCCGGTGCTTTCGATAACGATGTCGACATCCCAGGCTCCCCAGCTCCATTCGCCGGGTTTGTCGCGCGTGACGACAACCTGATGACCATTGATGGTGAATCCGTTTTCATTAGCTTCCACATCTTCGGCAAAGCGGCCGTGGACGGAATCGTACTTGAGCAGATGCGCCAATTGCGCATTGTCGGCCCGGGCATTGACCACAACGAGTTCATACCCGTCTTCATTGACAAGAAGTCTGGCAAGATAACGCCCGATGCGTCCGAATCCATTGATGCCTATCCTGATGCTCATGTTGGTCTCCCTGGCAGCAATCACCGCCATCGCTTTGCCCGTATTGGATGAACATAGTTCATCAGGGCTTTTTTCAGATCGAATACTCTTTCAATGGCATTTCCCGCTGGGTAGACGGTTTGACCCCATCTCTAAAAAAATATAAATCTAGTTTATATCAATTTATTCCAGTAACTTAATCGTTGTCTTCGGGTGTATCATCTCTTTCCGGACCAGTAGCTACCGCTCATCTCCTGATTTTCCCCGTTCACTTTGAATTGCGCCCCATCCGCACGTTGCCGTGGAGGTGTTTCCTGCCTTCGAAGACGGTGAGCAGGCCGCTGCCATGAATGTTTTGAGTCTCTCATCGTATGGAGGATGGCCAAAGAACGCTGAGCCTGAGACAAAGACATCAGCCCCTGCCTGATGCAGTTCGGCAACATTATCAGGAGTGACACCTCCATCCACCTGAATCAGGGTGTCTGCCCCGGTCAGCTTGATCATGTGAGAAAGGCCCCTGATCTTATCAATGGAAAAGGGGATGAACGACTGGCCTCCGAATCCGGGGTTCACGCTCATAATCAGAACCATATAGAGCTGCGGAAGCAGATGTTGGACGACGCTCAGCGGCGTATGCGGATTGATAGCAACGGCCGGTCGTGCGCCAAGCCTAGCGATCTCGGCCACGGTCCGCTCAAGATGGATTTCGGATTCGGCGTGCACGCAAATAAGATCGGCTCCGGCATCGACAAATTCCTGGATATATCGACCGGGTTTATCGATCATCAGGTGGACATCGAAGAAGAGATTGCTCACCTTGCGACAACGACCGATAACTGGTGGCCCGAAGGTGATGTTGGGGACGAAGTTTCCGTCCATGACATCCCAGTGAACCCATTCTACTCCTGCCTGTTCAAGCGAGGAGAGCTCCTCGGCCAGCCGACTGAAATCAGACGACAAAAGAGATGGAGATATAATGACTGTGTTCAGATTACTCATGATCACTCCTCATTGTTGGGTATTGGCAAGCGGAGCATAGGCGCCTTTGGCATAGCCAGCAGCCATGCCTTCATGTGTGGATGGCTTGATGGAGTGTGCCCAACCGGCCGATCCGAAGGCCAGAAAGCGTGAGCGGCAGACCTCTTTCATGGCTTTGGTTGCCTCGGTCAGGAACTTGCGGGGATCGAAGTTACCGGGATTCTCCACCAAGTGTTTGCGAACCGCACCTGTGGCGGCAAGACGCAAGTCGGTATCGATGTTGACCTTGCGAACACCGTGCTTGATCCCCTCTTGAATCTCGGTCACGGGAACACCGTAAGTCTGTCCGAGGTCTCCGCCGTATTCGTTTATGATCTTGAGCCATTCCTGGGGAACGGAAGACGAGCCATGCATGACCAGATGGGTGTCTGGTATGCGGGCATGGATCTCCTTGACGCGGTCAATGGAGAGAACCTCGCCTGACGGCGGAGAAGAAAACTTGTATGCGCCATGGCTGGTGCCGATAGCGATGGCTAGGGCGTCCACATGGGTTTTTGCTACAAAGTCGGCGGCTTGATCTGGGTCGGTCAACATCTGTTCACGACTGAGCTTCCCCTCGGCTCCCACGCCGTCTTCCTTTCCGGCAGTCGCTGTTTCCAAAGAGCCCAACACGCCGAGTTCGCCCTCAACAGAGACACCGCAGGCATGAGCCATGTCAGCGACCTTTCTCGTTACAGCGACATTATACTCATAGCTCGACGGCGTGCTTGAATCTTCCATAAGGGATCCATCCATCATGACGGAGCTGAACCCGTTCTGAATGGCCTGAACGCATAAACCCGGCGAAGCACCATGATCAAGATGTAGGCAGACAGGAGTGGAGGGCCACTCCTCGATTGCTGCTTGGATGAGGTGACGAAGAAAGGTCGACCCTGCGTATTTTCTGGCTCCTGCAGAGCTTTGCAGGATGACCGGGCTGTCTGTTTCAACCGCTGCCTCCATAATTGCCCGGATTTGTTCCATGTTGTTGACGTTGAATGCGGGCACGCCGTAGCCGTTTGTCGCGGCGTGGTCCAAAAGTTGTCTCAAAGAAATAAGAGCCATGGGAGTATCCTCCTGTTGGTTACCGTGTGTATTTTTCGACTCTACAGATGCGCATGGAGTTTGTTCCACCACGCTCTCCGGCAGTGTCACCGCTTGTTGTAATCACGAGATCACCGGGCTTGACCACGCCGAGCCTGACCAGTTCAGCCGCAGCAGCTTCATGCTGCTGTGATGCGCAGACCGAGGCCGGGTTGAAATTGATTGGATACACTCCCCGGTACAGCGAGACCCTACGACGGGTTTGTTCATTTTGGGACAGGGCAAAAATTGGAATGCCTGAACTGATCCTGGACATCCAAAGCGGCGTCCCGCCCGATTCGGTGAAGGCTCCGATGGCCACAGTCTCAGTATGATTGGCCGCATACATGGCCGACATGGCGACGGTCTCGTCAACATGAGTAAATTCCATGTCCACCCTGTGTCGCGAATGTCTTACCTGTTCCTGTTTCTCCGCTTCAAGGCAGATGACGTCCATTGCCGCAACCACTTCTACCGGATATTTACCAACAGCCGTCTCTGCCGACAGCATGACACCGTCAGTGCCGTCCAGGACGGCATTGGCTACATCGAACACCTCGGCCCGTGTGGGTATAGGATTGGTAATCATCGAGTCCATCATCTGCGTGGCGGTGATAACCACGCGATTGAGGCTTCGGGCTCGCTTGATGAGCATCTTTTGTACGGCGGGCAATTTGGCATCGCCGATTTCCACACCAAGGTCGCCGCGGGCCACCATGATTCCGTCAGAAACCATAATGATCGTTTCGATGTATTCCAGTGCTTCGGCCCTTTCGATCTTGGCAAGAATTGAGCCGTGCCAACCAAGCCCTGCGAGAATATCCCTGGCTTCGTCTACATCGGCTGCGTTGCGAACAAAGGAAAGTGCAAGATAATCGGCCTGCATGGTCGCCACAGCCGTCATGTCCTCCCGGTCCTTATCCGTGAGCGCCCCGGCAGAAAGACCGCCGGACAGCACGTTGACGCCTTTGCCACCGGATAGGACGCCGCCTGTGATTACAATGCAACGGACTTGGTTGCCGAGGATATCGTCAACTTCGAGGATGCATTTGCCGTCATCAAGAAGAAGGATCGTGCCAGATGATACATCCTCGGCCAGCGATGGGTACGTTATGCCGACCCTATTCGAAGTGCCGTTCTGTACGGCAACAGAGGGATCAATGATGAATGATTGACCTTCTTTTAAAACGACAGAACCGGATTCAAATCCTCGAATCCTGATCTTTGGCCCCTGCAGGTCGGCCAATACGCCAACGGTTCGGTTCAACTCGGACGCCAGTTCACGAACTCGAACAGCCATTTGGATATGATCCTGCGCAGTGCCATGAGAAAAATTGAGCCTGACAACATCGACGCCAGCCTGGATCAGATTGCGCAGGGTTGCCCTATCAGAAGTTGCCGGTCCAAGGGTTGCCACGATTTTGGTACGTCGAAGAGTATTTTTCATAATATTTATTGATGAGCCCGTGTTTCAAGTATGCTCACAGCCGGAAGTGTCTTCCCTTCCAAAAATTCAAGAAAGGCTCCGCCACCCGTGGAGATATATGTTATCATTTCGGATACGTTATACTTTTCTATAGCGGCAAGGGTATCGCCACCTCCGGCAATGGAAAAAGCCGGGCTTTCGGCTATGGACAGCGAAAGATTTCTTGTCCCCTGTCCAAACTGGTCAAATTCGAACACGCCTACAGGTCCGTTCCAGACAATGGTCCCGGCTTCTTCAAGAATTCTGGAGTAGAGAGAAGAGGTCATCGGGCCAATATCGAGGATCATTTCGTTGGCAGCAACGCGGTTGACGGAACGGAGAATCGGAGTCGCAGTCTGCGAAAACTCCCTTGCGCAGACGACATCAAGGGGGATCGGAATCTCAACACCGAGCATCTCGGCTTCATCCATCAGCTCCCGTGTGGCCTGAACCAAGTCCTGTTCAAAGAGTGACGAGCAGACATCAAACCCTGCAGCGGCGATGAAGTTGTTGGCGATACCGCCGCCGACGATGAGTTTATCCACCATAGGGAGTAGTGATTTGAGGACCGTAAGTTTTGTCGAGACTTTTGATCCGCCCACAACGGCCACGATCGGGGCCTCTGGATTCTCAAGACCCTGTTTCAATGCCTTCAGCTCCTGCACGAGAAGCGGACCGGCGCAAGCCTGTGGCGCGTATTGTGCTACAGCATATGTGGACGCCTGAGCCCGGTGGGCCGTTCCGAATGCGTCCATGACAAACACATCGCACAAGGAAGCCATGGCTCTGCCAAGTTCATGGTCGTTCGACATCTCCCCCGGAAGGAAACGGACATTTTCGACCATGATGACTTCGCCCGGATGCGGTTCGAGCCCGTGGGCCCAATCACGCTCGAACCTGACAGGAATACCAAGGAGTTCAGACAACCGGTCTGCGACGGGTTCAAGAGACAATCTCATTTCGAAAACACCAGACGTGGGTCTCCCAAGATGAGACATGAGTATCACCATAGCCCCGCGATTGAGTGCCGTGCGAATTGACGGCAGGGCAGCACGTAGTCGCTTGTCACTTGTGATAATCCCATTGTTGATGGGGACATTGAAGTCTTCCCGCATCAGCACTCGTTTTCCCATGAGATCGAGTTCGGTCATTTTCAGCATTGTCTTCCCCTATTACGATTCACAAGATCACATCAGGCAGCCATACTTGTTTTTTCCATCACCTGTTCAACCAGCGCCATCACGTTGTCGGGCGTAAAGCCGAAGTAGTCGAAGAGCTCATTGCCCGGAGCGGATTCGCCGAAACGATCAATTCCCATGACAGCTCCGTTCAGGCCTACATAGCGATACCAACCAAGGGTGGTTCCGGCCTCAATCGCGACACGGGCCGTGACACGCGGCGGCAGGACAGCGCGGCGGTAGGCCTGATCCTGCCGATCAAAGGCTTCGACGCAAGGTATAGAAACGACACGGACCTGCGTCCCCTTGGACTCCAGGGTCATGGCAGCCTCCACGGCCAACCCTACCTCGGAACCGGTCGCTATAAGAATAGCATCCGGGGTCCCGTCGCAATCCCGTAAGACATAGCCACCCCGTGAAATCTGGTCCATGGTCTCTGTTGACCTTGATTGGTACGGGAGATTCTGTCGGGACATGACCAGTGTGGATGGTCCGTCACCTCGTGTGACAGCTTGCTCCCATGCCACGGCAGTTTCGACGCTGTCACAGGGGCGCCACACGTCCATGTTGGGGATGAGCCGCAGGGAGGCGACATGCTCGACCGGTTGGTGGGTCGGCCCATCCTCACCAACACCGATGGAATCATGGGTCATCACGTAGAGGACCTTCAGTCCCATCAATGCAGACATGCGCATGGCGTTTCGCGCATAATCGGAAAATACGAGGAATGTGCCGCCATACGGGATGAAACCGCCGTGCAGGGACATACCGTTCATCATCACGGACATAGCGAATTCACGGACACCGTAGTTCATGTAGTTGCCATCCCACTCAGCAGAGGAAGCCGTCTTAGAGCCGGACCATCGAGTCAGGTTCGACCCAGCCAGATCTGCCGACCCTCCGAAGAATTCAGGAAGGACCGGCGCAAGACCTTCAATGGCATTCTGTGAGGACTTGCGGGTAGCCAGACTCTCAGCTTTGACATCGACGGAATCGATAAAATTGGATGTATGAGATGCAAAATCTTCAGGCAGCGTTCCCGTCATGCGACGAGTAAACTCGGTCGCCAGATGCGGGTAGGCCTTTTCATACTCCTTAAAGCGAGCGTTCCAACTGTCTTCGGCCATGAATCCATTCCCCTTTGCGCTCCATCTGGAATAGATCATCTTCGGAATTTCAAAAGGAGGATGGGGCCAATCCATGTTCTCGCGTGCACAGGCTATTTCATCATTCCCGAGGGGGGAACCGTGACATTTCTCGGAGCCGCAGATATTGGGCGCGCCCTGTCCGATGACAGTCTTGCAGCAGATCAGGCTTGGCTTGTCCTTATTTGCTCTGGCCTCTTCAATGGCCGCCTTGATGGATGAGGCATCATGTCCATCGACGTCACGGACGACATGCCATCCATAGGCTTCAAACCGTCCGGGAGTATCATCGGTGAACCAACCGTCAACACAGCCGTCGATGGAGATACCGTTGTCGTCGTAAAAAGCGAAAAGCTTGCCCAGCTTCAGCGTCCCAGCCAGAGAGCAGGCTTCATGGGAGACGCCTTCCATCATGCACCCATCCCCCATGAAGACATAGGTGTGGTGATCCATGATGGAGTGTCCGTCCCTGTTGAACTGGGCCGCAAACACTTTTTCCGCCACAGCCATGCCTACGGCACACGCAATGCCTTGTCCGAGCGGACCGGAAGTGGACTCCACGCCGGGTGTCATCCCATATTCAGGGTGTCCCGGCGTCCTGGAGTGGAGTTGTCTAAAGTTCTTGATATCGTCGATGGTGACGTCATACCCACTCAGATGAAGCAGCGAGTAAAGCAGCATCGACCCGTGGCCATTGGATAAAACAAAGCGATCACGATTGGCCCAGTCGGGGTTGGCAGGATTGTGGACCATGTAATCGTTCCAGAGCACTTCGGCGATGTCGGCCATGCCCATGGGAGCGCCGGGATGTCCGGATTTGGCCTTCTGGATGGCGTCCATGCTCAGGGCGCGAATGGCGTTTGCAAGTTCCTTACGTTTCGGCATGGTGCCTCCCTTCGATGTTTTCGTTAACAGTTAGAGAATCCAGGAGTAGATCCGCTCATACATTCCGCACAGATTCCTGGCGGTGGCGTTGGGCATTCCGCAACTTTTCATGCGGCAATAGATGTGCAACGGATTCAAGTAGTGACGTAACGTCTCTTTCATGATGACCTCCCGGTTCTATGCTTGACACCGGGACTACATCAAAAGACGTGCCGCAAGAGACCCCACGAAGGATCACTGCTTTTAGTTTAGTTATTGCGTGTGGTTAATAGTGGGAAATGAGTCTAAGAAAAAAGATCAGACTGTGCCAGACCTGACCCAAAAACAGTGAAGATGTGTGCGTACTGGGCCGGGAGTGGCACAGCTATCGGGGAATTATTTGGAGAAGAAATTGATGTACGACAGGAAATCGTCCAGATCTGTAGAGGGTAAGGCAGATCCAAGAAGAACACCGGATATCCATCCGGCATTGTGCGGACGGCGAGACGCACTACGGATCAAACTGCCAATGGCCTTAGGGGTTCTCAAACCCAGAAGACGTCCACCCATTTCAAGTGAAGGTCCGATCTCCTTCCATAAATAATATGGGTATTCACGTAAGGCAGCCTCATCCCAGCTCTCGCCCTTACAGGTTTTGGCAAGGACTTCTCCGGCGATTCGAGCAGAGATGATGGCATTGGTTGTTCCGTCAGAACTACATGGATTGACCAGCCCGGCGGCATCACCTACGAGAATAAAACCGTTTCCATGAATCTCCCGTATGGGATTCCCCACCGGCAAGACACCCGCTTCAATCTCACCCATCTGTTCCGCAAAGGCGAACCGTTCCTTCAATTCGGGAGAGGCCAGCGCACGCTTGAGCGCTTGCTTGGGCTTGATATTGGTGTCCTTGACTACATCCATGGGAATGGTCAACCCGACATTGGTCTGACTCGTTTCTGTGGGATGGAACCAGACGTAACCAGGAAGCACTTCTTCCGGAAAATGGACTTCAATGTTGCCCCGTATGCCAAGCACTTGGCGAAAATAACCACGGACAGCCAGGGCGCGATACTCAGGGTATCTGGGCATGTTCATCTGCCTTGCCACGAGGGAATCACTGCCGTCGGCACCGACCACGACCTTGGCGGTCCAGGACACTCCGCGACCGCCACCACGTTCACCCTTCACTCCGTATGCTTGCCCGCCTTTGACCAGCACTTCAGTTATCCGGCACCAGTCGACGACCTCAACTTCCTCTTCGGCCGCAATTTCCATCAAGAGAGCGTCGAGGAGAATCCTCCGGCAGATGATGCCCGCCTCTGATGCGGTGTCATCAATCTTGAGAATCGGCACTGTAACGGAACTAGTATCGGCTCCGTGGTAAGTAATTTTCTGAACAGGGGTATGGGGAATTTCTAGGAGGCGAGGCAAAAGCCCCAGAGAGTTTAATTCTGCGATTGCCAGGGAGGACAAGGCGTCACCGCAAGTTTTTTCCCGCGGAAATTTCTTTTGATCGAGCAGCAAAACGTGCAATCCTTGTCGGGCTGCATGGATCGCCGTACATGTCCCCGCAGGCCCTGCTCCGACCACTATTACGTCATAATCCGACATGAAAAACTCCCTTGATGAGTCTGAAGCATCATGTATACTTTCACAACTCACGAGCCAAGTGAAGAAGATAATACCTGTGTAAAGTCCCCTTTCATAGGGCCAGTTAACGGTAGAGACTCCCGACAGTTTTCGGGGGGGTTGCCCAGAGGGCAGGGGGTACCCCCTGCCCTCTGGGCAGCAAAATTTATCGGCGACATATTCCCCAGGGATTCATGAGGACGTCCCTCGTTGTACTCACGGATAAAGTCCTCCGTAATGGCCCGAACTTCGCTCAGGCTGTTGAACACGTACAAATCAAGCACTTCTTCTCTGTAGGTCCGGTTGAACCGCTCGATGTATGAGTTCTGGGTGGGCTTGCCAGGCTGAATGAACTCCAGATTCACGCCATGCGATTCTGCCCAGGCCGCCATGACAGTCCCCGAGAACTCCGGACCATTGTCCATTCGCAACCTTTCGGGATAGCAGCCACGCTCTTCGGCGACCCGATCCAGCACCCTTACCACTCTTCCTGCTGGCATATTGGTATCGATTTCCACGGCCAAGGCCTCACGGTTGTAATCATCTACAGCGTTGAAAGTCCTGAAGACGCGACCGCTGTAAAGGGTGTCCCGCATGAAATCGATCGACCAGCAATGGTTTGGCGCAAGCGGCTGGGCCACTGCCGTCCGAGAGGCTTGCGGAAGCCGCTTCTTGGCCTTGCGCTTCAGGTTCATTTTCAAGAGGCAGTAAACCCTCCAAACCTTCTTGTGGTTCCAGGGCTTGCCCTGCTGTCGAAGGACGTTGAAAAGTTTACTGAAGCCCCATGTAGGCTTTTTCTCGGCCAGTTCAGTCAAGGCTGCGATGACATCGCTATCGTCCCGCGGGTGCGGCTTGTAGGCGTAGTAGCTCCTACTGATGCCCATGGCCGCGCAGGCCTTGCGCGAGCTCAGCTCAAACGCGTTGACCATGTGCGTGACAACTTCCTTGCGTTGAACTGGCCTCAGAGTTTTTTTCGATTACATCCTTGAGCGCCATGTTTTCCAGGCTGAGGTCGGCGAACATCTGCTTGAGCTTACGGTTCTCCGCTTCGAGATCCTTCATCCGTTGGATATCGGATGCCTCCATGCCGCCATACTTTGACTTCCACTTGTAGTACGTGGCGCTGCTCACGCCGTGCTCGCGGCAGACATCGACGACAGTCCGTCCGCCTTCCACTGCCTTCAGGATCTTGACGATCTGGTACTCACTGAACTTCGATTTACGCATACAAAACTCCTGTCCCATTTTGGGCCAGAAGTCTCTACTTGGCAATGGACCTAGTTTACGGGGACTTTACACCTGTCGTAAACGAATGTTCTTATGGGCCTACCTATTGTGGGAGAGTAATAAAGTTTTTAAGTGAGTAATAAAGCTCTTTAGCAAGTAATAAAGTTGTTAAGAGAGGTAATGGCCTCGGTGTCGATTGGCGACTAAAGAAACCCGAAAGAAAGAAGAAAGAATTGGGATGGTGTCCCCGTTTTTTACGCTGATATCGACTTGTTCCTTGCCGATGATGGAGGTCTGCTGGTTCACCCAGGCGGTGGAGCCGGAGTCTTTGCCCATGCCGATGCTGGCGGAGTCGCAGGTCTCGGCAGGGGCGTCCATTCCGACCGAAGCCCCTGAATAATTAGGGAGGTGTCCCCTTAATTCCGTGAGCTAAAAGGAAAACTGAATGAAGCCCTTGCCACAAGTGGTATCAATGAAATCTTTGGTAAGCTGGATCTGATTGTCACCAAGCTGGTTGCATTAGCCAAAATCCGACATGGTGACCTCCTCGCACTGGTCGAAGAGAAAGACGACTAACAGCAATGCCAACCTACAAGGACATAGAGTATATCCTCACCCGCAGGAAGAGGAAGACTGCCAGTATCCATATTGAAAGGGATGGCTCGGTTTCGCTGATCGTACCAGACGAACTTTCCGACAATGACGTAGATACCCTCATCGAAAGCAAGCGGTACTGGATCTACAAAAGCCTTGCGGAGTGGACTGACCTGAACGCTACCCGTATCCAACGCGAGTTCGTCAGTGGTGAAGGTTTCCTTTACCTTGGTCGCTCCTACCGCCTCATGTTCGTAGAAGAACAGCGTAAGCCTCTCATGTTAAAGAATGGGTTCTTCTGCCTGCGCACCAAGAAGAATGGCAAGACTGTCTCTCCCCATGAGGCCTTCAAAGAATTCTATCGAGAAAGAGGTAAGGACAGAATCCCAGAGCGGGTGGCCCTGTGACCTTACCCCGCCGAGTATACCACCCGTAAGTTTGGGTTCTGGCTGGTCCGGTTTTCTTCATTCATGGTTCTTCCGTATTCCTCTGGGGCCAATCCGCCAAGTGCGCTGTGTGGTCGGGCTGTGTTGTAGTCCTGCCTCCACGCCTCGAGGATGTCCCTAGCCTCTGCGAGTGACTGGAACGCATGGGCGTTCAGGCACTCCTCACGGAATTTGCCGTTGAAGCTCTCCACATGCCCATTCTCCATCGGCCTGCCAGGCCGGATGAATTCCAACTGCACCCCCACGCTGGTCGCCCACTGATCCAGGGCCCTACCCGTGAACTCTGGCCCATTGTCAGAACGCAGATGCTTCGGGTATTCGCCGCGCTGGCGCAATTGCTCCAGCACCCGGACCACGCCCTCGCCCGGAATCGATGAGTCCGCTTCGAGCTTGGGGCAGCGGCGGTCCCACAGGTCAATGATCGTCAGCACCTTGATTCTGCGGCCATTGTCCAGGCTGTCACTCACGAAGTCCATGGCCCACTGCTCATTTGGGCCTGTGGGCGCGGGTTGGACCACCCGCAGGTGGCTCTGGCGCTTGCGCTTTGGCCGCAAGCGCAACGACAGTGCCTCTTCCCTGTACAGCCGCTCAACGCGCTTGTGGTTCACCACCAGACCCTCGCGGCGCAGCAGCAGATAGAGTCGGGGGCATCCGAACCGCCTACGCTCCTCGGCTAGCTCGCGTAATCGCATGCGAAGATCCTTATCGCGATCTGGCGAAGGGACGCGCCGCAACGTCCTGCGATTGAGGTCGGTCAATTGACAAGCCCGCCGCTCGGAGTAGCCGTACACCTCAATAATCTGGCGTGCGGCATGACGGCGAAGGGCGGGCTCAGTCATTTTCGGCCCAGCACCTCTTTGAGCACCTGTATGTCAAGCGCCTGATCGGCCACAAGGCCCTTGAGGCGCCGATTCTCTTCCTCAAGCTGCCGCAACCGTCGGGCCTCGGATACCTCAAGGCCCGCGAATTTGCTGCGCCACTTGTAGAACGTCGTGTCCGTGATGCCGATCTGGCGGCACAGTTCTGCCACAGGACGTCCAGCCTCCGCCTGCTTTAAAAGCCCGATGATCTGCTCTTCCGTGAACCTGCTCTTTCTCATCTTCGTGATCTCCTTTGCCGGAGTCACAAACTTATAGCTGGGATACCAAACGGGGGGAAGGTCACCTGTACCAAAAAATGCTTGATGTGCAGCCTTCAGAGATCAGAGTCATGGAACTACATCACCGCTGGGCATCATGTTCAGAGAACGGTGCTCTCAATTTCCATTGGAAGTGTATGATGGCCCCGATCACGATAATCGACTACATCGTCGTCCACGAACTTGCCCACCTCATTCAGCCACGCCACACAGATGCCTTCTGGAATGTAGTGGATAAGATTCTTCCGGATTATCGAGAACGTAAGGAGTGGCTTAAGCAACATGGTGCGGAGATGGATTTGTAAGTTGGGCTAGAGGCACACCCATGTCTATCTCTACATCAAAGAAAAGACCCGGCCAAGCCGAGCCTTTTGGGGACGTAGATAATTGGTGTCGGGGTATTAAAGGTGGGGAATTAAGGGGGCATCTCCCTAATTTCTGAAGAGTTAGGGAGGCCTTTAGGTGATGGTCAGGCCGCCAGCTGCGTTGATTTCGGTGTATTGGGCGGTCTCGTCGACATTGCATTCATCCTTGGAGGACCAGGAAAAGAAGGGTCATCCGGCTAAAGCGTACTTCGCTTCATGAATGCCCATGATTCTGAGCTTGAAGAATTCCAGATCGCGGTAGCCGTAGGCTTGACGCTTGAGCGTTTTGATCTTGTTGTTCGTTCCTTCCATTGGCCCCGATGAGATGGGGTGGTCGTACCAGGCGAGGATGCCGGAGCGATATGCTGCCATGGTTTTGCCCATCTGCATCAATGGGCCAATTCCTGACTCCATTGCCCGTTCTATCCAGCCTTGCAGAAAGCCTTCTGCTGCCATCTTGTCTGCCTGGTTCCATATCTGCCGCAGATCCTCCTTGAGGTAGTAGGACTTGGCCAGCGGCTCGTTCATCCGCAACGCCTCCTCAAGCCGACCATCCTCGCCCCGCTCCTTGTTCAGGTTCTCCGGGTTCTTCAGCAGAATCCACCGGCTACCCTTGAGCACGTTCCTGGCCAGCGTGCAGCTTAGCTCTTGGTAGAGTTTGCGCCGGACCTCAGTGAGTTTGTCGTTCATCAGCTTGACCACATGGAAATGGTCAAAAACCAAGGGCACCCCAGGCAGGTTCTCCAACACCGATCCGATGTAGGCAGTACTCATATCCGTTGCCACAGCACGGATTTTGATCCGTGAACGCTTCAGTCGTGCCCAAAACGGAATCAGCGCATCGGCTCCCTTACCGTCTCCAACGAACACGACAGCACCGCTTTGCAGGTCCATGACCAGGCTCAGGTACTTGTGCCCCTTGCGGACGCTGATCTCGTCGATGGCGATGTACTTGAGCCTGGATAGTCGCGGTCTACCGAAGCGAACTTGCAGATGGCGTTTGAGGATGTCCTTGACCCCATCCCAGCCAATGCCAAGCAGATTTGAGACATCAAGCATCGTCATCACCTTGCTCAAGGCCAACGCAAAACGCTCGAAAGCTCTGGTGTACCAGCGTCTGGGCTCGGCTATCTTGATGTCGATTCGACGAACACAGCCACAGGCTCTGCATTCCACCCGAGGAACTTCGATGGCAAGCCATACTGGCTTGAAACCGATGGGAACCGTTCGTAGCCATCGCTCCGACTGGCCCCGTCGAAGGACATCGCGACTCCCGCAGCAAGAGCAAATAACCATCTTGGGCTTTGGCCGGACAGAAAAAATCAAACTCCCGGCGACATACGACTGCCGGATGTAGTCATAGCCTTGCAGTCCGAAGGCATGGTACAGAAGACTCGTGGACATGGCGGTTCATCCTCCCGATTTTCATTGGTGTGATAATCGGTTGGACGCCATGTCCCTTCATTTTGTCAAAAGTACGCTTCACCCGGATGAACCTTTGTTCTGATACAGCCTAGACTGTAAGCCCGAGCTGGTAGTCTCCATGATTTCTGACTTTATTCCCTTAGCAGCCAAATCTACTTCCTCAAGATTTTCAGGCAGCTTATCGCCATCTCCATACACAGCCTTGCTTGCCTCTGCATACGGTTTGGCTTCAGCCTTCTGCTCTTCCGTCAAATCCGGAGCTTTGATCTGATCCGCAAGTTCAGCCACAATGGCACTCAAGGCTCCCTGCATGGGATCGCCGCCTGCAATGGCTGAGCCAGCTGCGCCGGTTGCGCCGGTGAGGATGAGATTGACCGTATCGTTCAACTGATTGGAGGTTATCTCACCTTTTGCGTAGCTTGCAAAGGTGGAACCCAGAGCAGTGCGGAAGGATTGCTCAAGGTCTTCGCCGCCGACTATGGTGCTTGTAAGAGTTTTTACGGTTGTCTTTGCCATGATTTCGCCGGGAGCGCCCATTTTAGCAAAGTCACCGGCATAGGTACTGAGCGTCCCGGCCATGATCATGGTGGCAGCCAGGGAGCGCAGACCGTCGATGGAAGCAATGCCGGATAGGTTGTTGCCCAGATCGCCACCTGCGGCAGCATCGACAAGGCTGACAGATATCTGAGCACTGAGAGACGTAACCCCGGCAGAGATGGCTGTATACATCGCCATTTCCATGCTGCTGGCCAGGATCGCCCCATTGGAGCCAGCGACTGCGAGCGTCGAAACCCCGTTGATCGTAACAAATTCGAGTCCAGTCGCTGCCAAAGCCAAACCTGACGCCGCACCCGCCGTCACCGCAGACGCGATGAGAGCGATGATGAGCATCCCGCCCGCGCCGAGGCCACCGTCCGATTTATCCCATGAATCGTGGATTTCCTGAACTGCCACCCAGTCAACATCGTCACGCTCAAGGAGGTCTTCCATCCATTTGAGGCCTTCGACGTTGGAGAGCAGTTCGGCGTCCTTGCGGACATCGCCGGTGGATTCCTTGAACTCCACGATCACGCCTTCGGGCGTGGTTATTGTCAGCGCACCGCCAGACTCTATGAGCGTGTGGATGACGGTTTCGTCGATGGCACCGACATCACTGGACGACCATGTGAGGAAGCCCATATCGGTGTCCATTTTGCGCTCATATTTCTTGTCCTTGGTCACCAGCATGGCGACCTTGCCTTCCTCGGCAATGATCTCCGTGGTATCGCCGGACTTGATGCGTGCGGACTGGAGGACGACGTCATTTTTGGCGTTGAGAACCACCTTCTCTCCCGCCTCGATTTCCGGGCGAACATTGGTGGTCGTGCTGCTCTCATCAAGAGTCATGGATTTTGCACCCATGAAGCCAGTGCTCGTAGATTCATATTTGGCGTAATTCTCAATCTGATTCGGTGCGACCTGAATGTCTCCCTCAGCTTTGAGGGTGACATTTTGAGTCGCCTTGATCTGGCTGCCTTGGAGCAAAAGACTACCCGCGCCGCTCGCCCCGGCCTCTGCCGTGACCGAGCCACCGGACTTGATGGTGGAAGCAACATTCCGTTGTTCCTTCACATCGATGGTCGTGGATTTCTTGCCACCAAAGAAGCCACCACCGCCGCCGGAGTTGTGGGAATAGAAGTCGGTCTTGTCCGTAGCTGCCGTGACGGACACGTTGCCGCCCGCCTTAATATCAACGTTGCCGTCTGCTTCGATCTGGCTACCGTGGACCGCTACATCCTGGCCTGCTTCGACAGTCAAAGCACCGCCAGTATTGATGTCACTGCGACGGTTGGTCGTGGTGTCAGTGTGGCTGTTGTAGCCGGAGCCGGATGTCGCGCTCTGCGTCTTTGTTTCCACGGTGGAGATGGCGACGTTGCCACCAGCCTTGAGCGTGGCGTCACCGCCTGCGGTCACCTCTGCACCGAGGATGCCGATATCGCGGCCAGCCTCAATGGTGAGCCCGTTCGCGGCCTCGACTTTTCCGGCCATGGCGACCTGAGTGGCGGTGGTGTCCGTGTCCTTGAACTCGACCGTGTCAGAGGCGATCACGACATCATTGCCCGCCGTGAGCGCGACAGAATCACCCCTGATGAAGCCGCCCATGACGCGGACGGAATCCGTGGCAGTCAGCCCCACATTCTGCCCGGAGATCGTGCCCTGGCGGTTGAAGATGGTATCGGCATTGATCTCGATATCATTGGCCGCAACCATCAGCCCCTGGTTGAAGACCTCACCCGATGCCTCGATCAAGGTGTCCTTGCCAATGATGACCGAGCCGCCCTGCGCGATGCGGTTCAGACTGTTCGAACCGAGGTAGACCACCGGCACAAGCACTTCCTGGCCGTTCACCGTCTGCCGCTCAAACCAAACGATATCGGCACCGAGCGCCGCCACCTGCTCGGCGCTCAGGGCGAGGCCCACGCTCAGATTGAGATCAGTCCTGGCCTGGATGGCGTTATCCATGAGCGCGACCATCTGGGCCGTGTCTGTGGCGATGCCGTCCTCGAAAAATCTGCGCCCGGTCAGCTCAAGGATCTGATTGCGCACCAATTGGGTTTCATAAAAGGCATCGCCGAGTCGCTTGTTCGCCTCGTCATTGGGATTGAACCCCATGCGGGTCAGGGCGTAATCCGAGCCATAGAAAGTGTCCAGATTGGTGAGACTCGGATCTGTCTCAATGGCGTAGTTGTGCGCCGGATTCGTATTCTCCCGGAACAGACCGTTAACCGGGATGACAGAGGTCAGGGCGGTGACGTCCGTCACTTTCTGCTGCTGCGTGGCCGGATCTGGCGCGACGATGATGCCGTTACGCTCGGTCACGCCGTTAGCCACGGCCCCGGAAGAGATGGTGACCTTGTTGCCCGCGTCAATGGTGCCGTAGGCGTAGTCGATAGGCGTGAGATACACCTCGGTACCGCCGCCCGTGGGGATATAATTGGGCGACTCGTGACTGTGGAAAATACCGCGCCCGTACTTGATGGTCGTGCGCTCGTATATTCCGCTGCCCACGTTCTCAAACGTGTTGGCATTTATGGTAATGTCGCCTGTGGCGGTCGTTATATTGCTGACCGTGTTTTTTGCATCGCCCGCTTCGATGAGGATATTGTTCTGCGCCGCGATGGTGCCGCCTAGATCATGGCCTGTGGCGGTGTCGCGGGTTACGGTGGCACGAAGGGCAAACCCGTCAGTACGGCCTATGGTGCGACCGAAGTAAACATACCGAGGGTTGTTTGCGTATGATCTGATGCTGCTCAGTTGCCCCTTTTGCGAAGCGTTCAGATAGTTAGGATTAATTGCCAGCTCGGCATCTGTCTGGGCTATGGCTGCCTGAATCTCGGCGCGGGTGTAAGCATGTTTGTCCGCCGCCAGCCCAATGGCATCCATCTGCAGCGGATAAATGAACATAATGTTTCCGCCGATACCGCTTGCAGGAGTAGGACCGATATACTGATTAAAAAGCCGAGTTGCCTGACCGGCCTGATCGTTGTACCACCACATGCAGCCTTCATCCATCTTGAGAATGTCCGCACCCTCGACCAAGGTAAATTGCGAGTTGTTGTTATGAAAACTCGTTGCCCTGAACGTCAGGCTGCCGTCCAAGGATTCGATGGAGCCCGAATCATTTTGCAGCGTGCCCATTTTCAAGCCCGCTGTCGTGCCTTCAAGGGTCATGTCGTTCTTGGACAGGATAATACCGCGATTATTGAGCAGAGTGTTAGCAACACGAAGAGTGGCGGTATCGCTAGAGTAGATAGTGCCGGTGTTATTGATATTGGTGGCAGCGATGGCAACGGTGCTGTCGCCCGCGATGAGTGCCTGATTGTCCAGTGTCCCGGCATTAATCACGACATTGCCCGCGTTCACCTTGGGTGTATCTGCCGGATCGAGCTTGGCCACGGTCACGGTTTGGCCGGTCAGGGTCGCTGTACCAACCGCCTTGACCGTGCCGGAAACTTCCACACTGTCATTTGTGGATGTCAGGGCCAGGGTCTGCGCAGACGAGGCCGCATTCTTGATCTGAATCTTACCGTCCGCCGTCATCTCCAGATGTTCGGTGGCCTGGACAATACCCTGGATATTGACGCCCACGCCCGCCTCGGTGCCGACGAGCGTGATGCGGCCCGCGTACATGCCGCCAAGGGCTGCGGAATCGATGGAGACGGTAGGCACGACAGAACCGTCCGGGACAAGCGGCGTGGTTGTGCCGGAAACAGGATTGTGACGGTTCTGACCGGTGATGATGTCCAGCCGTTTGGCATAGATGTCGGCATTGATCTGCGCCGCGCGGGTGACTAGCTCGAAGGCGTCGATGTTGTTGGTGTTGATGCCCGCACCCTCGACAAGGATGTCGCCGCCGCGAACGTCCAGACCCTGGAACGCGCCGCCGCTGAACTGGGGTGTTCCGGTGGTCAGCGTGGCCTTGGGTGTATTGATGAACCCGCCGCCGTTGATGGAAATGCCGTTGGGGTTGGCCAGAATATAGTTGGCTGACTGACCGAATATCTCGGTGTGGCCCTGAATGCTGGAACGCCCGCCGCCGGTCACCTCGTTAAGGATGGTACTCGCCGCACTGCCACCGAGATTGGCGTTGGGGGCCAAGACTCCGCCGAGCTGCGAGACGCCGGGATTGACGCTGTTGTTGAGGATGACGCCCTGTGAGGTGACATTGAAGTCGGTAAACATGTTGTGTGACATGCCGTTTTGCGGTGTCGCAATGTTGACCACGGGCACACCGTTAGGTGCCGCGTCCATGGTCGCCTGGTTCGCAGCCGGTGCACCGCCGTCCACTTGGATGCCAGCAGCATATACCATAGAAGGCGGGCACAAAATCAGCCCGATCATGAAGGCAATCAGCAGTTGTTTCAAAGATTCAAGCATGACAAACTCCCGCAACTAGAAAGAATATTTGATGGAAGAATAAAATTCGAGTTCACTCGTTTTCAGAAACGCTGGCGCATCCAGAGGGCGTGACACGGTAAAGTCCATAATCAGGCTACCGCCGGATGTACGGAAGCCAAGAGCAGCACCCTGGAGCGAGCCCTGCTCTTCTGCCTCTTTCGTGTCGCGGCGGATTGCCCCGAAATCATACCCGGCATAGAACTGCACCTGGCCCAACCACTGGGTTGTCGCTGGATATTTCGCCTTCACATCCGGCATGGTCAGAGCCAGCTCGTTACGCACATAGCCCCCGATGTCGCCGCTCAGGCTGTCGTCGTGAAATCCACGTACCGTGTAGCGGCTGCCGATACTGATGCGTTCGGAGCTGTAAAGCGTGTGTGGTGCCCATTGCCCAGAAAGCTGGGTGTTCCACGAAAAATTGGCTTGGCCCAGTTGAAAGGGCCGGAAGAAGCTGCCGTATGCGGTGAATTTGCTGAACTGAGCACGCGGCTCATCCCGCTCAGGATTTTTGTCACGCTTTGCGCCCAGGATGGGGATGCCATGGCTGTAGCCGATCTGGCCTGAAGCATACCCGCCGAGAATCCGGTGGCTGTGATTCAGGGACGCGCCAAGCGATGACAAGACCTGACTGGTGGAAGCCAACCGTGCGCCATTGAAATAGTTCTGCGTATCGCGAAGAACATGGGAAAGCGTCAGCGCGGTCTTGCTGTTGGCATCACGGTGAAGCACCCGATCGGCGGACAGGGTAGTCGTGGTCGTGTCCCCGTATGAGCTGTAATTGATACCGCCGCTTGAAACGGTGGTGCGGTAATCATAGTAACTGAGCGCACCGGAAAAGGTCCAATATCCCAGTGGTACGGAGTAAAACCCGTTGAAAGTGGCGCTCTTTTGATGTTCGCCTGTCAGCCACGCATCGGAGTCGGCGTTCATGTAGAGGTTGAGCAGGTCGTTCACCCCCACCAGATTGTCCTTGGAAAAGGAAAAGAGATATTGATTGCGTCCGGTGGAATCCTGACCGGAGTTGTCCATTCCAAAGGAGGCCCGCCATGTTTTAGACGGGGTATTGTCGACCACGATACAACTTGTGCCCGGTTTCGTGCCGGGGAGCAGTTCCATCTTCGCGTTATTGGAGGGGAGCCGGTTCATCTGATCCAGCCCCTGCTCGATATCGCGCAGGTTCAGGAAATCGCCGGTTATCAACGGGAATGCAGCCTTCAGTTCACGGATTCGTCCCTGACCGTCCTTGAACTCAATGCTTTCCACCCGTCCTTCGACAACCAGAATAACCAGTTTACCATTGGAAAAATCCTGTTCGGGAATGGCGGCTCTGGTGGTGACATATCCCTTGTCAATATACGCATTGGTAATGTCACGAATGAGATTGTTCGCATCGTTGAAGGTCAGGCATTGCCCGAGATACGGCGCTATGAGCTGGTTGATTTCCGCTCTGCTGAGGAGTGTGGCACCGGACAATTCAATGGAATGGGCCGTAAAGCAGGGTGCATCCGGCGCGGCTTTCGGCATTTCAGGAAGGCGTAAGTCCTCACCAGAGGGCGGCTTGTCCATTTCCTCCCTGTGCTGGCGTTCCAGGTCCAAACGCCGTTGTTCCTGCTGCTGCTGAATCTGGTTCTGTTGCCGAATGGCATCATCGACCGGTGCACCATGCCCCAAAACAGGTGTCAGTAGCAGAACAATAAATCCAAGAAAATAGGCAGATTTTTGAAGACGACTGAATGATCCCCCGACTGCTGAGACCACAGTCGGAGAAAGTATCCCTTTCCCATTCCCCACGTTAACCCCCTCGAAATACACACGGAAAAGGACTTCGCAAACCAACGTGCGATAGCAACAATCCGCAGGCTCTACACCAAAACATGCAAGAAGAGAGTTGGAGTTGTGACGATACTCCAATCGGTAACCCGGCTATCTCTTCTGAGATCCGTGGTTTTCCGTCTCCGCCTCACGACGAATTTGGCTTTAATAACAATCAGATATCATTTGGTTGAAGTTCCACCCCAGGAATCACCGCCAGATGAGTTGGAAGTCTATAACAAACAAAGCATAGATGAGCAAATAAATATTCATCATAGGCTTTTTCTCGAAATTTCTAACGAGTTCATCTATAATTTCTATAGTAAGACAATCTGAAGGAGAATTTAATCGGAAGGAATAGGCGTGAAGAGTACGTAGTTTAACCGTGTCAGTCTGCTGAAACGGTAATGGGATAGTAAGCTCTACTTAAAAACTTTATGGGGCTGTACCAGATAACTAGCCCATATGTTTCTTAACCAACTGTTTCAATTGTTTAAACTGACTTCGTGGATTACTGTTGTTAAAACGCCACTCACATTCCTTTAAAAATAGAGGAAAATGTTTGGCTGGGATACCATTAAATTTCCTCATATGGCGCTTGGCCTGGTTCCAAAAGTTCTCAATGCCATTGATGTGATTGTGGCTGTCTGCGAACAGTTTTGAGTGGTTGATCCTGAAGTGCTTGAACTCAGAAACATCCAATACGTTATAGCCACGCCAGCAGTCAGAGTACACGATGCTATCAGGTTGAACCTTTTCCTGAATAATTGGCAACAAGGTTTTGCTTTTGGCATCAGGAATCACCTGTGCGTATACCTTCCCGCCCCTTTTAAGAATTCCAAAAACGGGAACCTTGCCCGCTGTACCACGCCCTCTCTTGCCTTTTCGCCTGCCTCCAAAATAGCTTTCATCCACCTCGAATTCGCCAGAAAGTAACCCTTCATTATTGGTCTCTTCTGTGATGACTTCTCGGAGCCGATGAAAGTAATAAGCGGCAGTTTTAATATTCACACCAACCAGATTAGCAGCACAACGCGCTGTGGTACCAGCCACAAAATGCTCTATCAAGCGGAGCTGCTTTTCTTTCCCTAAACGGCTTTTTTTCATTGTCATAATGATAACCCAGAGGAGTTATCTGGTACAGCCCCAACTTTATTATTCAAAAAAGTAACCAAATTTGACAATAAAAACTGACGACTTAAAAACCATACTATTCAAATCTCCTTTTTTACCTCAAAAAGTTGGCTATTTTGACCTGTTCACTAAAAAACTTTATTATTCACCTACACCTATGAACATTGACCATGGTCAGGCCATGGAGATCAGTTCTCAACTTTATTACTCAATTTATATATAAGTGAAATCTGGACTTCATCTAGTTCTCGACTTTATTGTTTTTGAGGGGAAAAGGTTACCAGTAACTATGCGAGTTAGCGAGCGATACAGTTCTCAACTTTATTACTCACCGACAACCCGCAGACGACAAGTCCTGCAGTCCTCGGAATGGCAAGCGACACATGCGATGGAGTCAACCTTTCATCATTGCTGTAAAATTCCCCTTGTACGTGTTTTGCCGGACAGACGGACAGCCATGAATGGATTAAGTGGGGGCAATAGTATCCATGCGCAGAGAGGTCAGGGAAAACGAACCGATCTTTAGCGTATCCCAAGGGGGTCGTCATGCCTCTAACATACTCAGTTGGTTGTGCTTTTTTCATAGACGGGCTGTTCCGCTGTCCGCCCTGTTATCCCTTGGCTTGGAATAAAGGTGCAACGCAGACTGGGGGCTGTCCAAGCTCGAGAAAAAGGCTTTTCACGACGGACTAGAGTCGCTTCAACGGCATGGTAAGCGCACATTTTGGATCCGAAATATAAATAGAAAAATCAAAATAGTATCTGGAGCATTACATGTTTTTTTCCCAAGGATTGACTGACACCTTGTGCAGCGCAAGGCTTTCTTCGCCGCCTCGTGTTGCTCTGTTGTTTTGCGCCGTGTTTTCGCTTGGATTCATTCTCTTGCTGCCACAAAATGGCGTTGCCGCTTCCGTGACGTATGACGGGACTGACACCAATCCTGATGTGATAGGCAACCCCACGACCGAAGGCGGGGCTATAAGCATTGGTGGGTCAAGTATCGATGCGCATAAAGAGAACACTTTTTCATCAGACAATAGCGTGACCATCATTAGCGGGAGCGTCACTAAAGGAATATACGGTGGGTATTTTTTCGGAGAAACCACCGAGGGGGATGTGGCGTCCAGTCGCAACACAGTAACCATAGATCCTGGCGGTGCAACACCATATGCAGGAGGTATTAGTGTCCGTATATATGGAGGATATGCTGAATCTGAAAAGTCTTCGTCAATGACTGCCTCAGATAATACGGTGACGATCAACGGGGGGCAAGGGTATTCCGCATATGGCGGCTCGGCTAAGATCGAAAGTTACGGCAGTTACACCGCTACGGCCTCCGGCAATAGTGTCAACTTCAACGGAGGTTCCCTAGCTGACCTTGTCGGCGGGATAGCAATTTCTGCGCATGGCGGGTCAACACACGCTGCTGCCTCCGGCAATACCGTTGCTATCAGCGGCGGTACCGTTTCGCAAGTTTGGGGCGGGTATGCCGATGCAAACTCCGGCAGTGCAGACGCCAGAAACAATATTGTGACCATCAGCGGTGGCACTATCCTCTGGGATGTTAACGGCGGGCAGGCCTCTGGAGGAACCACCGGACAGGCCACACACAATACCGTGACCATCAGCGGTTCCCCGAATCTGACAGCCGCAAGCCTCTACGGGGGGAGTGCAAACTCTGAGGCTTTCAGCGGCAACACCTTGAATGTTAAAACCTCTGGGCTGACGGCGAAAGCGATTAGCAATTTTGAGCATCTTAACTTCTACCTGCCTTCCACATTGTCTGCGGACGATACCGTGCTGACAGTGACCGGCACGGCAGACCTGACAGGCAGCGGCGGGCGGTCTTCCATCGTTAATGTGGGCATTGACGGCAGTTCCTCACCCCTGCTGAAAGGCGACAGCATAACGCTCATCAACGCCGCGGCGTTGGTCACCAATGGCAGCCTCAACGCCGGGGCGAGCGGCACGGGCATGCAGGGCGTGACCCTGGTGTACAACTTTGACCTCACAGTCGAAAACAACAAGCTGTTGGCCAAGGTCTCCTCAACCGGGGCTGCAGTGAATGAACAGTCCAAGGCGCTTTCAGAGGGCTTTGTTTCCGGCCTGGGCATGGTCACGCAAGGTGCGGACGTGGCCGCCGGGCAGGGCATGGATTCTGCCGTTTCCGCGGCCAAGGCCGGGGTTGCCGGCGGCGCCGGTGCCCCTGCCGGATTTGGTGCGGTTTCCGGCGGTTCCATGCGGTATAATTCCGGCTCGCATGTAGATATCAACAGTGTCTCCCTGATGGCCGGTCTGGCCTGGGGAGCCGACAGTTCCCTCGGCCGTCTGACTGTCGGGCCGTTTGTCGAATTCGGCAGCGGCTCGTACAATACCTACAATTCCTTCAGCGCTGCCGCTTCGGTCAAGGGAGACGGCAGCACCCGCTATGTTGGCGGCGGTGTCCTTGGCCGTGTGGATCTAGCCAATGCCGGCCCCGGCAATTTCTATGTCGAAGCCTCGGGCCGGGCGGGTGGCCTGGAAAACGAATATGACTCGTACGATCTGCGCAATGCAGCCGGACGCAGCGCGGAATACGATTCGTCATCCACGTATTACGGTTGGCATTTGGGAACCGGATATGTCTGGAGCATGGCGGAGAATACCTCGCTTGACCTCTACGGCAAATACTTCTGGACGCGGCAGGAGGGCGACTCCGTCACGCTGTCTACCGGCGACAACATCAGTTTCAAGGATGTGGACTCCAGCCGTGTGCGTCTCGGCTCGCGCTTCAGCCACGCGGTGAGTGAGTATATCACTCCCTACATTGGCGCGGCCTATGAGCATGAGTTTGACGGCATGGCCCGCGCCACCACCAACGGGCTTGACATGGCTGTTCCATCCATGAGGGGCGACACCGGCACCTGTGAGCTGGGGCTTGTGTCCGCACCGTGGGCATCGGTGCCATTGTCCCTGGACCTCGGCGTACAGGGGTATGTGGGCAAACGCGAGGGCGTGACCGGCAGCTTGAAGTTAACCTATGAATTCTAGCCGCAGGAAGGCTCTGCGGCCCAGAAGAAGCCCTGCGCCTGTACAGTGTGAAGTGACCCGTCGGTGAAGCTGATTTTCGATATTCACAATGAGCGCGCAGGCCAATTGAAGCTGCTTGACGCTTTTTTGATGCGAACAGCCCGAGTCGGGGACTTGATGCTTGCTGTCTTCAGTTAACAACTTTACTGTTCGCCGACAATGTTTGTGGGAGAACAATAAAGTTGTTAACAAAAGCCGCTTCTGGTCGCTATAAACGCAGCAAACCAGAAGCGGCTTTTCTGTCAACCGCAACCGGGTGGAGCTGGCCCCGGCCTACGGCATCGTGCCCACGTCCCTGACCTCCAGTCCGTACCGTCTGGCACTCAGGTGCGGCACCTCAGGCGGTGTGGCCAGCCTGGACAACGCCCTGAGCGATGTCGCGCCCTTTGGACTCTCTCAAGCGAAGGCGGAGCAGATCGTGGAGGAGATGCTGACGACATGCCGGGAGTGGCCCCAACACTTTGCCGATTGCGGGATTCAAGAACAAGAAACGGAGGAGTAGTAGAGGCGGTTCAGGCTGATTTCCTCCTGACTCCACCCCTCGCCTGGAGATCCTGGCATGGATTTGACTATTCTGAGTTTCAACTCAGGCCAAATGAAACTGCTTCGCGCTTTTTGATGCAAAAAGCCCGAGTCAGGGACTTGAGGCTTGCCGTCTCCAGCGAACAACTTTATTGTGCGCTGTGGATTGTCAAACCAGACTGAACACCGAGCTCAGACCACCTGTAAGCACACTCGTCGACAGGGCAGCATGACGGCATGTCTTCCTGATCCGCCCGCCGCATGAAGACAACCCGGCAACGGCCCCTGAACCAAGTCCGATTGGTGTCCAAACAAACGCAAGGCAATACACAATGGATATCCTCGTCATCTGTCTGGTGAGTCTCGCCGTGTCCGGGTTGACGCTCTTTTCCGGCTTCGGCCTTGGAACCGTGCTCATGCCGGTCATGGCCGTCTTCTTCCCCATCGAAACCGCCGTGGCCATGACCGCCGTGGTTCACCTCGCCAACAACGCCTTCAAGCTGCTCCTGTTCGGCAGGCAGGCCGACTACCGGGTTGTTCTCCGCTTCGGGATTCCGGCCTTTTTCGCCAGCCTCGCCGGAGCGTGGCTGCTGATCCATGTCGCCGGGCTGCCCAGCCTGTTTCGATACGAATTGTTCGGAGCCGACTTCGAGGTCTCTCCGATCAAGCTGCTGATCGGCCTGCTCATCCTCTTCTTCGCCTGTCTCGAAATCCGCTCGAAAGGTTCGGGGTACCGCTTTGCGCCGTCATGGCTCCCGGTGGGCGGTGCGGTGAGCGGCTTTTTCGGAGGCCTCTCCGGCAACCAGGGCGCGTTCCGAAGCGCCTTTCTCCTGGGCGCAGGGCTGTCCAAGGAGGCCTTTGTCGCCACAGGCGTTGTCCTGGCATGCGTCGTGGACATCTCGCGGCTGAGCATATACGGCGGAGTGGCAGGCTCCCGGTTGATCTCGGACAATCTGCCGCTTCTTGCCGCGGCAACGGCCTCGGCCTTTGCCGGCTCGTTTGCCGGGAGCCGCCTGCTCAAGAAGGTCACCCTGACCACGGTCAGACTCCTGGTGAGCGTGCTCCTGCTCATGCTCGGAGCGGCCCTGAGCCTCGGCCTCATCTAACCAACGGTTTCATTTAGGTTTCAACCCCTGGCAGCGACGAGTCCCTGGCGCGCGACAGTGATCCCCCGACTCCTTGCCCCGGCCAATGCCACAGGAGGCACGCATGCAGATTTCCGTCACCACCCCGGCCCTGCTCTTTCCGGCCATTTCGCTGTTCATGCTCGCTTTCACCAACCGGTTTTTGTCCCTTGGCGCGCGCATCCGCACCCTGCATGACAAGTATCGGGGCGAGAAGGACGAATCCACCCGCAAGCAGATCGAGAACCTGCGCGTGCGGGTCCACATGATCCGGCGCATGCAGGGCTACGGCGTCCTCTCCATGCTCACCTGCATCTTCTCCATGGTCTGCCTGTTTCAGGAGTGGGAACTGACCGGGGCCGGACTGTTCGGCCTGAGTCTGCTCTTCCTCGTCATCTCGCTCTGGATATCCTTCCTCGAAATCCGCATCTCGGTCCAGGCCCTGGACATCCTGCTGGCGGACATGGAGCGCAGTCCGGAGTAAGGTGCGGCCATCAGCCCGCGCTTTTCCCCTCAAGGCACTCGCACGAAAAACATCCGGAGCCGACGCGTGGAAACCACCACGTCGGCTCCGGATGGTGTCATGGCACGTCCGAAGAAATGAATCGGAACCGCTAGAATTCGAGCAGCCCCAGCGGGTCAAGGCTGTCCTGCTCCACCCGGACAAAGCGGGCCACGTCGGTAAAGAGATCCTTAGATATCTCCACCAGTCGCCAGTCGCGGCCCGTGCCGAACGAGCTCCACAGCTCGGTCTCTATGCCCTGACGGATTCTGAAGGCCACGCTCTCGACCTCGGGCAGGGTACCGCCCAGGTGGGTTTGCATGAGCGGGATGAGTCCGCAGGTGACGTGGGCGACATCAATGATTTCAGTGGATTCCGGTGCGTTGTTCATGATCATTTCCCTATGCAGAAGGTGTCGAAGATGGAAGCCAGCACCTCCTGGGAGGTGATTTCGCCGGTGATGGACGAGAGTGTGACGCAGGCCGTCTCCAGCCGCACGCCGAGCAAATCGTATGGGACGGCGGCCAGGGCGTCTGCCTCAAGCTGCCGCAGCTCCTCGGCAGCCTCGGCCAGGATGGCGGCTTGGCGCGCATTGGGGGCCAGCTCGTCGGGATCGGGCTGGCCCGCGCCCGCCAGCACCCGCTCGCGGACCCGCGCACACAGGGTGTCCAGGCCATGGCCCGTGACAGACGATATCTCCACCAGTTCAAAGCCCAACCCGGCCAGGGGCGCGCCGTGGGCCGGATCGAACCCCGGCAGGTCGCGCCGGGTCAGGACCGCCAGGGTACGCTCCGGGGAGAGTACGGTGGCAAGGCTCAGAGTCCCGCTGTCCAAGGGGGCGGTGCCGTCGGCCAAGAGCAGCACGAGGTCGGCCCGGTCCATCAGCTCGCGGCCCATGGCCATCCCGGCGGCCTCGACCGCGTCTATGCGTGGAGCAGCAGCGGTGTCGGCACGCATGCCCGCCGTATCCACCAGACGGACGCTCAGGCCGTCGAGGGTGACGGTCTCCTCAAGATAATCGCGGGTGGTGCCGGGCTGGTCGGTGACAATGGCCCTGGTGCGTCCCAAAAGACCGTTCATCAGGCTCGACTTGCCCGCGTTGACCCGGCCCGCCAGGACCACCAGCGCGCCCTCGCGCCACGTCCTGGTACGGTCCACGGCCCGAAGCAGGTCCATGATGTCAACCCGGACCCCGGCCACCCCCCCGGCCAGCGCTTCGGGCGGCAGACACTCCACCTCGTCGTCCGGGAAATCCACGGCCACGGCGAGCGCTGCGCGCAAGGCTTCAAGCCGCGTCCGCAGGGCGGCGATGCGCTGGCCGAGCAGGCCAGAGAGCTTGGCCTGGGCCAGGTGCGCGGCGCTTCGGGTGGGCGCGTGGATCATCTCGGCCACGGCCTCGGCCTGGGTCAGGTCGAGGCGGCCATGCATGAAGGCGCGGTAGGTGAACTCGCCGCGCTCGGCCAGCCTGGCTCCGCAGCGCAACACTTCTTCGAGCACGGCGGCCAGCACGGCGCGGCCACCGTGACAGTTGATCTCCACCACATCCTCGCCGGTGTAGGAGCCAGGGCCGGGCATGCAGGCCACGAGAACGTCGTCAAGGACTGCGTCCCGGCCATCAACGATGCGGCCATAGTGCAGGGTGTAGGGGATGAACTCGGTGAAGGAGGCGCGGGCGGGCCTGAAGATGCGGGCGGCAATGGCCCGGCTCCTGTCGCCGCTGATGCGGACGATGCCTACCCCGCCGTCGCCTGGCGGGGTGGCGATGGCGGCGATGGTGTCTCGGGAGCGTCGGGGATCGAGCATGCCGCACTCCGGGGCACGGATCGTGCCGGTGGGGTTCTTGTGACCGCTACGCCCCGGTCCTGCCCGGTCTGGTCTGCCTGGGCGCGATCCGGGCAGGGGTGCGCGGCGAGGAAAAAAGGGGCCGGGAGGACGTGCCCACCCGGCCCCGGCGGATCGCTAGTCGCGCGAGGAGCGGTTGCCGCTTTTGCGGGTCTTGGGAACGATGAGCACGCGCTTCATGGGGCCGTCGCCCTTGGAGCGGGTGAAGACATCCTCGTTGTCCTGCAAGGCCAGATGCACCACGCGCCGGTGATAGGAAGACAGGGGCTTGGTGGACTGGGTGCGGCCCATGGACCCGGCCTTTTCAGCAAGGTGCCAGGCCACCTGACGCAGCTTGTCGTCCTGGCGCTCGCGGTAGTCGCCGGTATCCACCTGGATGCGCACCGAGGCTTCCATCTTGCGGGAGACAAGGCGGTTGACCAGATACTGGATGGAGGAAAGGGTCTGCCCTTCACGTCCGATGATCAGGCCGCTGTTCTCCTCGTCGTCGATGAAGACCTTGACCCGGTCGGATTCAAGGGTGATGTCGAGCTTGGTCTCGCCGATGATGGGGGTGAGCAGCTGGACCATGACCTCGTGCACGATCTTTTCAAGGATGACCGGATCAAAATCGGCCATGTTGGCGCGCGGCTGGTCGTCGAATTCTTCCATATCACGGACAACGGGTTCGCGGGGTATGGCGTCGCGGGGCATGGACTCGCGGGGTCCGCGATCAGGCCGGTCGCCGTTGCGCACCCTGTCCTGACGGGGTTTTTCCGGACGAGTCCTGTCCTGACGGGGCTTCTCGGAGCGCGGCCTGTCCGAGCGGGCTTTCTCGGAACGCTGGCCGTTGCCGCGCTGTCCGTCAGGCCGCTGACCTTCGCGCTGACCTTCGCGCTGTCCTTCGCGCTGGCCTTCGCGCTGGCCTTCACGTTGCCCTTCGGGACGGCCTTCGCGCTGCCCTTCGGGACGGGGCTTGCGCTCGCGGGGCTTGCGAGGAGGTTTGGCCGTCTGGTCCACGTTGCCGTTGATATCGTCTTCGGGCTCGGCTGAGAGGAAGGCGGGCTGCCTGTCGGGATCGGGCTGACTGTCAGGATCGGGCTGCCGCTCCGGGGCGGGCTCGGGGCGACGGGGCTTTCTCCCCTCCCCATCGGGGCGCGGTGCGGGCTTGGCCTTGGGCTCGGGCTTGCGGTCCTCGGCCTTGGGGGTGGTCTCCCGCTGTTCCCGCTCGGCCTCGCCGTTGAGGATGTCCGTGGTGTTGACCTGGGCGCGAGGGCGCGCCTTGACCATGGCCTTCTTGACACCCATGATGCCGAAGATGCCGGTGGAGCCGCCGCCAACAATCTCTATCTCCAGGCGGTCACGCTTGAGGTTGAAGTAGTCGCAGGCGTTTTCGATGGCTTCGTCCAGGTTCTTGCCCTGGAATTCCTTGAAGTCACTCATGTGTCTATCCTTCAGTGCCGGGGATGGAGGCCCCCGGGGGCGGTATTAGGCTTTTGCGGCCGCTTTCTTTTTTGAGGATCTGACGATCAGCAGCTGCTGTCCGATGGAGAGGACGTTGTTGAGCAGCCAGTAGATGACCAGACCGGACGGAAACTGCAGGAACATGAAGGTGAAGACGACCGGCATAAGCATCATGATCTTCTGCTGGGTCGGATCGCCCGCGCTGGGGGTCATCTTCTGCTGCAGGAACATGGTCGCGCCCATGATCAGGGGCGTTACATAGTACGGGTCCTTGGCCGAGAGGTCGGCCAGCCAGGGCAGGTCGGTGAAGGGCACATTGGCGATGAACGGGGCGTGCCGCAGCTCGACCGCGCCGAGCAGGGCCTTGTACAGGCCAAAGAAAACCGGAATCTGGACGACCATGGGCAGGCAGCCACCCATGGGGTTGACCTTGTAGGTCTTGTACAGGGCCATGGTCTCCTGGTTGAGCCGCTGCTTGTCGTCGCCGTACTTCTCGCGCAGCTTCTGGACCATGGGCTGGAGCTTCTTCATCTGCTCCATGGAGGCGTAGCTGCGCTGGGACAGGGGCCAGAAGATGAGCTTGATGACGATGGTCAGCAGGATGATGGCAATGCCGTAGTTGTGGACGTAGTCGTAGAAGAAGTTCAGGCCGATGAGCAGCGGCTTGGCCAGGAAGTCGAACCAGCCGAAATCCACGGCTTTCTCAAGCTGGTTGGGCATGGTGGCCAGCATGTCGCGGTCCGTGGGTCCGAGAAAGTAGGACGCCTTGACCGTCTTGGTGACGTTGGGCAGGAAGGTGGCGTCCTCGTTGACGGCCATGCGGAAGATGTCGTCCTGAACTCCGGCGGAAAGGGTCGCGCTCTCGCTGGCCGGGATGATGGCAAACAGGAAGTAGTTGGACTCCACGGCCCCCCACTTGAGCCCCGATGGAGAGGTTATCCCTGTTTCCTTGAGGTCGTCGCGGTCGCTCATCTCTTCGCGGCCATCGGCGCTCAGGTAGGCCACCTTGGTCGGGTTGTAGCTGTCGTCCTCGGCAGACATGGACTTGGCTGCCGCAGTGAAGGACACGGCTCCCTCGACGCCCGTGTTCCCCAGGGTGGTGACCATGGCCGACTCGGTGATGTGGTAGGTGGCCGGGTCGAATGTCAGGGTGCGCTCGATGCGGAAATCGCCGGACTGGCCGGAGAAGGTCAGGGTCTTGACACCATCGCCCTCGCCCAGGGCGAGGTTTGACCCGGCAAAGGCCCACTCACCGCGCTGCCAGGTGTGGAATTCCTTGTCGCCCGCGGTCAGGATCAGCCCGAGCGGTCCCTTGGCAAAGGCGTTGGCACCGATCAGATCGACGTTGGGGGAATCGGGCTTGATGGTCTCCCGATAGTTCTTGAGGATGAATTTTTCGAGAATGCCGCCCTGGGAGTTGAAGACCGCCGTATACAGGGGCGTGTCCACGGTTACGGCAACGCCTGCGGTGGCGATGAAATCACCGGCTGGGACGCCATGCGCCTGAGTGACGCCGGCGGCGTCGCTCTGGCTGGAGAGCGCTACGGCCCTGCGCTCGGCCTCGACCGCCTTGCGTGCCACCTCCGCCTGCTCTTCAGCCGAAGGAGCCATGAGGTACTGCCACCCGAAGATGACGATAAAGCTCAGGGCCAGGGCAATGACAAGACGGATTTGCTCCTTCTTTTCCATGGAATGATTCTCGCTTTGAGTTTGTCGGTGGGCCAAATGGCCGGGACGGGGTCATAGCCCCCGCGACACAGAGGCTGGCAACGAAGGAGGCGCCACGACACAAGAAGGCCGCCCTTGAACGCCCCGTGGCGGGTGACAGCTTCCCTGGCGTACTCTGAGCACGTCGGAGAGAACCTGCACGCCGGGGGCAACAGGGGGGAGATGAGTTTTTGATAAAACCAAATGAGCGCCAGAAAAAGTGAGCGCATCATTTCCTCTCTAAGAGGCCGCCGCTTCCGCCTTGGCGCGGGATAAAAGCGGAGAGAACTCTTCTGTGGCAAGGGCGAGGGTCAGCTGGCTGGCCTCAAGGTTCCGCTTGGGAACGACAACGATATCAAGAGGCAGTTCGAAGTCGTACTGATGCAGCCTGAAGTACTCGCGCACCACCCTTTTGATCCGGTTGCGCGCCACCGCGTTCCCCATTTTCCGACTGACGGTCAGGCCGAGACGCAGGCCACTGGGGCCGTCGTCGCGTCGCAGCACGAACAGAATGAAACGCTTGGTGAACCGCTTCCTGCCGTGCTCGTAACATGCCGTGAATTGGGGGCTGCCAAGCAGTCGGCGCTCCTTGTCCCAGACTAGACGGTTAATCTCTTGCGCCCTTTGGCGCGACGGCGACGGAGCACCGCGCGACCGTTTTTGGTGCGGGAGCGCACCAGGAAACCGTGGGTCCGCTTGCGACGGCATTTGCTGGGCTGGTAGGTACGTTTCATATCAATATCTCCTGAGAGTAGAATTTCATGGGAAAAAACTCTGTCGAACGGAAGCATATAACCGGAGCCACCACGCCAGTCAAGACCAAAATCGGCGGGCGTCCCGGTTTCGCGGCCTGACAGGGCTTCCTCGCGACCGCGGAATCTGCTACAGGTTTTTGCATCGGATGGCGAGACTTTTCTTGCGCCTCTTTCACCGGCCCTGGCGGGCGTCCACCCATTACATAAGATTATAGGAGCAACCATGGACAAGCCCATAGACGCATACTGGGACCTCGCGCTTCGCGAACTCAAGCTGCAACTCTCAGGCAACGGCTTTGACGTGTATCTGGCCGATACGGCCCTGGCCGCCGGGGATCTGGTGGTCAAAGAAATACTGCCGGAACTGAGCCCCAAGACCGTGTCCTGGGGCGGATCCGCCACTCTGCTGGCCACCGGCCTCTACGACCGGCTGCGCGCCAGCAGCGACCATGCGGCCATGGACCCGTGGGACCAGAGCCTCTCTGCCGACGAAAAATACGAACTGCGCCGCCGCGCCCTGCTGGTGGACTGTTATTTCACGGGCACCAACGCGGTCACCGCCGACGGCTGTCTGGTCAACCTCGACATGTACGGCAACCGCTGCGGGGCCATCACCTTTGGCCCCAAGAATGTCATCGTGCTCGTGGGCCGCAACAAACTGGTGCCCGATCTGGAGCGCGCCATGAACCGGATCAAGGAATACTCCGCCCCGATCAACGCCATGCGCCTGGACATGAAGACCCCGTGCGCCAAGACCGGCACCTGCATGGACTGCGATTCGCCCCAGCGCATCTGCAATGTCTGGACGATCACCGAGAAATGTCTGCCCAAGGGACGCATCAAGGTGGTGCTCATCAACGAGGACCTCGGCTTGTAGGCTGTGGAAAACATGTTCCAAACCCTGTTCCAAACCCTGTGCGCACGCCTGTTCCTTGTCGTGTTCAAACCGTGTTCCTTTCCGCTCCGGCGGGCCGGGAACCCGCGCCGATGACCAAGCGCCATCTTTCCGCAGACCGCGCCTACCGCGACAGCGTCCAGCCCCGGACAGGCGAGGTCCGCTTCCAGGTGGCCGTGGAGCAGACCGACCTGCTGGTGGTGGCCGAGGCGGACATGCGCCATGAGATGGCGGCCTTCGTGGCCCTGGCGCGCGGCGAGATCAAGACCTGGATCATGTTCCACCCGGAGTTCGCAGCCAGCCTGACCCCTGTCCACGTGCCCGATACCGCGCCCGACATCATCCGCGCCATGGCCGGGGCCGCCGCCCTGTGCGGGGTCGGCCCCATGGCCGCGGTGGCCGGAGCCGTGGCCCAGGCCGTGGCCGAGCGGTTTGTCGCTCGCAGCCCGAACCTGATTGTGGAAAACGGGGGCGACATCCACCTGTGCTCGACCCGCGAGCGCGTGGTGGCCCTGCTGGCCGAGCCGGATTCCGGGGCGCGCCTGGGCATCAGGCTTGAGGCCGGTGCCTTCCCGGTCTCCATCTGCTCGTCCAGCGGCACCATCGGCCACTCCCTCAGCCTGGGCAGCGGCGATCTGGTAGCCGTGCGCGCCAAGGACGCCCGACTGGCGGACGCGGCGGCCACGGCCCTTGGCAACCTGTTGCGCGGGCCGGGCGACATTCAGCGCGTGCTCGATCGCGCCGCCCAACTGGCCCAGTGCGGTCTCGGCGGGGTCTTTGCCCAGTGCGACTCGAAAATCGTTGCCTGGGGGGATTTGGAGTTGGTGGCCCTGGACTAAGAGGGACAGTTCACCGGATCAATCCTTGCGCTTCATGACCTCGTGGACCAGATTGCGTTCAAGCAGCGTGATGATCCGGCCATCGTGTTCGTCGCGGCCCACGGCCAGCAGCCCCTGCCCGGCCAGCCCATGAATGTATTGCTCGATGCGGTCCGTGGTGGTGACAAAAGTGTCGGCCATGGACTTGATGGCCGTGTCATAGCGCAGGGTCATGGTCCCGTTGGACGCGAAAAGGTCGAGGATACGGACCACGCCCATGCCGGTGCTCGGCACTTTCATGGCCTTCTTGGTGGTGGATTTGAGCCGGCTGACCAGCACGGTGATAATGGATGAGATGACCTTGGGCGAGTCGCGCATGTACTCCTCGAGGTCGTCCTTGGTGACCACGATGACCTTGGAGTCCTCCAGGGCGATGGCCGTGGCCGTGCGGGAGTTGTCGTCGAGAAAGAGCGCCATCTCTCCAAAAATGGAAATGGGCTTGAGGATGGCGAAGACCTTCTTGTGTCCCTCGATGATGCCGGATATCTCGATCTTGCCCTCGGTCAGGATGTAGGCCGCGTCGCCCCTGGTCCCCTCATTGAAGACCACGTTGTGCTTGAGCACGTTGCGCATCAGGAAGTTGCCGTGGGAAACCTGCTTCATCTGGACGGTCTGCTGGTGGACGATGGTCACGTCGTTGCTCCTGTGATGAATCGTTGCCTGAAAACCCGGAACCACTGGCCTTTGAGGGTGCCGCGCACCGACATCAGGACTTGTCGCGCGTTTGGCCCAGGACCGAGGCCACCTTGGAAGCCATGCCGTCCTGTCGGCCCCGGCGACTGTCCGCCGTGAAGCTGACGTATATGCGGTCGAAATCCGGCTCCAGCTCCCGGTAGCAGGCGTTGATCACGGCCATGACCTCGCCCCACTCCCCCTCCACCACCGTGCCCATGGGGCCGAGCTGAAAAGGCAGGCCCGACGCGCGGACAACCTCCACGGCACGGGCCACATAGGGCGCGAGCGACCCCGTCGCATGCAGTGGAAAGATGCTGAACTGGACGACGACGCTCACTGGCCACCTCCGGGTCTATTAATGAGAATGGCGTCCGGAATGGTCAGGGTCGTGACCCGGCCTGGGCCCGGCGCACCGGCCAGACACTGGACCAGGACAATCGGCGCGGACTCGAGGAAAATGCTTGGCATGAGCCGCTCCTTGCGCTGGCAGCGCGGCACCGAGGTTTCTCCACTCAGCCTTTTCTGCATCGCTGGCCGCAAAGAGTCAAGGCGGCACCCGCCCAGCCGACAGGGGAAAACGCAATGAGAGGGGAGTTCAACCGGCTCGTGAAAAACAGTCGTTCAGGAGGCACAGGAATCGGCCCATCATCTGCGGCCCAGGCAGGACGGGCAGCGGCCTGGCCCTGGCGGATCGCTCGGCAAGCAGGCTGAACACGAGGGGGACCACGCGCGAGTGCACCATTCCCTCGCCCGAAAAGGCCGCCAGCGCGCCGCCCGTGTCCACCGGATGCATGACCACCTCGTGGTCCTGATCCTCGGTGTACAAGGCAGCGCAACGGTCCGGCGCTGAGGTGACGAGGTATTGGCGGCAGGCCAGTGGCCGTTGGGCATGGATCAGGCAGGAGCCGTCGTGCAGGAACGGACAGGGAATGCCCAGCCCCCAGTATTGGCGGGCAAGGCGGCCCAGGGCGGCCCGATCCGTGGCCCCGGCGGAGAAGGTTGCGGTCAGCGGCGCGACCAGCCCGGCTCGGTCCAGGGCCAGGATCGCCCCGGTGAACCGCCTGACGATGCGGCTGCGCTGTGCAGCGGGCATGGCCCTGACCACATCGGCCAGATGAACGGCCTCATGCTCGCTGATGGGCACGAGTTGATGGCAACATCTGCCGCAGCCGGGGCCGCAACCGATGGCCTTGCCCGTGACGGCAAGGGTGCGCGCCGAATGGTCGTGGACCGCATCGGCCAGCGCGAAAATTGAGGGCAGCAGGCTGCGCACCGTGACAGTGCCGCCGGGCAGGGGCAGGTCCACCCGGATGGAATCGCCCAATCCGAAATCGAGCATGATCGAAGTCGCCATAATTGCCGCCTCTTCGGGCACCGAGTGGTTCGTTGTGGTGCTCTTCATGGGGTCAAGACGTTTCCTGCGCCAATTGGCGGGCATCATTCAGGCTTTGCCCGGATGGTGTTGCGTGCGAAGCCAGCGGGTCATTTCTGCCTCTGGGACAACGGAATGCATCTAGCGTGCCGGGACACTTGAAAGATAATTGCAGATGCCTATTGATTTTGTTTGTAAAGCGGGATACTACATTGTTAATTAATTTTTCCGGGGGGTTATAGCACGAACTCGGAAAAAGGATGCCAAAGATGTCACGTTTACGGTATTCGTGCCATCATTGATGGTTTAGGTCCGAGTTCGGGCGTGTGCCCGGCGGTTATGATTGAGGATAACGGTGTTCTCGTAAGTCATAACAGACTCATTTTATTACGGAGGTGTTCTATGAAATTTTCCGTAGGTCATGGCAGGGACGGAGCCGTGGAACGGCTGGAAAAACGCGGCGTCACGCGCCGTGATTTCATGAAGTTCTGCGGAACCGTGGCCGCAGTGATGGGCATGGGACCGGCTTTCGCCCCGAAAGTCGCAGAAGCCCTCACCAGCGATACCCGGCCCGACGTTGTCTGGCTGCACAACGCTGAGTGTACCGGGTGTTCCGAGTCCATCCTGAGGACTGTCGAGCCTTACATCGACGCGCTGATCCTGGATTACATCTCGCTCAACTACCACGAGACCCTCATGGCCGCTGCCGGTCATGCCGCCGAAAAGGCGCTGTGGGACACCGTTGCTGCGGGCAAATACGTTGCGGTCATCGAGGGTGGCGTGCCCACCGCTCCGGCCGGAACGGCCAACGAGCCCGGCGGACACGGCAAGGTCGGCGGTCACACCATGCTTGAAAACACCACCAAGGTTGTTGAAAAAGCCCTGGCGACCATCACCTACGGCACCTGCGCCTCCTACGGCGGCGTGCAGAAGGCCGCACCGAACCCGACTGCCTGCAAAGGCGTCGACGAGCTGTTCCCCGGCAAGCCGATCATCAACGTGCCCGGCTGCCCGCCCAACCCGTACTCCCTGGTCGGCACCATCGTGTACTATGTGACCAAGGGCGTGCCCGAGCTGGATTCCGTCGGTCGTCCTGTCGCCTTCTATGGCGAGTCCGTCCACGACAACTGCCCCAGGCAGGAATTCTTCAACATGGACCAGTTCGCCCCCTCCTTTGGTTCCGAGGAGGCTCGCAAGGGCTGGTGTCTGCGCAAACTCGGCTGCCGCGGTGTGGAGACGTACAACAACTGCCCCACCGTGAAGTTCAACCAGTACAACTGGCCCGTTCAGGCCGGCCACCCCTGCATTGGCTGCTCGCAGCCCAATTTCTGGGACGGAGAGGACTGGGACGGCAAGACCTACTTCTATGCGGATCTCACCGATCTGTAAGACTGAGTCGCGTCAGCCCGTTTCAAGCAGACTGAATAAGAATTCTTAAGGAGGATACAATATGTCTGGTTGCACTCCCAAAGCCGCTCCCATGGCCAAAGGGAAACACGATGTCATAGTTGACCCGGTCACCAGAATCGAAGGTCACCTTCGTGTGGAAGCCGTGGTCGAAAATGGCAAGATCATTGATGTCCGCAGCAGCTCCCAGCTGTTCCGCGGCCTGGAAATAATCCTGAAGGGCCGCGATCCCCGCGATGCGCAGCACTTCACCCAGCGTTCCTGCGGCGTCTGCACCTACACGCACGCCCTCGCGTCCGTCCGCTGTGTCGACAACGCTGTGGGCGTGGACAAGGTCCTGCCCCGCAACGCCACCATCATCCGTAACCTGGTGCTGGCCGCGCAGTTCATGCACGATCACCTCGTGCACTTCTATCACCTGCACGCGCTTGACTTCGTCGATGTCTCGGCCTGCCTGAACGCCGACGTCGCCAAGGCTGCCGAGATGGCCGCCGGTGTCGCCCAGACCGTCCGCAAGGACCCGGTCCTCGTCTCCAGCAAGGCAGACCTGCAGAAGACCAAGGACACCGTCAAGAGCATCGTCGATTCCGGTCGCCTGGGCATCTTCACCAATGCCTACTTCCTCGGCGGCCACCCGGCCTACGTCCTGCCGCCCGAGGTCAACCTGATCGCCACCGATCACTACCTCAAAGCCCTGCACATGCAGGTCAAGGCTGCACGCGCCATGGCTGTCTGGGGTGCCAAGAACCCGCACACCCAGTTCACCGTCATGGGCGGCGTCACCTGCTACGAAGGCCTCACCGACAAGTACATCAACGACTTCCTGGCCCTCTACAAAGAGGTCAAGGACTTCGTCCTCGACTGCTACATCCCGGACCTCCTGGCCGTTGCCGGCTTCTACAAGGACTGGGCTGCCATCGGTGGCACCACCAACTTCATGAGCTGCGGCGAGTTCCCGGTTCCGGGCGGCGAGACCGACCTGACCAGCCGGTACGTCAAGCCCGGCGTGATCATGAACCGCAACCTCGGCCAGGTGGATGCCCTTGATCCCTCCAAGATCGCCGAGCATGTCAAGCACTCCTGGTACAAGGACGGCGCGGCCCAGCATCCGTACAACGGCGTCACCGACCCCATGTACACCAGCCTGGACGACAAGACCAAGTACTCCTGGATGAAGGCGCCCCGCTACAACGGCAAAGCCGTGGAAGTCGGCCCGCTGGCCACCTGTCTGGTCAACTACGGCCTGGGTCACCCCGAGTTCAAGACCTACGTGGACTTTGTCCTCAAGGCCCTTGGCGTCGGACCCGAAGCCCTGTTCTCCACCTTGGGCCGCACCGGTGCCCGCGGTATCGAGTGCCTGATCGTCACGCTCAAGACCGACGAGTGGGTCAACGACCTCAAGGAAAACGTGGCCAAGGGCGACCGGGACATCTGCAAGGATTGGGACATGCCCGCTTCCGCCCAGGGCGTCGGCTGGGTCAACGCCCCCCGTGGCGCCCTCTCCCACTGGATCAACATCAAGGACAGCAAGATCGACAACTTCCAGCTCGTGGTTCCCTCCACCTGGAACATCGGTCCGCGCTGCGACAACGACCTCCCCGGCCCGCTGGAAGAGGCGCTGCTCGACAACACCCCCATCGCCGATCCCGAGCGTCCGGTCGAAATCCTTCGCACCGTTCACTCCTATGACCCCTGCATCGCCTGCGGCGTGCACGTCATCGACAACAAGACCGGCAATGTGAAGAAGTTCAGGATCCTGTAGTCCGCTACGGAACACGAACGCTATGAAGCGGGAGCCCGATCCCTTCGGGCTCCCGCCTTTTTTCCCAATCAAACCCTCGCGCCCCTGCTGTTGCGGCACACCCCGGAGCGCATTTGCTGTTGATTTAACCCGCGCCGTCCACTAAGTGAAAACCATGTCTGAAAGCAAAAAACGCATTCTCATCCTCGGCGTCGGCAACATCCTCTACACGGACGAGGGATTCGGCGTCCGGGTCGCGGAAGAGCTTGATCAGCAATACGAGTTCTCGCCCAATGTCGAGGTGCTCGACGGCGGGACTCTGGGCCTCAAGCTCATGGGACCGATCATGGACGCGGACTATCTGATCGTCGTGGACATCGTTCTCAACGAGGGTCAGCCCGGCGACCTGTTCCGCCTGCTTGGCCAGGACTTGAGCAAGGCCTGCGCCTTCAAGAACTCCATGCACCAGACTGACCTGCTCGACACGCTGGCCCAGTGCAGCCTGGTGGGCACGGTCCCGGACGACATCGTCCTCTACGGCGTGGAACCGGTCAATTATCAGGATCTTTCCGCCGCCCTGTCGCCGGAGCTTGAGGCCAGACTGCCCGAAGTCATGGACGCCGTGCTTGCCGAAGTGGAGCGGGCAGGCGGCAGCTTCCGCCCCAGAACCGAGTTGAACCCAGCAATGGAGAAAATCTATGTGCCTCGCGATACCAGCCGAAATTCTTGAGATCAACGACGGCGTCGCCACCTGCAAGGTGGGCGAGGGTGACACTACGGTCCAGGCATCCATCATGCTCCTGGACGAGGACGTGACCCCCGGCGACTACATCATCATCCACGCGGGCTTCGCCCTGCGCAAACTCGACCACAAGGAAGCCCAGGAAACCCTGAAGATCCTGCGCGACATGGTCGAGCTCCTTGGCGGCGACAACTACCGGCACGAGATGCTGTGACCCTTTTCCCGCGCCACGGCGAGCAAGGCCCGGAACAGCCCTGTTCCGGGCCTTTTTTCTGCGCATTCCCATTTTTTGCAAAGCCTGCTATCAGGACGAAAACTACGAGGTACACTATGCGGACGATCACTCATGTCGGCCTGATCCTGCTGCTTGTCCTGGCCCTGGCCGGGACCGCCCCGGCCCTGGAGCTGACCGTGCTCCACGTCAACGATTCCCACTCCTGGCTCGATGGGACAGGCGACACCCTGACCCTCGACGGCCAGCCCACGTCCGTCCGCCTCGGCGGCTGGTCGCGGCTGGCCCGTGCGGTGAGCGACGTGCGCGCAGCCAAGGGCAGCGTCGCGCTCCTGCATGCGGGCGACGCGGTCCAGGGCGATCTCTATTTCATGAAATTCGGCGGCAGGCCGGAGATGGAACTGCTCGACAGGCTCGGCTTCGATGCCATGACCCTGGGCAACCACGAGTTCGACCGCGGGAGCGCTTTCCTGGCCGAAATGCTCGAGTACGCCTCCCTGCCCATGCTCGGCGCCAATATCGACGCCTCAGCCGTGCCGCAGCTGGCCCGGCGGATCACGCCCTACGTCCTGCTTGAATTTGACGGCGACACGGTCGGCGTCATCGGGCTGACCGCCAGCGACACCCCGGCCCTGTCCACCCCCGGCCCGGTCCGCTTCAGCGACGAGGCCGCCGTGGCCCGGCAGCGCGTGGCCGAGCTTGAGGCACGGGGCGTGAACAAGATCATCCTGCTGACCCATGTGGGTCTTGCGCGCGACATGGAACTGGCGGCCACTGTGCCGGGCGTGGACCTGATTGTGGGCGGCCATTCCCACTCGCTGCTGGCCGACCCGGCGGCCATGAAGGCGCTGGGCAAGACCGTGGACGCAGACTATCCGGTGATGGTCAGGGGCGCGGACGGCCACGACGTGCCCGTGGTCACGGCCTGGAAATGGAGCCATGTGCTGGGCAGGATCGACGTGACCTTTGACGACGCCGGGCGCGTCACCGCAGCACAGGGGAGCCCGCTGTTGCTGGTGGCCGACGAGTTCTCGCGCAAGGATGGCAACGGCGCGCGCGTCCCCCTGACCGGCGCGGACCGCGAGGCGGCCCTGGCCGCCGTGGCCGCAAGTCCGGTGGCTGCCGTGGTTTCCGAGGACACACCAACTGCGGCGTACATAGCCCCCTTCAACGCGGGCGTGGCCTCCATGCGCCGACAGGTCATCGGCTTGGCCCAGGCCAATCTGCCGCACATCCGTGTTCCGGGCACGGACGAGAGCGGCCTCAATCTGCCGCACGGCAGCCTGCTCGCCCCGCTGGTGGCCCGCTCCATGCTCGACAGGCTGGCGGGCACAGGCTCCCCGGCGGACATGGCCCTGCTCAACGCGGGCGCAGTGCGCCACGGCCTGGACCAGGGCGACATCACCGTGGGCATGGCCTACACCCTGATCCCCTTCAACAACACCCTGTTTGTCCTGGAGATGACCGGCGGCCAGATCAGGCAGGCCCTTGAGACGGGCGTGGACCGGGGCGACGGCGCCTTCCCCTATGTGGCCGGGGCGCGCTATGTGGCGGACATGACAAAACGACCGGGTCAGCGCGTCCGGGATGTGGCCGTGGCCGGACCCGACGGCGTGTTCGCTCCGCTCGATCCGGCTCGCGTCTATCGGGTGGTGACTTACTCTTTTCTGGCCAACGGCGGCGACGGCTACACGGTCATGAACGAGGTTGCCAACCGCACGGACACGGGATTTATGGACGCGCAGGCCTTCATCGACCTCGTCACCAGGGTCAAGACCCTGGCGCCGCCGAAGTCAACGGGCGTGACCTACATCCCGGCACGCTAGCGCAGCAACCAGCGCGGGCAGTGTCAGCAGACCACCCATGAGCCAAGCCGGGCGCTTTCGAGCAGCACCTCCATGGTGTGCATGTTGGCCCAGGCGTCGGTCAGGGGGATAGGCACGGGTGCGCCATCAAGGACGGCCCTGGCGAACTGGTCCGCCTGGATGGCGTACTGGTCGCAGACGCCGAAGGTGATGGTGCGAACAGGCATGTCCTGATCGTCCTCGCGTTGCACAATGATCTGGCTCGGCACTGAGGGCGGGGCGTTGAAGGGCATAAGCAGCTCAATGCGCCCGGCAGTGCCCAGGATGTTCACCCGCTGGTGCGGGGCCAGCTGGGTGGCGCAGGTAAAGGTGGCCAGCACACCGGCAAAATCCAGCATGCCCGAAAAAAGCCTGTCAATGCCGAACCTCGGATCGCGGTTCATGAACCCGCAGACCCGTGTCGGCTCGGTGCCGAAGAGAAAGCGCGACAGGGACACGCAGTAGCACCCGATGTCCATGAGTCCGCCCCCGCCCGCAGCGGCCTGGTTGCGGATGTTGGCCGGATCGTCGTTGAAATAGGAGAAAAAGGACTGGACAGTCACGAGCTGGCCGATCTCGCCGCTGTCCACCCGCCGCTTGGCATCCTGCCACTGCGGATGGTGGCGATACATGAGCGCCTCCATGACCTTGATGTCCGGGTAGCGGCTGGTGGCGTCGATGAGCCGGTTGATGTCCTCGGTGTCCAGCCCGAGCGGCTTTTCGCAGAGCACGTGTTTGCCCGCGCGCATGGCCTGGATGGCCCAGTCCACGTGCAGATGGTTGGGCAGGGGAATATACACGGCATCGATGTCCGATGCGGCCAACAGGGCCTCGTAGCTGCCGAACCGACGGGGAATGTCCAGCGCCTCGCCCACCGCCTCGGCCCTCTCCATGGAGCGTGAGGCGATGGCCGCGATCTCGCAATACCGGCTTTTGCGCAGGGCCGGGATGACCTTTTCCCGACCGATCCTGGCAGTGCCAAGGACGCCGAACCGAACTTTTTTCATTGTCTCGCCCTTTCACCGGGTTTGCGTCCGCGCCGAAACCAGGGTCGTTTTTGCCGCAACGCACCTTCCAAACAGCCGAAAACCGCCGCCGATCCCGCTCGCTGGCCGCATCTGCGACCGCTGGTGCCGCAACAGGCCCGGCCCGCCCATCAACAGTCGATGCCTACAAAGCACCGCGCGGGTTGACGCCACGGAACTCCCCTCTTTATAACACGTTCTCCCCGGCGCGCAACTGGCGCGTCCATTTTTCAGCCACCGGGCATCGCTGGCGCGGCCCGGCACAAGGAGCCCCCATGTCGGAGTTCACCAACGTCACGGTCGAAAAAAAGGCCAACATCTACTTTGACGGCAAGGTCACCAGCCGGACCGTGATCCTGGCCGATGGCAGCAGGAAGACCCTGGGCATCATGCTGCCCGGCGACTACGAGTTCGGCACCGACGCTGCCGAGGTCATGGAGATCGCTGCCGGGAGGCTGTCCGTGCTGCTCCCCGGCAGTGAAACATGGATCGAGGTATCCGCAGGCGGGAGCTTCGAGGTGCCCGGCTCGTCCCGCTTCAAGCTCAAGGTGGCGGAAGTGGTCGACTACTGCTGCTCCTACGCCGGTTGACAGACCGCCAAACAGACACCACAAGGAGTCACCATGACCGACCAAGGCCAGAGAGTCGAATTCGACGATGCCGGACCGTATCTTTTCCAGCTGCTTGAGATTGAGCCGCAGGCCATGCTGCTTGAGGACCATCCGGTCTGCCTCCTGCAATTCGGCCAGCTCTACCTGCCGGTCAGCCTGGACGCATGCAAGGGCGTGGCCGACGCCCTCTCCAACATGAGCCAGGCCGCCATGGGACCGGAGCGCGAGGGCATGACCCCGGTGGCCTTTGACCTCGACGAGACCACGGAGCTGCCCCTGCTCACGGGCGCGGCGTCCGAGAGCTTCCAGCACGGCGAGGTCATCTATCTGGACGTGGAGTTCGGCCCGACGCGTGCGCGGCTGTGCTTCTCCATCCTGGCCGCCGCCCTGGTGGGACAGATCCTGTCCCAGGTTCCGGCAGCCTGATCCGGCCCGGAGAAAAATGAAGCAAAAGGGCGTCCCCCATGGGACGCCCCTTTTTATGCGGCTCATTTTCGGAGCAAAAACAGTGCGGAACTACCGGGGCTCGACAAAATAGGTGATGCGCGTCCGGGGTGACAGGTATTCCAGAATCTCGGCGGGCAGGTGGCCCAGCCGGATGGATTTCTCGACCCGCAGGTCGGCCTCGTCGGCCAGATCCACGATCAGGGCTTCCTTCTTGGGCACATCGGCATCGTAGAGGACCACGCTCGGATTGAGCTGATTCCTGGGGTTCACCGACATGACCATGCCCACGGCACCATTGGTCAGCTCCACCACGGTGCCGGGCGGGTACACGCCAAGGCAGCGGATGAACAGCGCCAGCAACTCCACGTCAAAAAGCACCTTCTGCTGGCCGAACATGTAGGAGAGGGCGAGATAGGGTGTCAGCGCCTGGTTGGGATCGGACGTGTTGCAGTGGTTGTCGTAGGCGTCGGCAATGGCCACGATGCGGGCCAGCCGGTCGATGCCGTCGCCCTTGAGATGGCCGGGCGTGCCGGAGCCGTCCATGCGCTCGTGATGCTGGGCCACGATGAGGACAGCTGCCGCAGGAAACACAGGTAGGGCCGCGAGCATGCCCGCGCCGGTTTCCGAGTGGCGGGCGATCAGCTCCTGCTCGGGCCTTGTCAGGTCGCCGCGCTTCTTGAGCAGCTTCTTGGGCAGGCCGATCTTGCCGATGTCGTGAAAAAGCGCGCCCAGGCCGAGCGCGGTCATGTCGTCCTTTGCCAGCCCCGCCTCCTTGCCGACCATCAGCGAGAGCACGGCCACGTTCATGGGGTGGGAGTACGCGCTCTCACCCTGGTCCACGACGTTCATGAGGTGCAGGGTGGACTCCACGTCGTCCAGAAAGAACAGGCTCAGCCGGTCCACGAATTCCATCGCCTCCTGCCCCGCCTCCTGACTGCCTGCCGAAATCCCCCTGAGGATGGCGTCAAAGGTCCGGATGCACAGGGTGAAACGCTCCTCGCACACGGCGATGCGCTGCTTCTTCTCCTTGAGCCGCCGGGTCCGGTCACGCTTGACCTGCCAGAGCCGGTCCAGGGTCTCCTGCGGGAGCGCGCTCTCCGGGGCCGGGGCCCCGGCGGACTTGCGGGCGGGCAACACGTCGGACCGCTCCGGGATGCAGATGATCTCGCGGATGCCCAGGCTCCTGAGCAGGGCTATCTGCTCAGCATCCTTGATCTTGAAGCTGTTGTATAGAAACGGGTGATCGAACCAGCTGGTTTTTTCCAGTCTGATGAATACGCCCGGTCGGAGCTGGTCCACCGAGATGCGGTATTCGGGCATGTGGGCATCTGTCATAGGATGCTAATGAATAACCCATTTCACAAAAAGATACAACGACCTTGGGCGGCTGCGCGCCCGCTCTGTCCACCCGGACTTGCCGCATTCAATATCGCCGGGACGATTGCGACACCCCTCCCTCAAGGCGTGCTGCCGCATGGCGCGGTTGACAAAAAAACACCCAATATTGTTGGGATTTTCTCATCAAAGCCGTTGATACGCAAGGGCGGCTAACAGGCATGGGCACAGCCTCCTGCTGTCCGGCACAGGGAAATGCGAAACCCACTTGCCAAGGAGCGGCCAATTATATATGTTTAAAAGTTTACCCAAAAAATGAGCAGGTTGCCAAAGGGAACGCGAAAAGTGTCCAATACCGCCATTGCCAAGGCCCGACAAATGATTTACGTCTCTCGTCTGGCAGATTCTTCTACAGCTTTTCTTGCTGAAAAAACTGCTTTTTTTAGGGGTTTTATTGTGATGACCAAGAAAAAGAAAAAATTTGCGACACCCCAGGCGCTGGGCGCAGTCTTCGTGATCCTGCTCGCCATGGCGAGCGTTGCCCTGTTCGCCCCCGGCCTGTTCATGGGCGAGCAGACGGCGAGCGACGGACTTGCTGGCACCGTTTCGGTCAAGGGCACGGTCAAGCTGACGGCCCTTGATCTTTCCAAGAATGAGGTCATGGCCCTCAACCAGGCCGTGCAGGAGCACAGGAACACCTTCAGCCAGGTGGATCTGTTCCTGGATTCCAAGGGCGGGCCTGACCAGATGGAAGGCGACACCGTCCTGGTCTGGGCCATGGTCCTTGAAACCAACGGCGAGTGCGAGATCCGGTCCTGGAGCCGCAAGGTGGCCCGGGCGGAGCTGGTCCCCCAGGTGGTGCTCTACATGAAGAAGGCGGCCCGCGAGTACGCCGAATTCCGGAAATTCCCGGATGTGACGCAGAACTTCAAGTGCCTGTACATATAAGGCCGCACAGCCGTTGCGGACACCGCTCAAGCCCCCGCGCACCCTTGCGCGGGGGCTTGAACGTTTGCGGCACCGGGCGGCTTCATGAACCGGCACCTGCCCGGATACGATCCATGCCGGAGGTTGTCATCCACGGCACGGAGGATTAAGAGACGGGGTGTCCTTTTCTGATATAATGGAGAACACCATGCGAAAAGACGTGACCAACGACCCCGCCGTGACAGGTGACATCCTGGCCAGGGCCGACGTGCTCTGGCTGGCCCTGGTGGACGCGGACGGCCCATACAGCGTGCCGGTCAACTTCGCGGCAGGTGACGGCCTGCTCTACATCCACTCGGGCAGGCGCGGTCGCAAGGCGGCAGCCCTCGATTCGGGCGCGCCCCTGGCCTTTTCGGCAGCCGTGGACATCCTGCCCAAGACCGGCGACGCGGCGTGCAAATACGGCTACCGCTTCCGCTCGATCATGGGCACCGGCGTGCCGCGCCGGGCCGAGGGCGACGACATGCGCGCCGCGCTCGACGCCATCACCCTCAAGTATGCGGGCAGGCTCCTCCCCTATGAGGACACAGCCCTGGCCGCCACGGTCGCCTACATCGTCGAGATCACGTCTCTGAGCGCGCGCATCAAGGAGTAACTCATGATCCTCTGTTTTTTCGGCGATTCCCTGACCCTTGGCGTGGGCGACGTATCCGGGCTCGGCTGGCCCGGCAGGCTGGCTGCGGCCATGCGCGGCCAGGGCATTGACGTCACCGCCTACAACCTGGGCGTGCGCAAGGACGCCACCGTGCGCATGCAGCACCGCTGGCGGGCCGAGGCCATGCTCCGCAAGATGGAAAACACGCCCTTCAGGCTGATTTTCAGCTTCGGCGTGGCCGATGTCTGCAACGATGTCCCCATCGAGGAATCCATGGGAGCGGCGGTCGCCATGCTCACCCGGGCCAGGGGCGAGGCCGAGGTGCTGGTGATCGGCCCCACGCCGGTCAATGACCGGGATAGGCGCGAGAAGATCAGTGCCCTGTCGCGCGTGGTCGAGTCCATGTGCCGCCGCCTGGACATCCCCTTTGTGCCGACTCTTGACGCCATGCACCGTTCATTCGTATACGGCCAGGCCCTGAACGAGGGTGACGGCATCCACCCCACCGGGGCGGGATACGCCGACCTGGCCGAGCACATTCTCAAGCACGACGCGGCCCGCGCCTTTTTCGGGCTCAAATAGGGGGGCAACCCATGCGATCCTTTGCCAGCGACAACAATTCCGGGGCGCATCCGGCCATCATGGAGGCCGTGGTCCAGGCCAATGCAGGCGATCTCAAATCCTACGGCGAAGACGAGATATCCATCCGCACCGACGAGGTGTTCAAGGAGTTCTTCGGCTCCCAGGCGCGCATCCACTACGTGACCACGGGCACGGCGGCCAACACCCTGGGGCTGCGGGCCGTGACCCACACGTACAACTCGGTCATCTGCGCGGCCCAGGCCCACATCAACAACGACGAGTGCGGCGCGCCCGAGGCGTTCGGCGGCATCAAGCTGGTGCCCGTGCCCTCAACCGACGGCAAGCTCACGCCCGGCAGCGTGGCCCCCTATCTCGGCCACATCGGCTTTGTCCACGCCAGCCAGCCCAAGGTCATCTCCATCACCCAGCCCACAGAGCTGGGCAAGCTCTACACCCTCAAGGAGATAGAGAATATCGTGGAGTTCGCCCACGACCGCGACCTGCTGGTGCATCTCGACGGCGCCCGGCTGGCCAACGCCTGCGCCGCGCTCGACTGCTCGTTCTTCGACATGACCACCGCGCTCGACATCGACCTGGTCTCCTTTGGCGGCACCAAGAACGGCTGCCTCATGGGCGAGGCCGTGGTCTTCCTCAATCCCGGCATCGGCCAGGGGTTCCCCTACCTGCGCAAGCAGGCCATGCAGCTGGTCTCCAAGATGCGCTTTGTCTCGGCCCAGCTCGAACGCTACCTCAAGGACGACCTGTGGCTTGAGAACGCGCGCCACGCCAACGCCATGGCCCAGCGGCTGGCCGAAAAGGCCGGGGCCATCCCCGGCGTGGAGATCAAGGGCAGCGTGGACTGCAACGCCATCTTCGCCCATATCCCGCCCAGGGCCACGGACATCCTGCTGCGCAAATACTACTTCTACGTCTGGGACGAGCACGACCACACCGTGCGCTGGATGACCTCCTGGGCCACCACCGAGGCCATGGTGGACGAGTTCGTGGCCGACATGGAAAAAGCCGTGCGGGCGGTCGCATGAAACGGGTCTGCGTCTACCTCGGCTCCAACCCCGGCCATGACCCGGCCTATGCGCAGGCCACCGACGGACTGGCCCGCGAACTGGCCCACCGCTCCATCGGCCTTGTCTACGGCGGCTCGGACGTGGGGTTGATGGGTCGGCTCGCCAACGCCTGCCTTGCCGCAGGCGGCGAGGTCGTGGGCGTCATCCCGGAACTGCTGGTGGAAAAGGAAGTGGCCCACACGGGGCTGTCCAGGCTCCACGTGGTCAAGTCCATGCACGAGCGCAAGCAGAAAATGGCCGACCTGTCCGACGGCTTCATCGCCCTGCCCGGCGGCCTCGGCACCCTGGAGGAATTCTTCGAGGCCCTCACCTGGAACCAGCTGGGCTACCACGCCAAGCCGTGCGGCCTGCTGGACATCAAGGGCTACTACACCTGCCTCGCCGAGCACATGGACCGCATGGTGAATGAAGGCTTCCTCGTCCAGGAACACCGGCGCATGGTCCTCACCGACGCCACGCCCGAAGGACTGCTCGACCAGTTCGAGACCTATGTGCCGCCTCAGGTGGACAAGTGGATTGAGAGGAAGAAGGGGCTGTAAAAGACCACTGATTCAACTGTCTATTTAGGAGATAAGACCCAACTAAGCAGGGTACCAATTTTGATTCTTTAGATCCCAGATAGATAGAGTCAGCCTTCGAGGCTACCCAGGATAGGTGCACCCTACTGTCTACCTGCAGCGAACCCTATTGACGATATCGTCAACTACGTATATCTCTCGATGTACTAATAGGAGATTCATCATGCAGATTATGCTCACAGACGAAACCAACAGAAGGCCGAGCGAAAGAAACAAATTCTTCATCTATGGTGGGATAGTGATGCCTGTTGAGGCTCTGAGCGGATTGGATGAGGGGATCAACGAAATCAGAGAAAGGGCAGGCTATAAATCAACTGATATTCTGAAGTTTGACACCAATGCGCGCCCAGAACAGGTAAGCATTGCAGACTGTACTGAGGCTAAAAGACAGGTCATAGCTTTATGCAATGAACTTGAGTGCAAATTTATCGTTCACATAATACTTCATGCCATCATTCGAAACCAGGACCAAGACCAGCACGTAAAGTGGGCAGCAGACTTTGTGATCGGGCGATATAATAAGTTTCTTAGATTGATGAATGAGGATGGGATTTGTGTCATCGACAATCTTCCGAATATGGGTCAATGGCAATATTTAGGCGAAAAGTTCTGCACCGGCCTTCATCTCCCCAACGGAAATCGTCAGCTGGATAGGATCAAGTTGTTTAGTGCGACTTGTGTTGAAGCAAGCCATGCAAACTCAGCCATGGATATTGTGCTTGGCTCTTTCAGGTACTGTGTAAACGATCCACAAAACCGTGAAGCTGCACGAGAAATGCTGAACTCAGTTGTACCTTTGGTATGGACTAAAACCCTACCTGACGGAACGAAAACAGGAAGCGGACGTGGATTGATATTCAGACCTCCCATCAATGAGATCCGGGTTGACAGCTATCGCCAAGAATATCAGACGCTCATTGACAATCTGAACACCCTTCAAAACGAACCAGATGAAGATGAATAACCCCGAGGAATTATGGAGACACCTCCCTAATTCCTGCTGCCTTCGCTTAACACCCCAGCCACCCCAGAGCATCCCTTGCACTCAAAAGTATACAACCCGTATATCAGAGTATCCAAGGCGGAACGAACTGCGCACCCGGATATTAAAACTAACCATCTCACTTCAGATTTATTCTGATTCTACTCCACTAATACATAAGACTAGATCGGCCCCCAAACATTTGACCTGAAACCACCTCTGCTACCACGCCAAGCCTTGCGGCCTGCTGGACATCAAGGGCTACTACGCCTGCCTCGTCGAGCATATGGACCGCATAATCCCACCGGCTCGGACCTCCATCATTCCGCCCCTTGCGACGAGCTGGGTTCATCCCTCCCGTTGCCGCCGACCGGCCTTGGGTGCTATGCTCGGGCAAACCTGCAACCCCGAGGTGCCCATGAAAATCGCGTCCATTGTCCCGAGCGTCTGCGCGCTCGCCCTGATTCTGGCCCTGGCCGCCCCTGCCCAGGCCGAGCAGCGGTTCGGCCCGCGCATCCCCACAGCCTACTTTGCCACCACCGGCACAGGCCAGTCCGACCAGGGCATCCCGCCCGATCCCTACGAGACTTTTTCCTACGATCTCGCCTTGCTGGAAGCGGGCATAGAGAACTTTAACGTGGTCTACTACACCTCGGTCCTGCCGCCCGAGGCCTTTGAGGTCTCCCTGGATACGGTCAAGCCGCACATCCATCACGGCTCGGTGCTGGAGACGATCATGGCCAAGGCGGGCGGCGTCAAGGGCGATACGGTCTGCGCGGGCGTGGGCCGCGTCTGGGCCAAGGACAAGTCCGGCAAGGCCATCGGCGGGTTCGCGGCCGAATACGAGCGGGTCTATGCGGGCGAAACCGTGGACAAGGCCACGGTCGAGGCGGATGCGCGCAAACAGCTCACCGCGTCCCTCAACCACGAGCTGTCCATTCGCGGCCTCGTGCGGGACGGCGAGATGCGCTTCAACATCACCTCGCTGGTGATCGAAAGGAAGTACGGCATGGCCCTGTCCGCCCTGGGTTTTGTGGGATTCATCTATCCCGACGAGTTCCCCATCAAGCGGCAGTAGGCCGGGCTACTTGCAGACCCCGGCTTCCCCAAGGGCCTTGAGCCAGGCGTCCGGGCCGTAGCCCATGACGAGGACGCCCCCGGCGATAAGCACGGGGGTGCCGGGGATTTCGGCTGTCCGGGCCAGTTCGGCCCCGGCCAGCACATGCGCCTCGTGGTCCTGCTTGAGCCGGTCGAACAGCTCAGGCAGGGTCGTGCCGGAGAGCATGGCGGGAAAGGCCTCGGCAAACTGGGCCAGCACGAGCATGCGCGCCTCGTCGAGGTCCGCGGTCTTGGGCTGACGCAGCGTGCCGTAGGCGAAATCGAGCAGCAGACCGAGCCGTTCGGTCCCTGCCGCGTCCTCGATGATCCAGGCGGCCATGTCCGAGCCGATGGAACCGGCGCGCGGGAAGAAGAGCAGCTTGAGGCTGCCGTAAAGCTCGGGATACTGGCCGAGCAGCTTGTGGCCCAGCCGGCAGTGCCAGCACAGGGGGTCGGTCACGACCACCGCCTCCATGTCGCCGGTGCCCCGGATCTCGACCACGGCGGCATCGGCCAGGGCGCGGTATTGCGGTGCGCAGCCGGGCTGGTCCGCGCTCACGGCAGGGTCGGCGGCCAACCCGGCAGCCGGGATAAAAAGGGACACCGTCAGCAACGCGGCCAGCAGGATGGGCAGGATGGATTTTCGCATGGCCGGACTGTATAGATATTCGTCCGGGAAGCCAACAGCGGAGCCGAAAAAACACCCCGCCGGAATCCCGGCGGGGTGGAGACGTGGACGTTAATACAGGACAATCACACGATCAGGCGGCCACATGCAGGGGCCGGGGGCCGGGCCTGCCGCTGCCCGGCAACCGGGACACCCCGTCGGTGGCCGCATTGGCGGCAAGGAACCGGGCCACGCCGTCGTTGCCCATGAACCGGCCAAGCACCTTGGGATCGCTGCGCAGCAGGTCCACCAGGATCAGGCCGTCCAGACAGTTGCCGAAATCCGGGTCCACGTTGAATCCGAGGATCTTGCCGCCCAGCTTGAGGTACTGCTTGAGCAGCACCGGGATGGACCGGCCAGACTCCACATCGCGCACCAGATCGGCCACATCGTCAAGCTCGCTGAAGGCAGACTCGGGCAGGGAGAAATCGATCCGGCCCAGCCGCCTGACCTTTGGAGGCCGCCTGGGCACGGCCATGCCCGCCATGTCGTGCCTGAATGCGTGCCGCTCCATGAAGCGCATGATCAGCTCGCGGGAAAGCTCGGAGTATTCGCCGGAGATGGAGACGCAGCCGAACAGCCGGGTATATTTCGGATTGTTGACCACAAAGGCGGCCACGCCCTTCCACAGGAGCAGGAGCGGCTGGTAGCTTTTCTGGTATTTCGGGGTCACGAAGGAGCGGCCCATCTCCAGGGCCGGGCCCATGGATTCGAGCAGCCCTGGCCGGTATTTGAAGAGGGTGCTGGTGTAGAGACCGGACACGCCCTGCTTGGCCAGTATCTCGTCGGTCAGACCGAAGCGGTACGCCCCGGCCACCTCGCGCTCGGCGTGATTCCAGAGGACAAGATGGCGGTAGGTGTCGTCAAAGGCGTCGATGTCCATGGGCTTGCCCGTGCCCTCGCCCACGAGACGGAAGGTCTCCTCCCTGCGGATGCCGATCTCGCGCAGGATGCGCGGGATGCGGAAGGCGTCGGCCTCGAAGACCGTGAAGTCGCCGGTGCGGATCAGGATGTTGGCGTCGGGCAGCGCGGCCACTTCGCTGGCCAGGATGTGCTTGTCGCGCGAGTTGGCGATGGGTTCCAGGGAGCGGGTCGGAACGATGGCCTTGAAGGGCGAGCGCGAATTGCCCTCCTTGCGCAGCAGATAGGTCCGAAAGCGCAGAAAATCGACAATGTCGCGATCGCTGCCGAGTCCGGCCAGCCGCTCGTTCTCGATGACGCCGCCAAGGGCCACCCGGATGGGGTGGGCCGCAGCGTGCTTCAGGTTCTCGTGGGGCAGGAGCATGGTCCGAAGCTTGGGATGGATCAGGCCCAGGGCCTGAAAAAGACCGCTGTTGCGGCCCTCGAAAAACACCGGCAGCGCAGCCGCGCCCGTCTTGCGGATGATGCGCCCGATCATGGGGTTCCAGAGCGGGTCGGCCACCATGCCCTTCTTCATCTTGAGGCTCGACACCTCGCCAGCCGGAAAGACCGCCAGCAGGCCGCCCTGCTTGAGCCATTTCATGCTCGCCTTGAGTCCGGCGATGTTCTTCTTGGCCGAGTCCGCCTTGCCAAAGGGGTCCACCTCGATGAGCAGTTCGTCCATCTCCGGGATCAGGCCGAGCATGAAGTTGGCCATGATCTTGATGTCCGGGCGCACGGAGCGCAATATCCTGACCAGGATCAACCCCTCAAGCACGCCAAAGGGATGGTTGCAGACCACCACCAGCGGCCCGGTCTTGGGCACGCGGGTCACGGGCTGTCCGTCGAGCTCGAAGCGGACGCCGAGCATGTCGAGCGCCCGGTCGATGAACGGGGCGTCGGCCTCGTCGCCCTGGAGCGCGCAGTACATGGAATTGAGGGTGTCGAGCCGAAGGACTTTCGAGAGCGGCTTGCGGAAAAGCGAAAACAGGGCATGGCGAAGGGGGTCGCCGAACGGGGAAGCAAGGTTGAGCAAGGGGCCTTTGACGAGACCGTCCATACCATCCTCCTGGATCGTGTTTGCAGGACATTACGCGCCCAGGGACGCGCCATCCCGCCGACGCGGTGACAATATCGTGCTGCCGGTGACGATTGATCCAAGGTTTGGTGACACGGCCCAGGGTCGGCCCGACGGGAACAGGTACGTGACAGACACCCAAAATATCGCTATGGGGATGACAAACAATGCAACGCGTTACAGGAGAAACGCATGACTTCACGACTCAACCTCACGGGTTTCTCCGAAGAATATCTGGTGCACATTCCGGAAATCGACGAACAGCACAGGACGTTCTTCACCCTGCTGGACACGATGGGAAAGGCGGTGCCGGACCTGTACAAACCCCTGGACGACGAGGGCGCCGACGCAATCATCGACGTGCTCGACGAACTGCGCGACTACGCCATGCTCCACTTCCGCACCGAGGAAGGGTACATGCAGGAGATCAACTACCCCGGCCTTGCCAAGCAAAAACGCGAACACAACCGGTTCATCACCGATGTCATCCGCATGCAGGGCGAACTGCTGAACGGCTCGGCCATGCCCGCCATCAAGATTCGCAATTTCATGCACGACAGGTATCGCGACCACATCCTCAACCTCGACAAACCCTTCGGCAAAACATATAAAAAAATCAAAGGGTAACCGGCAGCGCGCGGCCTGCCTCGCAATCCGGCCCGCCCTTGGTGGCATGGCCGTTTTTTTTTGCCTTGCGCGCTTGACTCTGTGTTGGTCGTGTTTATCTTTCAGCCAGCCTGGAGGAGCGCCCGGAAGGGACGCTCACGCATGCGGGACGCACCGGCCATGCCGGGCCGCGGACCGAACCGAAACAATCACAATCGGAGGTATAAAGGAATGAAGCTGAAACCGCTGAACGATCGCGTTCTGGTAAAGCGTCTGGAAGTGGAAGAGAAGACCGCAGGCGGCATTTACATCCCTGATTCCGCCAAGGAAAAGCCCATGAAGGGCGAAGTCGTCGCAGCCGGCCCCGGCAAGCTCGACGAGGACGGCAAACGCGTCAAGATGACCGTCAAGAAGGGCGACACCGTGCTGTTCGCCAAGTACGCAGGTACCGAAATTTCCGTTGACGGGGACGAGCACCTGGTCATGCGCGAGGACGACATCCTCGCCATCGTCGAATAGACGCCGCCACACCCGACCCAATCAATCCATTTTTTTTAAGGAGAATACATCATGGCAAAAGAGATTCTTTTTGATGCCAAAGCCCGCGAAAAGCTGAAAGCAGGCGTTGACAAGCTGGCCAACGCCGTCAAGGTCACCCTCGGCCCCAAGGGCCGCAATGTCGTCATCGAGAAATCCTATGGCTCCCCGATCATCACCAAGGATGGCGTGACCGTGGCCAAGGAGATCGAGCTTGAGGACAAGTTCGAGAACATGGGCGCCCAGATGGTCAAGGAAGTCGCTTCCAAGACCTCCGATGTGGCTGGCGACGGCACCACCACCGCCACCATCCTGGCCCAGGCCATCTTCACCGAGGGCATCAAGCTCGTGGCCGCGGGCCGCTCTCCCATGGCCATCAAGCGCGGCATCGACAAGGGTGTCGCGGCCATCGTCGAGGAGCTGGGCCGGATCGCCAAGCCCACCCGCGACCAGAAGGAAATCGCCCAGGTCGGCACCATCTCCGCCAACAACGACGCCACCATCGGCAACATCATCGCCGAGGCCATGAACAAGGTCGGCAAGGAAGGCGTCATCACCGTGGAAGAGGCCAAGGGTCTGGACACCACGCTGGATGTCGTCGAGGGCATGCAGTTCGACCGCGGCTATCTCTCCCCCTACTTCATCACCAACACCGAGCGCATGACCTGCGAGATGGAGGAGCCCCTGATTCTCATCAACGAGAAGAAGGTCTCCAACATGAAGGAACTGCTGCCCGTGCTTGAGCAGTGCGCCAAGATGTCCAAGCCCCTGCTCATCATCGCCGAGGACATCGAGGGCGAGGCCCTGGCCACCCTGGTTGTCAACAAGCTGCGCGGCACCCTGAACGTGGTGGCCGTCAAGGCTCCCGGTTTCGGCGAGCGCCGCAAGGCCATGCTCAAAGACATCGCCACCCTGACCGGCGGCCAGGTGGTTTCCGAGGACATCGGCATCAAGCTTGAGAACCTGACCGTCAATGACCTCGGCTCCTGCAAGCGCGTGGTCATCGACAAGGAAAACACCACCATCGTCGACGGCGCTGGCAATTCCGCGGACATCAAGGCCCGCATCGCCACCATCCGCGCCGAGATCGCCGACTCCACCTCCGACTACGACCGCGAGAAGCTCCAGGAGCGTCTGGCCAAGATCGTGGGCGGTGTGGCCGTCATCAACGTCGGTGCCGCCACCGAGACCGAGATGAAGGAGAAGAAGGCCCGCGTCGAGGACGCCCTGAACGCCACCCGCGCGGCTGTCGAAGAGGGCATCGTCCCCGGCGGCGGCGTGGTTCTGGCCCGTTGCGGCAAGATCCTGGCCAAGGTCAAGGCTGCCGACGACGACGAACAGGCCGGACTGAACATCATCGCCCGCGCCGTGGAAGAGCCGCTGCGCCAGATCGCCGCCAACGCAGGAATGGAAGGTTCCATCGTGGTGGAGAAGATCAAGGAAGGCAAGGACGGCTTCGGCTTCAACGCCGCCACCGGCGAATACGGCGACCTGATCAAGGCCGGTGTCATTGACCCCAAAAAGGTCACCCGCACCGCCCTGCAGAACGCCGCGTCCGTGGCTGGCCTGCTCCTGACCACCGAATGCGCCATCGCCGAAAAGCCCGAACCCGCCTCCTCTGCTCCGGCCATGCCGGGCGGCATGGGCGGCATGGGTGGCATGGGCGGCATGGGCGGCATGTACTAGACCATTCCCTGACCTGACCCTATAGAGAACCGGCCCGGACACATCGTCCGGGCCGGTTCTCCGTTGTGCGCTAGGCGCATCCCATCAGACCATGAGCCATGGAGACCACATGAGCCAGCCAGCCGACACGCCCGCCCCGCCCTACTACGCGGTCATCTTCACCTCGACACGCACAGACCGGGAAGACGACACCAAAGACGACCAAAACGACGGCTACGCGCAGACGGCCAGCCGCATGGTCGAGCTGGCCCAGGGCATGGCGGGTTTTCTGGGGATCGAATCCGCCCGTGACGGGCTTGGGATCACGGTTTCATACTGGGAGAGCCTGGAGGCGATCCGGGCCTGGCGCGACCACCCGGAGCATGCCAAGGCGAGGCGGCGCGGGCGCGAAGCGTGGTACAAAGCCTTTGCCATCCGCATCTGCCGGGTGGAGCGGGCGCACGGCTTTGACCACTCAGAAGCGGTCAAGAACTCTGACTGACGCCGCTACCCGATGGCTTGGCCCGCCAGGACAATGGCCTTTTCCACGGCCTGGGCAATGACCTCAGGCGGGTCGCCGACACCCTCCTCGATCAGCCCGATCTGGAGGTTCAGCTCGCGCTGCACGGCCACGGCTCCGGGGTTGAAATAGCGCTTCCACAGGGCCACGGCCTTGTCCGCCCTGTCGAGCCGGACCATGGTCAGCCCGAGGTAGAGAAAGGCGTCCATGTATTCGCGCCGGATGCGCAGGGCGCGCTCGAACTCCAGCTTGGCCTGGCGGTAGAGGCCGGTCCGGTAGAGGCACACGCCCAGACGGTAACGCACGTCGGCGTCATTCTTGTCGCTGTCCAGGCACTGGCGGTACTTCTGGCGCGCCTCCTCCCACTGCTCGTCCACATACAGGGAGTTGGCCTCCTTCATGACGTCGATGCAGGCAGCGGTGGAGGCGGCAGGCCCGGAGGCCTCCTCGTTCCTGAAACGACGCACCGCGCCGAGCAGAAAATTTCTGCGGGACTTGTCTATCTTATTCTCGGCCATGACATCCTCCGGTGCGACACCATACCCATTTCGCGGCCAGGGTCAACCGATCCCCACCGGAGCGCGGCCAACCGGTTGCCTTTTCACACTGTTCGTGGGATTCTTCGGCCATGCGCTCTCCCATTTCCGGCTGGACCGGCAAGATCCTCCACATCGACCTCGGCACGGGCGAGATGGCTGTCCAGCGCCCGTCGCGGCGGCTCTACGAAACCTGCCTCGGCGGTCGCGGGCTGGCCGGTCATTTCCTGCGCCCGGTCTGCTCCCTTGAGATCAATGACCCGGACCTGCCCCTGCTCGTCTTTGCCGGACCGCTGACAGGCACCATCGCTCCCGCCTCGGGCCGGGGGACCATCATGTCCCGCTCGCCCCTGACCGGGGCCATCTGCGACTCGTCCGTGGGCGGCAGGCTGGCCACCCAACTCAAGCGCGCGGGCTGGGACGGACTGGTCATCACGGGCCGGGCCGAAACGGTCTGCGGTATCGAAATCAGGGACGACGCGGTGCGCGTTACGCCCACCGACCTGGCCGGGACGACCACGGACGAGACCTTTGACCGTCTGGCCCAGGCCGGGCCAAGGGGCATGGCCATGGCCGCCATCGGCCCGGCAGCCGAGAACGGCTCGCCCCTGGCCTGCGTCATGGCCGACCGCCACCACGCTGCCGGGCGCGGCGGGCTGGGCCTTGTCTGGGCCGCGAAGAATCTCAAGTTCATCACCGTCAAAGGCACAGGCAAGGTCAACGTCCACGACAAGGACGGACTCAGGCAGGCGCGCGAGGACATCCTGCGGCTCACGGCGGCCTCGCCCGTGCTGCTCGGCAAACACGGCTTTTCCTGCTGGGGCACCGGGGCCCTCTTCGACCTCATGGACGCGCGGCGCATGATGCCCACAAACAACTTCGCCCAAACGAGGTTCGCGCAGGCGGGCCGACTCAACGCCGCGGCCTACAAGGCGGCTTACGGGCCGCGCAGGCACGGCTGCACCGGCTGCCACATCCTGTGCAAGAAGATCGCGGACGACGGGCGCGCCATGCCCGAATTCGAAACCATGTCCCACTTCACCGCGCTCATCGGCAACACGGACATGGATCTGGTCATGCAGGCCAACACCTTGTGCAACCGGCTCGGGCTGGACACCATCTCTGCCGGGGCCACCCTGGCCTGCTTCCGCGAGATCATGGGCGAAAACTTCACCGGGCGCACCCTGATCAAGGCCCTCTACGACATGGCCGATGGCAGCTACCTGGGCCAGGGGTCGCTCGATTTCGCCCAGTCGTGCCAGCGGCCCGAGCTGTCCATGTCGGTCAAGGGCATGGAGCTGGCCGCCTACGACCCGCGCGGAGCCTACGGCATGGCCCTGGCCTACGCCCTGAGCACCCGCGGCGGCTGCCATCTGCGCGCCTACCCGGTCAGCCACGAGATCCTGCGCAAGCCCGTGGCCACGGACCGGTTCACCTTCAGCGGCAAGGCCCGCATCATCAAGCTGGCCGAGGATGCCAACGCCGCCGTGGATTCCCTTGGCGTGTGCAAGTTCGTCTTCCTGGCCGCCGGGCTGGAGGAATACGCCAAGGCCTACACCGCAGTCACCGGCGTGGCGGTCAGTGGGCCGGACCTCATGGCCGCAGGCGAGCGCATCTGTTACAATGAACGGATCATGAACGCGCACAACGGATTCGACGCCTGCGACGACGACCTGCCCCCGCGCTTTTTTACCGAGGAAGGCTCGTCGGGCAGCGGCATCGACATCCCCCCCATCGAGCGCGCCGCGTTCCTCGAAGCCCGCGCCAACTACTATCGCATCCGGGGGCTCGACGCGGACGGCAACCCCACCCGCGACACAGCCATCCGCCTGGGGCTGGAGCCTGACCGATGAAAGCCCTGTGCGACAAATACGCCCGCAAGCTCGTGGGACAGGGATTGTGCGAGGCCGACACCCCGCTGGTGGGCGGGCTGGACGCCGAACTGGAATGGAACAAGCCGGACCCGCGCATCGCCACTCTGGCCCCGCTCTTCGACCTGCTGCCCATCAACTCGCTGGTCTTTGCCCGACCGGCAGAGCCTTACGCAGGCATCATCGACTTCCTGGCCAGCCCGGAGCCGGAAGCGCCGCCCGTGACCAGCCTGCGTCCCGAGGACACCGAGACCCGCACCTTTCTGCACGACATCCCGGTCTGCAGGGAGTTCACAGCCCAGGCCATGGCCGTGGCCCTGTCGCGGCGCAAGGCGGTCATCGTGCCGGGCCAGGGCATCGTCTCCTGCGGCACGGTCAGCCCGGAGCAGGGGTTCGTCTTCTTCTCGTCCACCCTCTTCGCCTGCTTCGTGCTCTTCTTCTCCCGCTATCTGGCCGAGGCGCGGCATGGCGCACCGAACCAACGATTCCGGGCCGCCTTCGAGGCCGCAGTGGCCCGGCTGGCCGCGCCGCGCCACGATCTGCCGGGACTGACCACCTCCCCCCTCGACACCGGGGACGCCATACTCGCGGCCATGACCGAAGCGGGGCGCGCCGTGGTCGGCCACGGGCTGGTGGACTCGTTCTTCGGCAACATTTCCTGCCGCTTGGACGACACCATCTACATCAGCCAGACCGGCAGCTCCCTGGACGAGCTTGAGGGGTGCATCGACGCCTGCCCCATGGACGGCTCCTCCACCGCCGGGCTGACCGCCTCGTCCGAACTGACCGCCCACGAGGATGTCTACCGCCTGGGTGACGCCCGGTGCATCCTGCACGGCCACCCCAGGTTCTCGGTGATCCTGTCCATGGACTGCGACAGGCAGGAGTGCCCCGACCGGGGCAAGTGCCACGTCAAATGCACCCAGTGCCGCACCGTGGAAGGCGTGCCCATCGTGCCGGGCGAGGTGGGCACCGGCTTGACCGGCCTGTGCAACACCCTGCCCCCGGCCCTGGCCTCGGCAGGCGCGGCCATTGTCCACGGCCACGGCCTGTTCACCACAAGCCCCCACGGCTTTGCCCAGGCCTTCGCCGCCCTGCTCGACACCGAGAACCGCTGCCGCGAGGCCTACTTCCACCGCCTCGATCAACTGCTGGCCGCAAAGCCCGTCACCTGATCGCCACTTGACATATCCGCTGATACGGATATGAAGTTTCTATGGAAACGTTGGCCACCCAGTTCAAATCCCTTTCGGACGCCACCCGGCTGCGGATACTCAACCTCCTGGCGGGCGGAGAGCTGTGCGTGTGCGACCTGATGGCGGTGCTCGGCCTGCCCCAATCCACCATCTCGCGGCACCTGGCCTACCTGCGCAAGCACGGCTGGGTCGATGCCCGGCGCAGCGGCAAGTGGATGCACTACCGCCGACCGCCGCAGCCCACGCCCTTCATGGCCTACGCCTTCGCGCTCCTCGACGAGGAACTCTCGACCAATGCCCAGGCCGACGCGGACACCCGCGCCCTGGCAACCCGGCTCGCCGCCGAGGGGAAGTCCCCCTGTGGCCGCGACTGACCGCAAGGAGAAGCCCATGCCCGCCGTCAAACAACTTTCCTTTCTCGACCGTTTCCTGACCCTGTGGATATTCCTGGCCATGCTCGTGGGCGTCACGCTGGGATACCTGTATCCAGGGGTCAAGGACGCCATCAACGTCTTCCAGGTGGGCACCACCAACATCCCCATCGCCGTGGGCCTGATCCTGATGATGTACCCGCCGCTGGCCAAGGTGCGCTACGAGGAACTGCACCGGGTCTTCCGCAACTACCGCGTGCTCGGCCTCTCCCTGGTGCAGAACTGGGTCATCGGCCCGCTGCTCATGTTCGGGCTGGCTATCGCCTTCCTCTCCGGCCACCACGAGTACATGGTCGGCCTCATCCTCATCGGGCTGGCCCGCTGCATCGCCATGGTCATCGTCTGGAACGACCTGGCCGACGGCGACACCGAGTACTGCGCCGGGCTGGTGGCCTTCAACTCCATCTTCCAGGTGCTCTTCTTCTCGGTCTACGCCTACATCTTCATCACCATGCTGCCCGGCTGGTTCGGGCTTGAGGGCGTGGTGGTGGACATCTCCATGGGCCAGATCGCGGAGTCGGTCTTCATCTACCTCGGCATCCCCTTCCTGGCGGGCATGGCCTCCCGGTTCATCGGCCTGAAGACCAAGGGCAGAGAGTGGTACGAGGAAAAATTCGTCCCGGCCATCGCGCCACTGACCCTCGTCTTCCTGCTCTTCACCATCCTGGTCATGTTCTCCCTCAAGGGCGAATACATCGTGCAGCTGCCCTTTGACGTGATCCGCGTCGCCATCCCGCTGTGCATCTACTTCCTGGTCATGTTCCTGGTGTCGTTCTACATGTCGGCCAAGGTGGGGGCCACCTACGAGCAGTCGGCCACCCTCTCCTTCACCGCAGCCTCCAACAACTTCGAGCTGGCCATCGCCGTGGCTATCGCGGTCTTTGGCATCGACTCGGGCGTGGCCTTTGCCGCGGTCATCGGCCCGCTGGTGGAGGTGCCGGTCCTCATCGGGCTGGTGGGCGTGTCCCTGCGCATCCGCAAACGGTTCTTCCCCCACGCCGTGAACACCCCCACCGGCGTGTGCCATGTGACTTGCAAGCCGGAGTAGACGGGGACGGACGGTTTGGGGTAGCCTCCCGGCCATGAGCATCCCGCCGTCCCGCAGCCACAAGTTGGCCCCGATCCTGTGGTTTTTGTGCCTCGTCTTCGCGGCCTCCTGGGCCGTGCAGTGGTTCCAGCTCAAGAGCGGCGTGCGCTTTGACCCGGCCAGCCCGGTGTACACGCCCACCCCGTGGCTGCTGCTGACCATGTGGGTGCCAGGGCTGGCCGCCCTTGGCGTGACCGCCTGGACCGAGCGCGGCTCCCTGCGCCGCATGGCCGACAGCCTGTCCCTGCGCACCGGACCCGCCGGGCCGTACTACCTGACCGCGCTCCTGGTCCCGATCGTCTTCGCTGTCATCCACGGGCTCAACTGGGCCGTGGGCTTCAGCGCCCCGGACCCCGGCCTGCATGCCCTGAACCAGACCTCGGCAGAGCCGCACGACCTGACCTCGCTGTTCACGGTCATGCTCCCGGCCTCCATGCTCATCGGCCCGGCCATCCAGTACGTCTTTGCCCTGGGCGAGGAGCTGGGCTGGCGCGGTTTCCTGCTGCCCCGGCTGATGGTCCTGGGCAAGCCCATGGCCTATCTTGTCCTGGGCGTAGCCTGGGGGCTGTGGCACGCCCCGCTCATCCTGGCGGGTTTCAACTACCCCGGCCATCCCCTGGCCGGTCTGGGCATGATGTGCGCCATGACCTCGGCCCTTGGCCTGTTCATCAACGAGATGACGCTCGGTTCCCGCTCGGTGTTCCTGGCCGCCTTCATCCACGCGGCGGTCAACGCCCAGGTCCAGGGCGTCTGGATGTGGCTCTTCCCGCAGGCCAACCCGCTCCTTGGCGGCAGCTTCGGCCTGATCGCCGTGCTCGTCTGGCTGGGTGTGGGCGTGCTCACGGTCCGCCTGATGGCCCGCAGCAGGGCGCGGGAGCAGGGGTCGCGGATTCCCCTCTGATCCCCTGGCCTTTGATCGCGCCGTCCTGACACGGCGTGGCACACCATTTGCTTTCATCCGCAAAAAACGGAACACCCGTCACAATTCCGGCGGGACCATCCGGCATTGCGGAGGAAGCGCATGCAGATAGAGAAGCACCAGCTGGCCCAGGCCCTGAACCTCGTCCTCGCCGACACCCCCGACGCCTGGGAGGCGGGCTATTATGGCCGGCTCATGGCCGACTGCATCGGCAGCCAGGACTACCAGTACCCGGTCTTTGACTACGAGTACAAGGACCGGCGCATCCTCTACACCCATGTCCACAACGCGGTGATCCGTTCCGGCCCCATGGATTTCTTCGAGTTCGGCGTGTTCCAGGGCGAGAGCTTCAGGTCGTGGATGGAGATCAACACCCACCCGGCGTCCCGGTTCTTCGGCTTCGACAGCTTCGAGGGGTTGCCCGAGGAGTGGCGCTCCAGCAACCTGCCCAAGGGGCATTTCTCCACCAACGGGGCGCTCCCGGACATCAACGACCCGCGCGGAACCTTCATCACGGGCTACTTCAACAAATCCCTCCACCCTTTCCTGACCGGCTATGAACGCAAGAACCGCATGGTCATCCACATCGACTCGGACCTGTGCTCCTCCTGCCTCTACGTGCTCATGACCATGAACCCGTGGATCGCACGCGGCACAGTCATCGTGTTCGACGACTTCGGCCCGGCGGACGAGTTCGCCGCCTTCCACCACTGGTACACCTCCTGCTCACGCACCTGGAAGATCCTCGGCACCCGCACCGACCTCGTCAAATTCGCGGTGGCGGTCACCAACTAGTCCAGCCTGACCCGACGCAAAAAAGGGAGCTTATGGCATGCGCCATAAGCTCCCAGACTGTTTTCTGGTGGAGACGAAGAGATTTGAACTCTCGACCCCTGCCTTGCGAAGGCAGTGCTCTCCCAGCTGAGCTACGTCCCCTTGGGTTGAGGGTAGTTATCCCTTTTTGCGGGTGGCGACAAGTGTTTTGACAAGGGGCGGGAGCAGATTGTGCCGGGGTCAGAGGCCCAGCGCGGTGAGGACCGTGTCCGCGCGGTGGGCGTAGGTATGCTCGGCCAGGATCAGGGCGCGCCAGTCGCGGCGCAGGCTGTCGCGGGCCGCAGGGTTGGCGCGCAGCGTTTGGAACCGGGGCAGGATGTCTGCCGGAGCGGCAAAGGTCACGGGGGCGGTCAGTTCCTTGGGGAATATGGCCAGACCGGGGTTGGCGTCGGTCAGCAGCAGACCGCCCGCGCACCAGACGTCAAAGTGCCGCTGGGTCAGGCCCGCAGGGAGCTGCATGCCGGTGACGTTGAGGCAGGCCGAGGCCGCGCGGTATACCGCTGGCAGGGCTCCGTAGTAGTCGAGCGGCGGGCGCACCTGGGCCGTGACGCCCGGCGCGTCGCGCCACCCCTCATCGCCGAAGATGATCGCCTCGGGTCCGGCAGCGGCCAGACAGCGCGCCCGCCACGCGTATCCGGCGGCCTCGGCCCCCACGCCCACCCGGCGCACCGCGTTGCCCGGCCACAGAGGGACAGGGACGCGCTCGCGCCACCAGTGGGAGTCGGGCCGCTGGCCGCGCGCAAGCATGGCCTCTGCCTCGGCCAGCAGGGCCGGGTCCGGGGTCAGCCCGGCAAAGAACTCGCGCTTGCCCGGGAACTCGGAGCGGCCCACGAAGACGAGTTTGTCCGCAAGGTCACTGGCGCAGTCGGGCAGCGGGCCGCTGGCGGCGCGGTCCCCGGCGAACAATTCCGGGCTGGCCGCCAGGGGCAGGTGTTTGACCCAGCGCGCCCCGCTCTCCACCAGCGGACCGATGAAGGTATGGTCCGTGACAAAGAGTCGCGCCTGTTGCCAGAAGCCGGACTTGATGCCAGTGAGCAGATTGAAGGGATTGTCCACCAGCCAGACCCCCACCCTGACCCCGGCCTCGCGCAATATCTCGAAACCAAGGCCGAACGGCTCCAGTCCCCGGAAATTGACGCTGAAGAACAGGTCGGGCACGCCCTGGGCCAGGAGCCGGGGCAGCTCGGTGCCGGGCGAACGCTCCAACGCCTCGCGGTCCACACTCAGGACGCGCAGCCCCCTGGACTCGAAGGCCAGGGCCAGCTCGCGGGCCAGCATGCCGAGTGGGTCCGAGGGGAGCCAGACGGTCTTGCCATGCAGGGTGCCGGATGCGTCCTTTGCGCCAGGGCATCCGGATCTGGCCAGGGCGACCCTGGCAGCCAGGGGGGCGAAAAAGCACGGGAACGCCTTGAGCCCGGGCCGGTAGCGGACAATGGTGGCCGAGGCAGCGCGCTCCGGGGTGAACGCCTCTGGGGCAAGGGGCGAGAATCCAGCCGGGACGGCAGCTAGCCAGCCGTCGATCTGGTCGGCCATGGCCGGGCAGTCGAGGTAGGCGGCAGTGGCGAATTGGGGAAAGTGCGCGGCAGTGGAGGCCGGGTCCGGACCGAGGCCGAGAAAGATCACTTCGGACCCGCCGGGCAGGACTTCGAACTGGGCGGGATCGTCGGGCAGGGACTGGGCGTTGCCCAGCTCGTTGACGATGCGGACTCTGACGGGGCGGTTTGCCATGCTGCACTTGGCTTTTTCGGCGTATTCGGCTAGGAATCGCTCCACGCCGAGCAAGGAGCGCTGCCATGAAACAATATCAGGACAAATACTTCAAACGGGCCAAAAAGGAAAACTACGCGGCCCGGTCCGTGTACAAGCTCAAGGAGATGGACAAGCGGTTCGGCCTCTTCAAAAAGGGGCAGACCGTGCTCGACCTCGGCGCGGCCCCCGGCTCGTGGACCCAGTACGCCGGAGAGCGCGTGGGGCCGGAAGGGCATGTCCTGGCCGTGGACATCCAGGACACCAAACACACCTTTGCCGCCAACGTCACCTTTCTGCAGGCCGACGTGTTTTCCGACTCGCCGGAGCTGCTGGCGGCCATGGAACCGCTCGCGCCCTTTGACCTTGTTATCAGCGACATGGCCCCCAAGACAACCGGAATCAAGTTCGCGGATCAGGCCAACAGCCTGGAGCTGTGCGAGCGCGCCTTCGAGGTGGCGGCCAAGCGGCTGAAGAGGGGCGGCCACTTCGCGGTCAAGATATTCGAGAGCGGCGAGACCAAGGCCTATACCGACTCACTGCGCCCTCACTTTGAAAAAATCAAGCATTTCAAGCCGTACAGTTCAAGATCAGAGAGCAAGGAGATCTTCATCGTCGCGCTTGGCTTTGCGGGGATAGACGGGTAGAATTCCCGATTATTTTTGATAACAACGCTTTTTCGAGCATATTCAGGAGGACATATGGCCGGACACAGTAAATGGGCGAACATCCAGCACCGCAAAGGTCGCCAGGACGCCAAGAAAGCGAAATTCTTCACCAAGGCAGCCAAGGACATCATCCTGGCGGCCAAGGCGGGCGGCGGGAACCCGGAGGACAACTCCGGCCTGAGACTGGCCATCCAGAAGGCCAAGCAGGTCAACCTGCCCAAGGACAGGATCGAGAACGCCATCAAGAAGGGCACGGGCGAGCTGGCGGGCGGCGACTTCATCGAGGTCATGTACGAGGGGTACGGCCCTGGCGGCGTGGCCCTGCTCGTGGACGCGGCCACGGACAACCGCAACCGCACCGTGGCCGAGATCAGGCACACCTTCAGCAAGCACGGCGGCAGCATGGCCGAGGCCGGAGCCGTGTCCTACATGTTCAGCAAAAAGGGCGTGATCATCTTCGACAAGGAGAAGTTCACCGAGGACCAGCTCATGGAAGTGGGTCTGGAGGCCGGAGCCGAGGACATCATGGACGACGGCGATTCCCTGATCGTGCACACCGCGCCCGGCGACTTCATGGCCGTGCAGCAGGCGTTCACCGACGCCGGGATGGCCTTTGAATCCGCCGAGGTGGGCCGGGTTCCCGAGAACCTCATCCCCGTGGATGTGTCCACAGGCCGCAAGACCATGAACCTGTTCGACGCCCTGGAAGACAACGACGACGTGCAGAAGGTCTACCTCAACGCAGATTTCCCGGACGAACTGTTCGAGGACGAGTAGTCGGCCATGGGCCAGGACAGCGTGGTGGTCATCGGCCTGGACCCCGGATCGCGGGTGACAGGCTACGGCATTGTCCGCGAGTGTTCGGGCCAGGCCGAGCTGGTGGTCACCGGCACCATCCGCACCCCGGCGGGCAAGGACATGGGCACGCGCCTTGGCGTCATCTACACCCGGCTGGCCGAGCTGATCACGACCCACTGCCCGGCAGAGGCGGCCATCGAGAATGTCTTCGTGGCCAAAAACCCCTCATCAGCCCTCAAGCTGGGGCAGGCGCGGGGCGCGGCCATGGCCGCCTGCGCCACCCACGGCCTGAGCGTGGCCGAATACGAGCCGAGCAAGGTCAAGAAAAACCTGGTGGGCGTGGGCGGCGCGCCCAAGGATCAGGTGGCCTTCATGGTCGCCCGCTGCCTGGGCATCCGAAAACCCGACTGGCCCGAGGATGCCTCGGACGCCCTGGCCGTGGCCATCTGCCACCTGAACGAGCGGCGCATGCGCAAGCTCATGGGCGGCTGATCGCATCACTGAAGAAGCACAAGAAAAGGTTCATCCGACACTGGCCGGATGAACCTTTTTTTCGTGCGCCGGATCGCGGGCGGCTACTGCTTGCCCTTGCCCTTTGCCTTGGATTTGCCCGTGTCCGTGCCCATGGTGTCGTCCGCGCTCTTCCCCTTGCCCTTGCCGCTGGACTTGGCATTGCCCTTGGCGTTCACCGAGGGGTGTACGCCGGTTTCATTGGCAATGGCGCCCCAGCCCATGCCGGAGGCGCGCATGGACTGGATTTCGGCGGGTGAGCGGCCACTTTTCCGGGCAATGCCCTCGACCCTGGCGGTGTCGAGCTTCTGCTCGGCATACCGGCACTGCTCGCGGGCCTGCTCCAGGTCGCGATTGGCCGTGCGCTGCTGCTCCGGGGTGCCGCCCCTTCTGACCTCGTCGTACACTGCCTGGGCCTTCCTGACCCGCTCGTCCGCCTGGGCCGCGTCCTCGACCACGGCCCTGCCGACCAGCGAGACGAGATCGTCCGTGCTCAACGGGGCTGTGTCCTGGGCGTTGACCAGGGCGGGCATGCACAGCGCGGCGGCCAGGATCATGGCCTGGAGAATGCCTCTGAGACCGGATTTCGTGACGAAAAGTTGCATGACAGCTCCTTGTGTTGGGGTGGGGGTATAATTCCTATACGCCTTATGCGGCAAAAGAGTCACGGGAAATGCGACAATCCTTGTCGCGGCGGTCCGCGTTCGGGCCGCGCATTCCCTTTGAATGTCTCGCGCCAATGGGGTACACCATGGGCACGGAGGGGACGCATGATCGGATATCTTCAGGGAACGCTGCTCGCCGCCCATGACAAGGGGCTGGTGCTGCTCACCCCCGGCGGCGTGGGCTACGAGGTGGCCGCGCCCACGTCGGTCCTGGCCCGGCTGCCCGGCAGGGGCGGCGAGGTGTCGCTCTTCGTCCACACCCAGGTGGGCGAAAAGGCCATCGATCTCTTCGGGTTCCTGGAGAGCGACGACCTCGACCTGTTCCGCACCCTCATCTCCATCGACAAGCTGGGGCCGAAAAAGGCCCTGGCCATCCTGTCCATGTTCGATGCCGAGCACCTGCGCGAAGTGGCCTATCGCGAGGACGCGACCACCCTTTCGACCGTGCCGGGCATTGGCCCCAAGTCGGCCAAGCAGATATTGTGGCACCTCAAGGACAAGGTCAACAAGCTCTCCCCTGCCCCGTCCAGGGGCAGCGCCAAGGTCGAGGGACCGCGCGGCGAATACCTCGACACCCTTGCGGGTCTCAAGGGGCTGGGGTATTCCGAGGATGAGGTGAGACCCATGATACTGGAAATCTTCGACGCCGAGCCCGACCTTGATGCCGCCGGAGCCATCCGCGCAACGCTCAGAAAGATAGCGGCGGCCCGGTCATGACCAAGAACACGCTCCCCGAGGAAAGCGTCCGGCCCCGCCGCCTTGGGGACTTCATCGGCCAGGACGAGCTGCGCGCCAACCTCGATGTCTTCATCCGGGCCGCCACCGAGCGCGACAGGCCGCTCGACCACACCCTTTTCTACGGCAACCCCGGCCTGGGCAAGACCACCCTGGCGCGGATCATGGCCAGCGAGCTGGGCGTGAACATGGTCACCACCTCCGGCCCGGTCATGGAGCGCTCCGGCGACCTGGCCGCCATCCTGACCAACCTCGACCGGGGCGACATCCTGTTCATCGACGAGATCCACCGCATGCCCGCCACGGTGGAGGAAGTGCTCTACCCGGCCATGGAGGATTTCCAGATCGATCTGATCATCGGGTCCGGCCCTGGCGCGCGCACGGTCAAGCTCGACCTGGAGCCCTTCACCCTGGTGGGGGCCACCACGCGGCTGGGGCTTTTGACCTCGCCTCTGCGTGACCGGTTCGGCTGCATCTTCCGCATCGAGTTCTACTCGCCCGAGGAGCTGGGCCGCATCGTGGAGCGGGCCGCCACCATCATCGGCGTCCATGTTGATTCCGGGGGCGCACTGGCCATCGGACGGCGGGCCAGGGGCACCCCGCGCATCGCCAACCGGCTCTTGCGCCGCGTGCGCGACTACGCCCTGGTCCACGGCGACGGCACGGTCACCCGCGAGATCGCCGAGTCCTCCCTGGAGCGGCTCGAAGTGGACCAGCACGGGCTGGACACCATGGACCGCAAGATCCTCTCGCTCATGGTGGAGAACTTCAACGGCGGGCCTGTGGGCCTCAAGACCATCGCCGCTGCCTGCGCCGAAGAGGTGCGCACCATCGAGGACATCTACGAGCCCTACCTGATCCAGTGCGGCTTTCTCAAACGCACCCCTCGGGGCCGGGTGGCCACGGCCAAGGCCTACCAGCACCTCAAGATGCGCATGGACGACCGCCTCAATCTGCTCTAGCCCCTCCGGCGGCCTGGCCGCTCTGTCCAACCCTCTGGACCGGTTCCGGCATTTTCGGCCTTGTATCCCCGTTCCTTTGTGGTATCCTCAAACCAACAAACCCCTTTGGAGGATGTACAACATGGAAAGATGGGAATGTCCGTGCGGCTATGTGTATGACCCGGCAGAAGGCGACCCGGACCACAATATCGCCATTGGCACCCGGTTCGAGGATCTGCCCGACGACTGGGTCTGCCCCCAGTGTGGCGCGGAAAAGGAGTATTTCGAGAAACTGTAGGCGCGTCGCGCCCCGCACGCCGGGCCGCGAACTCGGCCTGGACGCAAGGAGAATCACATGGGAATCGTCGCTTTTCTGCTGATCGGCCTGCTGGCCGGATTCCTGGCGGGCAAGATAACCACAGGCGGAGGGTTCGGGCTGGTCGGCAACCTGGTTGTCGGCGTGGTGGGCGCGGTGGTGGGCGGGCTGACCTTCGGCCTGCTCGGCTTCCAGACCACGAGCCTGCTCGGATCGCTGATCACGGCCACTGCCGGGGCCGTGATCCTGCTCTTTCTCATCAGCCTCGCCCGAAAATGACGCCAGAAGATGACGCCAGACATGGGCAAAAAAACACTTGCGCCGCAGCCAAAGTGGCGTATGGTGAAGCCAAGAACAAAGGAACGTTTCCAGGTAACGCCAAACAAAACCATGATTCTTTGAATCGGCTTCGGTTTCAGGCAACACCCAACAAACAGGAATCCTTTGGCTGAGGCGTTGTAACACGGCAACATCTCGACAAAATTTACGAACAGCCCCCGCATCGCGGGGGCTTTCATTTTTCGGCTTGTGCACTTCCTTTGAGCGGATTGGACAAAGGCGTGTCGCTGCTGTCAGATTTGGTGTATGCACAGACCATGACCAGCGGCAGCCACAGCTGGCGAGCCCGCACCTGACCGGGCTTCAGGTCAATTCCCCCACCCTCTGCAAGGAGACTGCCATGAGAAAGATAGTGGAATCGGTATATTGGGTCGGCGTGGTGGACTGGGACAGACGTCTTTTCGACTCCCTCATCCCCCTGCCTGACGGGACGACGTACAATGCCTATCTCATCCAGGGCAGCGAAAAGACGGCCCTGCTCGACGCCGTGGACCCGGACTTTGCCGGGACACTCATGGCCGCGATCGACACCGTTTCCAGGATCGACTACATCGTCTCACACCATGCGGAGCAGGACCATTCGGGCTCCATCCCCATGGTCCTGGCCCGCCACCCCGGAGCCAAGGTCGTGGCCACGGCCAAGGCCAAGGCCATGCTCATGGACCTCATGCCCATCCCCGAAGACGCCTTCATCGTCGCCGCGGACGGGGACACGCTCTCCCTTGGCGACAAGACCCTCACCTTCATCCACACGCCCTGGGTCCACTGGCCGGAAACCATGGTCACCTATCTGGCCGAGGACAAGATTCTCTTCAGCTGCGACTTCTTCGGGTCACACATCGCCAGCAGCGACCTGTTCGTCACGGACCAGTGCCGGGTGCACGAGTCGGCCAAGCGCTATTTCGCCGAGATCATGATGCCCTTTCGCAACGTCATCGCCAAGAATGTGGACAAGCTGTCCGGGTACGACATCCAGACCATAGCGCCCAGCCACGGCCAGATTTACGGCCAGCCGGGCTGGATCATGGACGCCTATCGGGAATGGGTGTCCGCGTCTGCGCGCAATGTCGTCACCCTGCCCTTTGTCTCCATGCACGGCAGCACCCGGCTCATGGTCGACCACCTCACGGCGGCGCTGGCAGAGCGCGGGGTGCGGGTCGAGCTCTTCAATCTGGCCGTGACCGACATCGGGAAGCTGGCCATGTCGCTGGTCGATGCCGGAAGCATCGTCCTTGGCGTGCCGACAGTGCTCGCCGGGCCGCACCCGCTGGCCGCCTATGCCGCGTTCCTGGCCAACGCCCTGCGGCCCAAGGCAAAATTCCTGTCCATCATCGGGTCATATGGCTGGGGCGGCAAGACCGTGGAGACCCTTGCCGGGATGATCCCCAACCTCAAGGTCGAGGTGCTGGACCCGGTCCTGTGCAAGGGATTGCCCAAGGCCGAGACATACGCCTCGCTGGACGCCCTTGCGGACATGATCGCCAGCAAGCATCGCGAAAGCGGATTCCGGGCATAGCCTTTGGCTTCAGCGCACGGCGACCCAGGACCGGCATGAAACCTTCACAAAGGCGCAGTCGTTCCAACCTGTTGCGTTATTGTTGCGGGAGCAGGCACTGCCGGTGCAGCCAGTCGGGCGCGACCTGTCCGTTTTCCACGGCCATGACGGTGTCGCCGAGGAAAACGGCCTCCTCCAGATCGTGGGTGACATGCAGGATGGGGATGTCGAGCTCTCCCTTCAACTCCTTGAGACGGGCTCGCAGGTTCCTGCGGGTGGCCACATCCAGGGCCGAGAATGGCTCGTCGAGCAGCAGCAGGACCGGCTCGCGGGCCAGGGCCTGACAGAACGCCGCCCGCTGCCGCTCCCCGCCCGAGATGGCGGCGGGTTTGCTGGCTGCCAGGTGCCGGATGCCGAACATGTCCATGAGCGCGTCAACCCGGTCCATGTCCGTGGCGGCAAAGGCCACGTTCTTGCGGATATTGAGATGGGGGAACAGGGTGTATTCCTGAAACACGAGGCTCAGCCCACGCTTGCGGGCCGGGACAAAGACGCCGGAGTCCGGGTCGGCCCAGGTCTGGCCGCCAAAGGTGATGGCTCCGGAGTCCGGGCGCTCCAGCCCGGCCAGCAGACGGATCATGGTGGTCTTCCCTGCCCCGGACGGCCCGACCACGGCGGTGATCTGGCCGGGCGCGCAGGAGAAGCGCAGTTCAAGATCGAAGTGCTTGAGCCGCTTGGTCATGTCAGCACAGAGCATCATGGCCGCCTCGCGTTGATTTTGTTGATGATCATGAGGACCGCGAAGCTGACCGGGACCAGGGTCGCCGACATCAGGAACGCGTCGTTGAAACGCATGGCCTCCACGGCCTCGAAGATGGCGATGGACGCCACCTGGGTCTTGCCGGGAATGCTCCCGCCGACCATGAGGATGACGCCGAACTCGCCAAGGCTGTGGGCAAAGACGAGGATGGACGCCGCAGCCAGCCCGCCGATGCAGTTGGGCAGGATGATCCGAAAGAAGGTCGCCACGGGCGTGAGGCCGAGAATGGCGGCGCTTTCGAGCAGACGCGAGTCCATCTTTTCGAAGGAGGCGCGCAAGGGCTGGACCGCGAAAGGCAGGTTGAAGATCAGCGAGGCGATCAGAATGCCCGCAAAACTGAAGACCAGCCTGCCTCCGGTCAGGTCTTCCCAGGCCGCCCCGGCCAGCCCGCGCGGGCCCATGACCACGAGCAGTCCGAATCCAAGGACCGTGGGCGGCAGGACCATGGGCAGGGTGACAATGGCGTCGAGGACGCTCTTGCCCCGGAACCGGCCAAACGCCAGCACACACGCCAGCGGAGCGGCCAGCACCGGGATGAGCGCCATGGTCCAGAACGCCAGCTTCGCCGAGAGGAGGAGTGGTGTCCAATCCATGGGCTATTTGTATCCGTACTTCAGCTTCATGGCCTGCACTTCCGGCGAGGCCAGAAATTCGGCAAAACGCGCCGCCGCCTCGGGGTTGGGCGCTTTCTTGAGGATGCAACCCGCCTGGACTACCGGGGGTGCCTCATCCACGACCACAAAGCAGCCCTTCTTGCCCTCTTCCGTGAAGATCGAGGAATAGGCGATGAAGCCCACGTCAGCCGCGCCCGAGGATGCGAACTGGAAGACCTGGGAAATGGACTGGCCGAACACGAGCCTGGGCTGCACCGCGTCCCAGATCCCGGCGGCCTGCAGGGCCTTCATGGCCGAGGTGCCGTAGGGCGCGGTCTCCGTGTTGGCGATGGCGATCTTCTTCACCGCCGGGTCCTGCAACGCAGCCTTCCATCCCTGTGCGCACAGCTTCGTGTCGAGCGACCAGAACACCACCTGCCCCTGGGCGTAGACAAAGGGTTTTTGGGCCAGGCCGTCGGCATAGAGCTTGTCCGGGCGGCTCTCGTCGGCGGCCAGCAGCATGTCAAAGGGGGCGTCGTTGACGATCTGCCCGTACAGCTTGCCGGTGGAGGCATAGGTGGCCTGGACGGTCAGGCCCGTGGCCTTCTCAAAGGCCGGGATGATCTCATCCTGCATGATCGACGTGAAGTTGGCGGCCTGGGCTATGAGCAAGTCTGCGGCCAGGGCGCTCGACGGCAGGACAAGGGCAAGAACAAGCAGGAATGGGGCTATCCGTTTCATGGTCCTTCCTCGGGGGGGTGCGGGTTGCGGGTTGCGGATTGCGGGTGCGGGTTGCGGGTTTCTTTACTTTGACCGGTACCTGTGCAAACCTTGGCCTCATATATGAACGTATCGACACACAACGCAACCGTGTCACGCAATTGGGAAAAAGCGTGACCATACCCGGACACGCCATGCCAAAATCCAGAATGGTCCCCCGCCACTGCCAGCGCGAGCTGTTCAGCGTTGCCGACGACGTGCATCACCTCGACGCGCAGCAGCTCCAAAAACTCACCGACGCCTTCGCCATATGGCGAAGCAGCGCCAGACGGCCCGACAGCGTCCGGGCGCGAGAGCGGGTCGGGCTGACTTTTCTCCTGCTCCGGCACACGGGGGCGCGGCTGGGCGAGGTGCTGGCCCTTGATGACCGCACCGCCTTCGACATGCAACGCGGCGTGGTGCATCTCGGCCTGAAGGAAAGCACGCGAGAGGTGCCGCTGCCCGAGAATTTCTGCGCCGAGTTGGAGCGGGTACTGGAAAGCCCCATGGCCTGCGGCCTCAGGGGGCAGTTCTTTCACCTTGATGCAGGATATCTGCGGCGGATCTGCTATGAACGCGGCAAGGAATGCGGGCTGCCCAGGGAGCTGGCCAACCCGCGCGTGCTGCGCAACTCCCGCGTGGTGGAGATGCTGCGCGGCGGCGTGCCGCTGGCCGTGATCAAGCCCGTGCTCGGCCAGTCGTCGCTGGATTTCGCATCGGGCCTGCAACAGTTCACCCAGGAGGATGTGACCGCCATCGTCCGGCTCGCCCAGACCGACATGCGCACGCGCAGCAGCGCCCGCAACTCCTTCATCGGGCATGTGACAGCCCTGCTGGCCGATACCGTGATGGCCGAGGTAAGCATGCAGAGCCGATCCGGCGTCACCATCCACGCCGTGATCACCGCCGACAGCATGCGCGCCATGCGCCTTGAGGTCGGCACTCCCATCGTGGCCACGGTCAAGGCCCCGCTGGTCAATGTCATGCGCGCCGGACAGACGGTGTCAGGGAGCGCCCGAAACCGCCTGCCAGGGACAGTCCTGCGCGTGCTCGATTCGCCCGTGATCGCGGAGATCACCGGACGCCTCGAAGAAGGGACCGAAGTCTGCGCCCTGGTTTCCGGCCAGAGCGCACGGGACATGGCCCTGCAACCGGGAGACGAGGTGGATTTCTGGTTCAAGAGCCTCTCGGTGGTCCTCAACGCCATCCGGTAGGTTCGCCCCCCCCGCTACATGATGAAGTCCGTGGACAGGAAGTTGGAGCTGTGGTCGGGACACCCGCCACATTTCCGTTTGCCAAGAGCGCGGAAGCTGTATATCTGTTAATCTTGATATATGCATATGGCAAGAAACGGAAAACGGTGAAAAACCGTTGCGGACGCGCCGCTGTAACCGGCAAAACCCGCCCGCATCCACCCGTCAGGGGAAGGGTGCGGGCATGCATGGGGCCGGGAGCCAGAAGACGTCTTGCCTGGATGTGTTCCGGCCCGCGCCCGTTTGCGGTCGCGGACCATCTGCTTCGGACGTTGACCCGCCCGGAGCTGGCTGGAAACTCCTTGTCTGACACCTTGTAAAATGGAGTGGACATGAACGCGCACGTACTTGGTTTTCCCAGAATGGGAACAGGCCGCGAACTCAAATGGGCTTTGGAGGATTTCTGGCAGGGCAGGCTTGACGAGAGCGGGCTTCTGTCTGTGGCGTGGGAACTGAAGGAAAGGCACTGGGCGATCCAGGCCCAGGCCGGGCTGGACTCGGTCTGCGTCGGGGATCATTCCCTGTATGACCATGTGCTGGACACGGCCATCATGGTCGGGGCCGTCCCGGAGCGGTTCCTGGGACACGGCGGCGGCAGCGGTCTTGACACGTATTTCCGCATGGCCCGCGGCGACGCGGACGCCAATGTCCCTGCCATGACCATGACCAAATGGTTCGACTCGAACTACCACTACATTGTCCCGGAGATAGGGCCGGATACAACCTTCACCGGAACGTCCGGCCAGCTTGCCCGGGACATTCATCGGGCCGTTGGCCTTGGCTACAACCCGAGACCGATCCTGGTGGGCCCCCTCACCTTCCTGCTCCTTGCCAGAGAGGTTGGCGGCGTCAGCCGCTGGGACCATATGGAGGCATTGACCAGGGCCTATTGCGACATCCTCGGTGAACTGGCCGGCCAGGCCCGGTGGGTGCAGCTGGACGAGCCCGCCCTGTGCCTCGACCTGCCCCCACAGGCCGCAGAAGCCGCCCGCCATGCCTATGCGCAGCTCGCCAAGGCGTGCGGCCCCTCGCAAATCCTGCTCGCGACCTACTTCGGGGAGTTGCGGGAAAACCTTGGCCTGGCTGTCTCGCTGCCCGTGGACGCCCTGCACCTGGACCTCGTCCGGGGACGCGCCCAGCTCCAAGAAACCCTTGCCGTCATGCCGCAGAGCATGCACCTTTCCCTCGGGCTGGTGAATGGCCGCAACATCTGGCGGACAGACCTCGACGCGTCGGCGAGGCTCGTGGACATTGCCTGCGCCGCTCTGGGTGAGGACCGGGTGATGGTCGCCTCCAGCTGTTCGCTGCTCCATGCGCCCATGGATGTCGAGAGCGAGAACGCACTGGATCCGTCCCTCAAGCAATGGATGGCCTTTGCCGTCCAGAAATGCGCCGAAGTGGCTGCCCTGAAAGGGCATGGGAGCGCCGCCGCGCCAGCCCTGTTCGCCGAGAACCGAGCCGTTCTGGCCGCACGAAACGGAAGTGCCCTGGTGCACAATCCCGCTGTGGCGCAACGCTTGTTGGCCATTGACGAATCCATGCTCACCCGCACCTCGCCCGCCGTTGCGCGGGCCACGGCCCAGCAGGCGCGGATGGGGCTGCCCCTCTTCCCGACCACGACCATCGGCTCGTATCCCCAGACCGCCGAAATCAGGCAGGCCCGGCTGGCGCACAAGCGGGGAGAACTCTCCGACGCCAGCTACCAAGAGGCGATGCGCCGACAGATAAAGGAGACCGTGGGCCGCCAGGAGCGGCTGGACCTCGATGTCCTGGTCCACGGCGAACCCGAACGAAACGACATGGTGGAGTATTTCGGCCAACAGCTCGACGGCTTCTGCTTCACCAGCAATGGGTGGGTCCAGAGTTATGGCAGCCGCTGCGTCAAGCCGCCGGTCATCTTCGGCGACGTGTCCCGGCCAGGGCCGATGACGGTGGACTGGGCCGTCTACGCCCAGAGCCTGACCGACCGCCCCATGAAAGGGATGCTGACCGGACCCGTGACCATCCTCTGCTGGAGCTTTGTCCGCGACGACATTCCAAGGAGCGAGGTCTGCCGCCAGATCGCGCTGGCCGTGCGCGACGAGGTCCGCGACCTCGAAGCCGCCGGAATCAGCATCATCCAGATCGACGAGGCCGCCCTGCGCGAGGGCATGCCCCTGCGCGAATCCGAGCGCGGGCAGTACCTCCGGTGGGCGGTGGACTGCTTCCGCCTCGCCTCGTCCGGGGTGGACGACGCAACGCAGATCCACTCGCACATGTGCTACAGCGAGTTCAACACCATTGTGGAGTGGATAGCCAGGATGGATGCCGATGTCGTCAGCATCGAGGCGAGCCGGAGCGGCATGCGCCTGCTTGATGCGTTCGACGCCAGCCGGTTCCCGGCCCGGATTGGACCGGGCATCTACGACATCCACAGCCCGCGCATACCCGATGCCGAGGAGATTCTCCAACTCCTGCGCAAGGCGTTGCGCGTTGTCCCGGCAGACCGCCTCTGGGTCAACCCGGACTGCGGTCTGAAGACACGGGCCTGGCCGGAAACCCTCGCCTCGCTGCGCAACATGGTCACGGCGGCCAAACAATTGCGCGCCGAGCACCTGGAGGGAACACGGGCAGAGTGATCGACAACCCCGGCTGACTGCACAAGCCCTCATCCCCTGGCAGGGTGGGGGCTGTGCGCCCGGCCCGGCTTGTTCATGAACCGCCCGGCCCGGCATCGACGCCCGACTGCACACTTCATTCACTGCATTCTGGAAAGCGGAGGGGAAAGGCTCAAGAACCTTTGCGAACCCTTGACAGATGTCAAAACTGGCCTCCGGCGACAGACGATTCCGGGTGCTTTGACCCACCACTTTGACCCAGAGGGGTCAAATCACGCCGAAAGAAGACAATCGTGCAAGTTGCCGGATAAAAAAGAAAAAGGGTTGCGGCCTGTTAGCCGCAACCCTTGATCATTCTGGTGCCGAAGAGAAGACTCGAACGTCTAGTTTTTCGGCAGAGCGGCAATGATTTGATTTTATTAGTCTATTTTGTTTTGGCGTGTCCTTTGTGCATGAAGAATGACCTAGCATTTTGACCCGGCTTCAGCAAGGGAGAGATGTTATGCTTTTTGGAATATTCCCAAATGCCTCGACTCGTGATGAAGTCGGCTTTGAATCCTTATCAACGGCGTGAAAGGCCGTAACCAATCAACCGGAAGATCGCTTACCTGCGTTATTTCAATGGGTTGAAATGCCATATTCACCATGAAAAACATAGTTGCCTTTGAGAATGACACTTGGGTGACACGTAAATTCTAACTGAGGGCAGACGAACTGAGCCAAATAGACCTTCATAATCCCTTGAATGCCATTTTTGACAATCCTGAGCGATATGCCATCGTTGATGTTGTGTCAGGCTGGAAAATCGCTCAGGTTAGGTATAAGATACATGCACAAACAAATTTGTTGTAAGCGCACAATGAACCCCTTCTTACAGCAGCACCCCATCGATGCCATGATGCCCTTCATTTCAAGGAGGAGCATCCTGTGCCGCCGCAGATCATTCCCAAGGGCATCGCCACATCGGGTCTCCTGGCCTATGTCCTGGCTTCCAAGTTTGTTGACGGACTGCCGTTCTATCGTCAGGAGCGCATGTTCACACGACTGGGCCTGGATGTATCCCGGAGCACCATGTGCGGCTGGGCTTTTCGGGCTGCCGAAGCTAGCGAGCCGATCATGGAGCTTCTACACGAAGAGATTCTGTCTGGGCCGGTCCTGAACCTGGATGAGACCACGGTGCAGGTGTTGAAAGAACCTAGCCGGAAGAACACGAGCAAATCATATATGTGGCTCGCCCGAGGCGGACCTCCTGGAAAACCCGGCGTACTCTTTCACTATTCGCCCTCGCGTTCCGGCAAGATTGCCGAGGAGTTGGTGCGTGACTTTTCTGGCTACCTGCAAACCGATGGGTATGCGGGGTATAACGCTCTTGGGGAGCGAGAGGGTATTATCCATATGGGCTGTCTGGCGCACGTGCGGCGTAAGTTCATGGACGTGCTCAAGGCTGGGACTAAGAAACGCGGCACCGCCCAGGAGGTGATCGATCTCATTGCTCAACTCTACGGCCTGGAAAAGCAGGCTCGACAAGCGGGCTTTGATGCGGATCGCATCCTGGCCATGCGTCAGAGCCAGTCCAGTCAGATCATGGACACCATCAAGGCTTTGCTTCTGGGGACAGACCAAGCCGCAAAAAGCCTACTTGGTCGCGCCATCTCTTAAGCCTGGAGGCAGTGGGAACGAGTTGAAACGTATCGTGAAGATGGCATTTTGCTGCCGGATAACAATTTGGCCGAGAACGCCATCCGTCCTTTGGCGGTCGGTCGGAAGAACTGGCTTTTCTCCGACTCGCCCAGAGGCGCTGCTGCAAGCGCGGCCTTGTACAGTCTGGTCAAGACTGCGAAGGCTAATGGGCTGGAACCTTTGCGGTGTCTGCATTTTCTCTTTGAAAGACTACCGGGCACGAAGTCGGATGACGAAAGAAGAAACTTGTTGCCGCAGTATATTGTCGCTGAAGAGTTGGCGTGTTAATAGGATGGCAAGGATTGGAAGAAGGCAAAAAATTTGCGCTTACAGTTATTTAAACGCTATGTTTCAACCAAGGGGGAAGAAAGGGGGCTTGGGTGTTGTGTGGCAAAACTCCTGACGGAAAAGTACTTGATGGGTACTCTCGATTTTTTTTCTGAAAATGGCAGGACAACGTTTGTGCTCGCTCTGCCTGGGTGAATTCGCGGGCTCATTCGGAAAACATGAGGGCAATATGGCTGGAGCTGACACGATATTTATCGCGTGCGACGTTCAGGACGCTGATTTCGTCAGAAGCGACATAGCGCCCCTTTTCGAGGAGCGACCTGTCGAGATCTTTTTCTTTGGCGATACGCAGGAGCATCTTCCTCCGGACCAAAGCCTTGTCGTGACCTATCTCGGCGACCGGAACGTCGCAAAGTTCATCCAAAGGGCGATCATCCACCGCTTCATCATTGGAGTATTGCCGCATCCCGATATGAAGCGTTCCGGGGACAACTTCGGAGTCGCAGGAACTCTGGCGGACGCCGTGGAGGATATCCTTTCGGGGGGGGACTGTAAAAAAATGGATGTTCTCTTCTGCAACGAGCACGTGGTTCAAAGCTTGGTCGTCGCCGGAGAGGTTTTCAGCGTTCGACTTGGCGCAAGAGAGACGAGCGACTTGTCCAGGAACATCTTGGTCCTCTGGCAACTTTTGCAGACCAGAAAGCGGCTACGTTTAAAGCCCATCAGCGTGGCCACCGAGGAAGACAAGTCGCTGGACACGGCCGCATTGGGCATCGTGGTGGTTGAGCAGGGCAGAAACTCCCTTCTTTCACGTCGCGTGCTCAAGGACCCTCCGTGCAACGACGGCATGGTAAACATCTTGCTGTTCGCCCCCCGCAGCGTTCTGGAGATTTTCTGGTTCATCCTCTCCTCCTTCGTCGTTTTCGGCAAGAACGGCGGACGGCTGCCGCCCTTCGCCGGGCACATCAAGTCAAGGACGCTGCGCATAAGCGGTTCAACGTCTTTCGATTATTCCCTTGACGGAGCGCCGATGAGCGCTCCCGAAATCCTACTGTCGGTTTCCCCGAAGGCCCTTCGCTTTCTGCCGGGCAGGAATATGGAGGATTACGCCGACGAGTGCGAGCAGAAGGAGAAATTAAGGGTGGGCGCCCTGCCGGTCGGGCAGGCGAGGCTCGACCTCTCAACGAAGCCACTTCCCTGGGTGCGGCACGCCTCGGCCGACGAATTCCGGGAGCTTTTTTTGCTGCTCAAGAGCAACGCCACGGCTTCCCGGTCCTTTCTGGCCCTGATGGTCCTTTCCACCCTGTTGGCGATCGTCGGCCTTTTCGCGAACTCCGCATCGGTCATCATCGGTGCGATGATCCTCGCGCCCCTCATGGGGCCGATCATCTCCCTGGCCATGGGCGCGGCGCGGCAGGATGAGACGCTGCTGGCAAACAGCGCCAAGACACTGCTTGTCGGGTTGATGATCTGCGTGGGAGTCGCCACGTTGGCGACGCTTCTCATCCCACTGCGTTCGCTGAACGGCGAGATATCCGCCCGCCTGAGCCCTACGCTGCTGGATCTTGGGGTGGCGCTTATTTCCGGAACCGCTGGGGCCTACGCCCATGCGCGCGAGGATATCGCCAAAAGCCTCGCCGGAGTGGCCATCGCAGTGGCGCTCGTCCCGCCGCTGGCCGTGGCGGGCATCGGCATCGGCTGGGGTGAGCGGGCCGTCTTCCAAGGCGCGTCCCTGCTCTTCATGACCAATCTTGTCGGCATACTCTTCGCCGCCAGCATAACGTTCCTTTGCCTTGGATTCGCGCCATTCCAGCGGGCTCGGCGCGGCGTCCTGCTCTCCCTGGCCTTGGGCCTCGCCGTAAGCGTTCCGCTCTTCTGGAGCTTTGAAGGGATGGTCGAAGAGCAACGCATCGTCCGACAGCTGGAAGGCGTGACAATAGACCAAGTCGTAATCCAGGGGGTGGCCATCCGTCGGGAGACGCCGCTGGTCATTTCCCTGAGAATGCTTTCCCCTGAAAACCCGACCGCCCATCAAGTCGACAGCATCAAACGGAGAATCGAAGACATCATCGGTCTGCCGACCAAGCTGGAGTGCGCGATCGTTCTGACCCGATAGGGAGGGCAAGTACGCAGTATCAGCAGGGATCCACCGGTTCAAGATACGGAAAGAACTTTCGGTCCTCTTCGAGCAAGTGGTTCTTGACGATCTTGATTGCCATGAGATTGAACAAATCGGCCACGGAGGCTTTCTTCTTGAATTTATGCAAGACTGAACGGATATCTTGAAGAAGCGAGTTGTGTATCCTGCTGTGGGCGTCCGCCTCCGGATAGAAGTGGGCGATCGTGTGGTCTATGAGATCCTGAGAGATGGCGTTCACGATTTGTTTCTTTGTCCATCAAGGGGGAAATATGTCAGAGAGAAAACACAAGACGGTCGTCGATTACTGCCATGACGGGCTTTCAGACCAACATATCTTTGCCAATGCCTTTCGCTACGCTTCAATTGGGATGGCCCTCGTGGGCCCGGATGGCACCTGGCTCAAGGTAAACAATGCCCTATGCTCCATGCTTGGCTACACGAGTCGAGAGCTATTGTCGAAAAAATTCCAAGACATCACACATCCCGAAGATCTTGAAGAAGACCTCGTTTACGTAAACAGAGTACTAGCAGGCGCTATCGACACCTACCAGATGGAGAAGCGATATTTCCACAGGGACGGCCATATTATCGACGTGTTGCTTAGCGTATCATTGGTCAAAGAATCCGACGGCACCCCGCAGTTCTTCATATCCCAAATTCAAGACATTACACGAAGAAAACAGGCCGAGCAGGAGCTCCTCCTAGTCTCCCAACAAGACCCGTTGACCAAGGTGGCAAACAGGCGCTTCTTCATGGAACACGCCACACGTGAGTTAACGAGAGGCAAGCGATTCCATGAACCCCAAGCTATTTTAATAATTGACATAGATCATTTCAAAACAATTAACGACAAACATGGCCACGACGTGGGCGACGAGGTACTCAAAGCAATGGCCACCGCATGCAGCAAGGCTCTGCGAGAAGTAGATGTTTTCGGACGCATAGGTGGTGAAGAGTTCGCGGCAATGTTGCTCAACACGAATGACAGTGTTGCGCGAATTGTCGCAGAGCGTGTAAGGGAGAGCGTCGAAAGGCTCTCGGTCAATGTCGGAGGCAAGGAGATTCCGTTCACCATAAGCATCGGGCTTGTATCCTTCTTGGGCGGCTCCAACACCTTGGATGACCGCATGAAAATGGCAGACAAGGCTCTATATCGAGCAAAGGAGTCTGGCCGCAACCGTGTTGAAGTCCTAGTTGATGTTGTTGAACCGAGCGGTGTAGTGCCTGAGCGCCTACGTTCAACGTTTGTCCGGTTTGAATGGGAAGGAGCGTATGAATCAGGAAACCAGTTAATAGACAGCCAGCACATGCATCTTTTCGCTTTGGCCAATGACTTGCTTTCGGCGCTTATAACCGGACTTCCGGATTCGCAAGTCGAAGCAGCTGCAGTCGCACTTATCAATCACACCGAACAGCACTTTCGTGACGAGGAAAAAATATTTTGTGCGGCTGGATATCCAAAAGCTCAGGAACACACCGCAATTCACAAACAGTTGATCCGAGAAATGCATTCCATTTTGAAATCCTTCACTAAGGGTCAGGAAACGGTTGGTGGTTTTTTTACATTCCTTGCGCACGATGTGGTGCTTAATCATCTGCTAACTGAAGATAGAAAGTTTTTCTCACTGTTGAGAGAGCCTTGATCTATTCGTATATGATCACTTCAAATCGCTTCATAAGCACAGATTTTTCTTTTTTTACTGTATAAGTTGGGATTTTTTTGTAGTGTTCGTTTTCAATAAGTAAGGAGAAGAGGCATGAGCGAAGCTATAAAATGGAATGATAGTCTATCGCTAGGATTGGAAGTAATCGATGAACAACATAAAAAATTATTAAAGATTGTTAACGAGCTGATTTGCTGCTTTGATCGTGACGATAGAGATCATTTTTTGAAAATAAAATTTTCTGAATTGCGCGAATATACAGTAGTTCACTTTCATGATGAAGAAGATTATATGGTTAAAATTCAGTATGACAAAATTACTGAACACAAAAAACAGCATGATGATCTAAAAAAGCAAGTTAAATCGTATCAAGCATCATTCTTCCACCACGAATCAATAACGAAAGATCAGTTAATTGAATTTTTTAGAAACTGGTTACTTGAGCATATTCTAGACCATGACATGAGTATCAAGACTTTTTTGGTTCAGAAGGAGGAAGACGATATCCCCGCTGATGACAAAGAGAAAAATTCTGATGATGAAACCAAAGACGATTCACCAAAATGAAGCGATCGGAAGGGCCTTGTTGAGGTTGGTGAAGCTTTGGAACTCCATCCATACCCTGACCAGGGACGACATGACCACTTCCTCAAGGAAGGGTCGAGTATCAGGTTATAACCATATCACTACAGAAAGTGGATTCCTGTGCTCACCACACGGCCTGACGGGCTCTCCATCCCTTGAGCCGGAGTCGAACCCGCCATCCCTCTCGCCGTCGCCTGCGTGGATGACGACGCAAGTAAAGTCGAGATGGCAAGGCCGACCGGCCAGGGCCGGTCGCCCGAAGGGCCTGGCCTTGCCATCTCGGCTGCTTGCGTCATGCTCGCGGAAAAATCGGCGGGAGGACAGAAACCCCTCCGTCGAACCTTGCGCGGCGATTCTCCAGGATGATACGACAGGGCATAACCAGTCAGGTTGAGTAACCAGAAGGAGGTAAAACGCGATCAGGCGCGTTCATAAGTTTTGACGACAGTCTAAACTGATGAACGCTTAAGTAGGCACTAACGTGCCGGAACACCAAACACTTCGCTGCCGTTCATTTCCAAACGGCACACTTTCACATCCAAACACCAGGCTGAAACACAGCACCCCCGCCGGACAAACGACAGGTATCTAGAAATCTGCCGTTGTCGAAATTCCCCCACGGCCACCGCTTATGCGCAGGACGAACGAGCCTGCGTGGTGGCACCCCTTATTGAATGGATTCTCAGGATTTTTCCTTCTGTGGGAAACGGACATTGATTTGTCCCGTGTCGGTTGTTGTGTGGCGCGTTCGCGCCATAGGCGGACCCGTGGGTTCGCTTTGTCCCGGGGCGCTGCCCCGAACTTCAGGAAGGAGATTCCATATGAAATCCATCAGTCTGGTACTGGGCGCGAACAGGGCAACCTTGTCCGGTCCGCGCTCGAAACAACACAGAATCCGGCAGAACGCCAAAGCCTTCGCAGGCCGGTTGCGTGAAGCGGGGTTTGGGGTCCGCAAATGGACCAACATTTCCAACAAACATTTTGCGGCCGTGGCCGACAAGATGAAAGAACAGGGCGTGGGTGACGGGCGCATAGCTGAAATATTTTCGGCAGCCCGTCACCTGTGCGAAGCATACGGCAACACCCGCATCAGTCCGACCAATAACGTGTTCGGCGTGAAACGCGGGACCATTGCCAATGCCAACAGCAAGGCGGTTGCCCCTGAGTTCGTCTTGGGGGCAATCGCCAAACTGGAAGCTGAATCCTCATATGAGCACGGTCCCCGGTGTGCCGCTCAGATCCGGCTTCAGTACGAACTGGGGCTCCGACGCGAAGAATCGGCAAAAGTCGATCTGATCAACGATTGGGACAAGGAAGGCCGCACCCTTCACATCCAGTATGGCCCGAAGGGTGGACGGCCCCGGACGCTGCACAATCTGTCCGACCGGCAGCAGGATGCTCTTGAGCGAGCTCTGCCATACGTCAGTCAATCCGACAGGCCGGGGATTCATAATCTCATGCCGAGCGGCATGGGCGACAAATGGCAGGAAAAGCTGTCGTACGCGGCCAGGCTTTGCGGGTTCACCAAGAAGGAAAGTGGGTGGACGCTGCACAGCAACCGCCATGAACGGTTTCATCACATGTACGTCGAGCACACGGGTTTTCAGCCGCCCAACCAGCACGATTCCGTGGAAGCCTTCCAGGAGGCCGCGCGGGACACCGCTGGGGACGAATGGCCCAGGCTCGACGCCGAAGCCCGTGACGACATCGAAGTGACCGCAGGGCATTCCGCAGGACGGCGGGATGTGTCCGATGCTTACCTTGGCAGCAGTCAGTGACAGGACCCCGCTTTGGCGGGGTTTCCTTCTGGGCGTGAGGTTCCATGGAGGAGACACACCGCTCGGGCGATGTGTCTCCTCCATGGAACCGTCCTTTCCTCCAGTCGGCTTGGGGCCGACTGGAGGAAAGGACTATCGCCAAATGAGGACCGCTACCTGGGAACGAATTTCGATTTTGCCAGATGAGACAGGTCCACCCCGTAGTCGAGGTGGGCTATGACCTCATCGAAGCACATGGAGGCCGGAAAACGTCCTCCATATCTTTCTGCGGACATCTTCTTGAGCTTGTGGCCAAAGGTCTGTTCGAACGGGTCGTCCTGCATCTTCTTCTGCTTGAAGAAGTTGGAAAACGTGTGCCGCAAGCTGTGAAAATCCTTAACCCCATCTGCTTCCTCCAGGTCGATGGAATTTTTGAAGCAGCTGAATCTTTCGCCAAGCTTGTGGCCGTATTTTTCTTTGATCTTGACGAGTTCGGGGAAAACCCGCAGGTGCCCATTTTCGGCCTGTTGTTGGGCAAACTCCGGGAAGCGCAACGTTTCAACGAGGAAGGGATGAAGCGGGAGAAGGCGTTTGGCGCTTGGGTTTTTCAGCTTCTTATTGGCGAACCCATGAACATTCCTTTTCTTGTTGACATCCAGCACCCACAGCCCTTCTTCCTGACGGACATCTTCAACGTGGAGTTGGCACACCTCTTCACGCCGTGCGCCCGTGAAAAGGGAAAGAAGGGGGCACCAGAAGTCGGACGGATGCAGGAATGTGTCCTCGACGTATTGGGGCGCGTTGAAGAGGTTTTCCAGATCCTTGGTCGTATACGGAGAGCGGTGTTCCGTTTCCGGTTTTTCTTCTTTGATTTTAAGGCGGTGGGCTGGGTTGGTGGGAATAAGCTGCTCGTCCTCGCACCACGTCAAAAACGATGAGATGTTGGTCAGGTTGTTGTTCACGGTGCTGACGGCAACCGTGTTGTCCGGTTCAAGGGCGACCATTTCTTGGATGGTTTTGCCCTTAAATCGTTTGCTGTTCCGGAACCGGGGGAGCTGGAGCAGGGTATCCCTTACATGGCGCACGGCTTGGCGGTCCACTTCATTCATCGGAATGTCGCCGAGGACATCTGTCAGGCTGTTGAGCGTGGACATGATGTCCTTGGCGCTGCCCTCGCTCCAGCGTTTGGCGGCGATCCTGTCCGCCTTGTAGCGTTTCAGGGCCTCGGAAAGCAGGATTGGGGACTTGGTTTCCTGTGCAGGAGGCTGTGGAGCCGCTGGTTCAGGCGGCAGAATGGTGTTTTCAAAGGCATAGTCGCCTTCGGCCCGTCGGCTGATAATCCGGTAGTAGGCGATGAGGGTTTTCGTAAATTCGTGGGCGAACTCATCCGTCAGGTCAAAGGACTGGGGCGGCCCGAAAACGTCTCCCTCGGCGGCGAGAACCATGTATTCCCGCATGGTGTCGTAGTCGCGGGAGACCAGAAGCCCTTTCAGGTGGTCGATGAGTTCTTCCGTCTTTCCCGGCACGTATTGCAGAATCGGATTGGGCGGGGTCAGGTTGTTGATGGATATCTGCTCATTCTCCTTGAGGAAGCGTTCAAGGAAATCCCGCAGAAACAGCTTGATGCGGTCAAAGTCGTCCATGGGGAGCTCACCGTCTTGTATCCTGGTCAGGACTTGTTTTACGCCGGAGGCCAGGATTCGGGCCTTCGGCCTTGCTTCGGCCAGGTATCCCGTGCGCAGGGACATCCTGATCTCGGAGCGGCCCAGCGAGTGGCGTAGGGCGTTCGGAACAACGTGACGAAAGTAGTAGGTCGTGCCTTTCAAGTAAAGGTGATTCGGGGAGCGAGCGATTCGCGGCATGTGACGTCTCCGGCGGTAGACGATTCCGGGTGCTTTGACCCACCACTTTGACCCAGAGGGGTCAAACCACGCCGAAACAAGACGATCATGCAAGTTGCCGGATAAAAAAGAAAAAGGGTTGCAGCTTGTTAGCCGCAACCCTTGATCATTCTGGTGCCGAAGAGAAGACTCGAACTTCCACGGTGTTTCCACCACATGGACCTGAACCATGCGCGTCTACCAATTCCACCACTTCGGCACGTTCAGAGGAAAGTAGGAATAGCCGCAGCCCGGTCACATGTCAACAGACGAATGCAGAAAATTCCGGAAATTGGTCCCAGGCACGCCCGCCCCCCCCGCCCGGGCCGCAGGGCCTTGCGGCGCAAAGGGCGCGCCGCGCGCTTGTTCTCTCCACGCGTCAGGCCCTCTTGACAAAACCGTGGGCGTGACAGACAGTTACAATCACTGTCACTCACCGGGACACGGCTGGTGCCCAAGGAGCCGGACGCGGCGAAGCCTCCCACAAACAGCATGTGACGCCATGGACTATTTCAACGACGAGGAGCGGGCCAGCCAGCGGGATTTCGCGACCATTCGCGACCGCGTCTTTGCCCCGGCCACCTACCTGCTGGCCCGGCTCGGCGTCACTCCCAACCAGATTTCCGCAGCCGGGGTCGGCTTTCTCGTCCTGGCCGGGCTGATGCCGCCCTCCCTGGCATGGCTGGGCACCTTGGGCATGGCCCTCTACGTACTCTGCGACGGGCTCGACGGTCCCCTGGCGCGCAAGATGGGCAACACCCATCCCGGCGGCCTGCTGGTGGACATCGTGGCCGACCAGCTCGGCGTGGTCATCCTGCCCGCCGCCGCGGTCTACCATTTCGGAGCCTGGGGGCCGGCCATGGTCCTCTTTGCCGCCTCCTACGTCGCCTTCATCGGGCTGGTCATCTACGCCAACGAGCTGAAGGTGGAGCTGCGCCGGTTCATCCGCTCCAAATACGTGTTTTTTCTGCTCTACCTCGGCTCGCTCCACCTGGACACGGATCTGGTTTCCTATTTCTGCGGCTTCTTTGCCCTCTATCACCTGATGGAGATAGGTGTAACCCTGCACCGCATCTACATATTTCACGCGGCCCGCCACGCCGCCGCGCCCCCTGGCGAGGCAGCCCCACCCCAGAAAAGGCGCAATATTCCCTGACCGGGCCAGGGCCGTCCCTTGTCCCAACGTCGGCAAAGCGATCCATTTCAGACTATTACGGTCTGCAATGGATTTGCCTTGACATACCGTCTGTTTCCTGCTCATTTTTCGGGCTAGAATCCGCGGAATTTCCTACCGGATTGATTCACAAAGGGGCCAGACAGGACATGATCGGGCTTATCAAGCGAATCAGGCAGAACCTGATTGCCCAGATTATCGTCGCAACCGGCGGCATCATGCTGGTGTGCACGCTCATCCTCATTTACCTGAGCATCGGCTTTGTCAACTCCCACACCATGTCCGAGCACATCATCACCGCCGACATGATCAGCAAGACCATCAAGCTCGGGCTGCACAACGCCATGCTGCGCAACTCGCGCGACGAGATAGACCAGATCATCATGAAGGTGGCGGAGATCAACCCCATCACCTCGATCCGGGTCTTCAACAAGGAGGGGGAGATCAAGTTCTCCAACAATGATGATGAAAAAGACACCCTGGTCGGCCAGGACTCCCCGTTGTGCCAAGCGTGCCACCAGAGCGACCCGCCCCTGACCTCGCTCAGCCGCACGCAGCGGGTGCGCGAGTTCTATTCCGAGACCGGCGACCACCTCTTCAGCGTGCAGACCCCCATCGAGAACTCGGCGGAATGTTCGGGCGGCCCCTGCCACTTCCACCCGGCAGACGACGCCATCCTCGGCACCATGGAGCTTGTCTTCTCCTTTGACTCCACCGATGTCCTGGTTTCCGACTACCGGTCCGGCCTGATCGTCCTTGGGACCATCTTCTTCATCATCACCTCCGGCGGCATCTTTGTGGGGCTTCGCCAGATCATCACCAAGCCGCTCTCTCTGCTCATAAAAAGCTCGCGCGACATCGCCGAGGGGCGGGCCACCCGCGCGGATGTGCCCACCACCGCACGCCCCGACGAACTGGGCGAACTGGCCCGCTCGCACGAGGCCATGGTCCGCGCCCTGCACGCCAAGCAGCAGGCTCTCAACGAGAAGATGCTCGAATACGAGCTGCTCTTTGACAACGTCCCCTGCGTGGTCACGGTTCAGGACCGCAACTACAAGCTGCTCGAATACAACAAGGAGACCCGCGAACGGTTCAGCCCGTTTCCCGGTGCCTACTGCTATCAGGCATACAAGGGCATCAACGAGCGGTGCGAGGAATGTCCGGTGGAGAAGACCTTCCAGAACGGGCTGGCCCATTGCAGCGAGGAGAGCCGACGCAACCCGGACGGCACGTACTCCCACTGGATCGTCCACACCGCGCCCATCAGGGATGTGAACGGCCAGGTGACCAAGGCCATGGAGATGTGCCTGGACATCACCGAGCGCAAGAAGCTCGAGGAGCGGCTCAAGGAATCGGAGAAGAAGTACCACACCATCTTCAACAACGTGCCCAACTCCATCTTCGTGGTGGACAACACCACCTTGAACATCCTCGACTGCAACACCACGGCGTCGTCGGTCTATGGCTACACGCCAGAAGAGCTGATCGGTCGCCCCTTCATCACGGTCGTCCACCCGGACGAGGCCGAGCGCATCCGCGCGCAGTTGCAGGCCTTTACCGCCATCAATCAGGTCAAGAGCGTGCGCAAGGACGGAACGTCCTTCTTCGTGGACATCATGCAGGCGGTCTCGGCCCACTCGGACATGGAATACCTCCTGATCAGCACCACCGACATCACCGAGCGGCTGGAGGCCGAGCAACTGCTCTTCCACGCGGGCAAGATGGCCACCCTGGGCGAGATGGCCACAGGCGTGGCCCATGAGCTGAACCAGCCGCTCACGGTCATCAAATCGGCCAGCAATTTCTTCATCAAGAAAGTCAACGCGGGGGAGACCATCCCGGCCCAGACCATCGCCACCCTGGCCCGCGAGGTGGACAGCTATGTGGACAGGGCCACAAAAATCATCAACCACATGCGGGAGTTTGGCCGCAAGGCGGACCAGGGACTGGAGCGGGTCAACGTCAACGACGCCATCGGGCGCGCCTTCACCCTGCTCACCAAGCAGTTCGAGGTCCACGGCATCACCGTGCGCTGGGAGCTGGCCGACGGCCTGCCCGCGGTCATGGCCTCGCCGGACCAGCTGGAACAGGTGGTCATCAACCTCCTGGTCAACGCCCGCGACATACTTGAGGAGAAGACAGACGCGGCCAATTCTGATACGCCACTGATAACCGTGCGGTCACGAACGGACGGCAACAGGGTCTTCATCCAGGTGGAGGACAACGGCGGGGGCATCCCCGAACCCATCATCCACAAGATTTTCGAGCCGTTCTTCACCACCAAGAGGGTCGGCAAGGGAACCGGGCTGGGACTGTCCATCAGCTACGGCCTGATCAAGAACATCGGCGGGGTCATTCATGCGGAAAACGGTGAGGCCGGAGCGCGGTTCACCATAACACTTCCAGTCGCGGACAGTTGAGATGCAGCACACAGTATTACTTGTCGATGATGAAGAGGGAATCCGCACGGTCCTCAGCCTGGCCATCGCCGATGCCGGGTACGAGGTGCTGACCGCCCAGACCGGCGCACAAGCCCTTGAAATGCTGGGCAAACGCGAGATTCCGCTGATCGTGACCGACATCAGGATGCCGGGCATGGACGGCCTTGAGCTGCTCAAACGCATCAGGAAGGAATGGCCCGACAGCGAGGTGATCATGATCACCGGCCACGGCGACATGGACGTGGCCATCGAGAGCCTGCGCCTGGGCGCCGGGGACTTCATCACCAAACCCCTGCACGAAAACGCCCTGGAAATCTCCCTCAAGCGCGCCGTTGAGAAAATCTCCATCCGCGACCAGCTGCGCGAATACACCGAAAACCTCGAACACCTCGTCCTCGAAAAGAGCAAGGAACTGGTCGAGGCCGAACGCATGGCCGCCGTGGGCCAGACCGTGGCCTCCATGTCCCACGCCATCAAGAACGTGGCGGGCGGGCTTGAAGGCGGCATGTTCGTCATCGAAAAGGGCCTTGAGCTCGAAAACCGGGAATACCTGCGCCAGGGATGGGAGATGGTGCGCCGCGACGTAGAGCGCATCAAGAACCTCTCCATGGAGCTGCTCGACTACGCCAAGCCCGTGACCATCACCCCGGTGGACGCAGACCCCAACGGTCCGGCCCGGCAGGTGCACGACCTGATGGCCAAGCAAGCCGAGAACTGTGGCGTGCGGCTCGTGCTTGACCTGGACGAGTCGCTGCCCTCCATGCGCATCGATCCCAACGCCATCCACCAGTGCCTGACCAACCTCGTGTCCAACGCCATCGACGCCTGCCAGGACCGCCTTGAGGGCGAGAAAAAGGTCGTCATCCGCACGCTCGACGGCGGCGGCATGGCCGTGCGCTACGAGGTGGCGGACACGGGCCACGGCATTGCCCCGGAGATCCTGACCCGGATATTCAACTCGTTCTTCACCACCAAGGGCAGCCGGGGCACAGGCATCGGCCTGATGGCCACCAAGAAGCTGGTCAAGGAAATGGGCGGGGCGATCATGGCCAACTCCGGCATCGGCCAGGGAGCCACCTTTACCATCACCATCCCCACCGCCCACGTCACCACCTAGGCAGGGGGCGGGAAAGCGCCCGATTGCTTCGTTGCTTCGAAAAGGGCAAACCCTCGCGTAGGAAGACTACGCTTCGGGCTTGCCCTTTTCTCGCGCCTGGCACTCGAACACTTTCCCGCCCCCTGCGCACAGCCCGAGTGGGGGATGGGGAAGAGCGAAAAGACCGATTCTGCGTTTAGGAAGACTATGCGTCGCGGGTGCATTATTATCGCACACTGCGGGGTCTTTTCTCTTGGTTCCCCAGCTTGGGGGCAGGCGTGATGTGGCGGGTTGGCTGATTATATCGCAACTCTTTTGCGTGCCACACACCGCAGGATGTTGACGGCCCCGGCCACACGCTCAGGCTGGAAAAAAATGTTCGCGTGCCAGGCGCGAGAGTGGGGCGAGTCTCCCCTCTCCTCTTCCCGCCCCCCGCCTCCCCTTCCGAAGCAGCCGTTTAGGGGACGCAGGGGGGTCGAGTGCTAGGCGCAAGCGTGGGGCAAGACCGAAGCGTAGTCCACTACGCGAGGGTTTGCCCCGCGCGCAGCAACGACGCAATCGGCCCTCCTGCGCCCCCTAAACCTGGACGCTGAGTTCGCGGGGGATGGTGACTATGAAGGTTGAGCCGTGACCCTGCTCGGAGTCCACGGAGATGCTGCCGCCGTGCTGCTGCACGATCTCGTTGGCCACGAACAGGCCGATGCCGGTCCCGGCGATGCCCTTGGACGAGAAGAAGAGCGTGAACAGCTTGTCGCGGGTTTCGTGGTCCATGCCCGCGCCATTGTCCGTGATCTGGAAGGCGACCTGGTTGGCGTCGCCGTAAATCTTGAAGAGCACGTTGCCGGGCGCGTCGGGCTCGTTGGCGTTGCAGGCGTCGATGGCGTTCTCAAGGATGTTGCCCAGGGCCGAGGCGAGGATGGAGGCATCCGCCTTGATGGAGCCCAGGTCCTTGGCCAGATCGAGTTCGAGGAGCACGTTCTTGGCCTCGGCCTTGGTGGACATGGAGGTGTAGGTGTTCAGGGCAAAGGTGGCGACATCCAGCACCTTCCAGTTCAGTTCGCGCTTTTTGGCGTAGTAGAGGATGTCGAGCACGGTCTGCTTCATGCGGCCCGTGAGGAATTGCAGGTCGGTGAAGCCGTCCTCGACGCGGGTGAGGTTCTTGTTTTCCAGCCCGGCGCCCAGGCGGTAGATGGCGCCGTCGATGCCCGTGAGCAGCCCCTTGATGCCATGGGCCGTGGAGCCGAGCAGGAGGCCCAGGGAGGTCAGCCGGTCCTGGAGCTTCCTGATCTGGGTGATGTCCGTGATCATCTCGATGGCCTCGGTGATGGCCCCGGAGGTGTCGCGGATGGGCGCGCTCCAGATGAGGACGTTGATCTGCTCGCCCTTACGGTTGGTGACCACGCTCTCCATCTGGTGCATCTCGCCGTCCTCGAAGGTCTTGATGAGCGGACAGTCGCGGCACGGCGAGGCGCGGTGCATGATCCTCTCGTAGCACAATCCGCCTTCGAGGTCGCCAAGGCCCTCCTTGTGGCGGGCGTTGGACGAGAGGATGGTGAAATTCCTGTTCTGGACCGAGATGAAGCACGGGGTCTGGTCGAAAAGCTGCTGGTACTTGTGCTGGGTGGTGCGCAGCTCCTCGCGCAGTTGTTCGGCCTCGCGCAGATCGACCATGAATTCGAGGATCAGCTCGACCTCGTTGTCGCTGGCCGTGATGGGCACGGTATCCACGGCCACCGAGTGGCGGTTGCCGTTGATGCAGCGGACCACATGCTCGGCCCGGCGCGCCGCCTTGTTGGCGATGGTCCGGGCCACGGGACATTCCTGCTCGCCGTCGCCCAGGTCGTCGTACATGGCCCAGCTTTTCTCCCCCACCAGGTTGCCCAGGCGTTCGCGGTAGTGGTCGTTGATGGCCACCACCTCGCGGTTGCGGTTGTGGATGGAGACAAACATGGGCATCTGGTTGAACATGCTCAAGTTGTCCAGGTTGGAGGCAAAGGCGTCGAGGCTGGCGGTCAATCCCTCGAAGAGTTGGCGGGCGGCCACGCGCCGCTCCACTTCCACAAGCTGGGCGGATTTTCTTTCGACCAATTCCTCAAGGTTGCAGGTGTGCCGTTCCAGCTCCCGGCGCATGTTGCTGCGCTCCTCGGCCCGATGCAGGGCAAAGCTGAACACGTCGAGATTGATGGGCTTGGTGATGAAGTCCGAGGCGTCGTATTTGAGGCTCTGAATGGCCACGTCGATGTCCGCATGGCCGGAAATCATGATCACCTCGGTCCTGGGCTCGATGCGCTTGATCTCGCGCAGGAGGTCCACGCCGCTCATGCCGGGCATGCGGATGTCGGTGACCACGATGGGATACTGTCTGGACTTGAACAGTTCCAGAGCGTCGGCGACGTTGGCAGCCGCATCGACCTCGTACCCGGCGTCCTTGAGGGTGATGGACAGGACGGTGCGAATGCCCTCTTCGTCGTCCACCAGCAGGATGGGGAGATGGCTCATAGCAAAACAGGGCCTCCATGCGATTTTCGCCGCAGCGAAGACGCGACCCTACACCACCATGCGCCTTTTCTCAACCACGCTTTTGCACAGGACAAAAAGACACCTTACCTGGCGGAATGATTCCCCTTTTGCCAATTTTGGCAACCGAAAAGAATCCTGTCCGTCGGCTTGTGCCTGCCCCTGTTGCGTCGTGAGGGCTTTCCCCGGCGGCGGGGGCACGCCGCCGGGGAGAGCTCGTTGCATGTATCCCTAGGAGTCGAGGGCCTTGTGAATGGCTCCGAGGAGTTCCTTGGGATTGAAGGGCTTCTTGAAAGAGGCCACAGCGTTCTTGATGGCCAGATGGATGCCGGAAAGGCCACTGACCACGATGACCGGGATGTCGTTGTAATCCGGGTCCTGTATCATCTTTCTGTAGAATCTCGGGCCCCATTCGTTGGGCATTTCGAGATCCAGGGTTATGAGATCCGGCTTTTCCTTCTTGAGCTGCTCCAGGGCGTCGGCGACATTGGACGCCGTGCAGGTCGTAAACCCGTCATCCTGGAGGATATCTTCAAGATACTTGACGATATACGGATCGTCGTCGATGATGAGTATCTTACGAGACATATCTTGACCCCCTCATGTTGATCGGCGCTCGATCCCCGGGCCGTTGGCCGCCAAGGAAAGCCCCTGTTGTTGTAGTGTATCTGACCTGTTTCATGGTCCGCTCCGTACTCACTTCATTTGCAGTGCATGGTCGATGATGGCCTTGATCTCTTCCACCTTGGGCGGTTTCTGGACATAGGCAAAGGGGTCTGGATAGGTGGATTTGCCGATTCCCATGATCTTCAGGGCGTGCCTGAAGGTGGTGGCACCCACCGCCGAGAGCATGATGACCGGAACCTGCCTCAGCTCCGGGTCTTCCTGCAACCCCTGATACATGACCAGTCCCCCCTCTCCGGGCATCATCACGTCGAGGATGATCAGATCCGGTTTGAGTTCCCAGGCCCGCTCAAGTCCTTCGCGGGCATTGCGAGCCAGGTGGGGCTCATACCCGCTGGTCTCAAGAAGCGTCTTGAGAAACAGGCGGATGTTGAGTTCGTCGTCCACCACCAGGACCCTCTTCGCGGTACTGTTCATGTCGTGCCGCCTAGCGTGCGTCCGCAGCCCAGTCGGAATGATTGATGCTTGCCACCGGGCAGGAGGAGCGCAGGACCACTTCCTCCAGGGTGCTGCCTATCTCAGCTTCCTCGGACGGGATATCCTGCGAGTGATGGGCCATGACCACGAGGTCGCCTTCCTTCTCGCGGGCGTACTTGAGTATCTCCACATAGGGTATCCCCTCGCGGCACTCCACCTCGAACATCCCGAAGTCACCCATCTGGGCGATGTAGCGGGTCTGGATGCGCTCCCTGGCTCCCTTGAGCCCGGCCTCGATCTGGGCCTGGGTGGGCTTGCCGCCGAGGTCGCCGGACTGGAGGTTCAGCGCGTGGAAGATGTAGAGCGGACAGCCGATGTCCCTGGCCGCCTTGAGGGCGAACTGGAACGCGGCGTCTGCGGCCTTTGAGAAGTCCGTGCAGAAGATGATGTTGGAGAACAGGTTCCAACACGTGTTGCACGGGCGGTTGATGATCAGCACCGGGCACTTGGCGCGCTTGGCCACTTCCAGCATGGTGTTACCCATGATGGAGCGGTGGCGTCCGCCGCCCTCGTCGGACCGGGTGTTGGCTCCCATGACGATCAGGTCCACGTTCTCCTTGCGGGCGAGCCGCAGGATCTCGGTGGCCGGAACGCCCACGGCGGACTGGATGCGTGTCTTGTAGCCATATTGCTTGAGTTGGTTGTCATATGTGTTGGACAGTTCCTCTCTGACCCAGGACTCGTAGTCGTCGCCGAGTCCCTCCCTGCTGCCGGTCCGGACATCCGTCACTTCCAGGCTGAATCCCCGTGAGGGGACGCCAAGGACGTGAAAGAGGATCAGCTCTGCGTCTTCGCGTTCTGCCAGATCAAAGGCGATCTTGGCCGGGCTGTCGCAGACAGGAGTGCCGCTGGTTGCAAACAGGATCTTGTTAAACATGTCCTACCCCCTAATGCTACAATGTTCCGGGATCCGCTGGAAGCCAAACTCCCAGGCTACCCCCTCAATGAACTCGAACAGGGTGTAATCCGTCTCGAATTCCATGATGTTCACCGAGTCACCGAACACAGAGTGCTTGAGCAGCCCGAGCTTCACCGGCATGTCCAGCAGGCTGTCCAGCTGAAAGAGCCGGAGCTCCTGCTCGACGCCGTTGAACCGCCCGGACAGGGTGCAGAGGATGTTGAACCGGGGTTCGCCCGGAAAACCGATCATCTCCACCCGCTTGACCAGCTCCATGTGCGTCAGCATTTCCGTGACGCACCCGGAGCCGGGGCACTGCCCGCACTCGTCCAGAAGAGGCGGAATGAACACACTGATCGCCTGAAACTCCGGGTAGCGGCGCACCATCTCGATGAAGGAGCGCAGGGTGTACCCGTCTTCGAGACGCACCCTTCCCGCCAGGGCGGCCAGAGGCGTTGCCACCTCGGTGCCCGGCTCGGAGAGAATGACCCCGTTTCTTGCAAGCGATACCGTATTCATCTTCCCTCTCCGTCTCCTTCTGGCGCTACTTCCGGTGGCACTCGCCGCAGGCGACCGGCCCCTTGGCCTGGTCGGTGTGGCAGGTGATGCACTGGCGGTGATAGGCGCGCATGAGAGGAGTTTCATTATTTACAGGGTTGACCGGATGGCAGGACTCGCAGGTCTCGCCTTCGCTCGAATTTTCCATGTCCATGAGGCCGTCGTCGGTCCTGCCGTGATGACAGACCACGCAGTCTTCAAGCTGCGCCTTTTCGTTGTGGGCGTCGTGTTCAAAGGCGACCTGGGGCCTCTTGAGGACACCGAAGGCCTCGGCGGGCACCACGGTCATGTCGTCCTGGGAGAAGGCCATGGGGGCCAGATAGACGACCACAAGGGCCGCGACGGCGGCGATGAACGCCAAGGAGTGTCTCAGATGTTTCTTATGCATGGTTGGTCTCCCTTACATTCCTTCCGGCTTTTCCATGATCGCATAGATGATGTCGCCCAGGAACTTCGGGTGCATGCCAAGCTCGTAATAGCCGATGATGTCGTCCAGCCCGCCGTGGCAGTTGTGACACGGGCAGACAATGGTGTGGACGCCGGTTCTCGCCAGCTGGTCGGCCTTGGCCTTGTTGCCCGTCATGCGCACGTTCTTGAACGGCGGGCCGCAGTTGATGACGCCGCCGCCCGCGCAGCAGCAGTAGTTGTGCTCGCGGTTGGGGGTCATCTCCACGACATTGTCGCACAGCATGTGCGTGACTTCCCGCAGCTTGTCCATGAGGCCGCGGCCGCGGATGATGTTGCACGGGTCCTGGATGGTCACGGGCTCCTCAAGCTTCTTGGGGATCTTGATCTTGCCTTCGGTCAGCAGCTCCCAGAAGTACTCCACCGAGTGGACGACTGGCACCGGCATGTCGGCATAGCCGAGCCAACGGTTGCCCATGTCGTAGATGGAGCGGAAGGCGTGGCCGCACTCGCCCATGACGATCTTCTTGACACGCAGCTTCTGGGCGGACTCGAAATGGGAACGCTTGAGGCGGCCCATGTTCTCGAAATCGCCCACGAACATGCTCATGTCGCTGTTGTCCCAGCCGGGAGTGGAGGGCATGGTGTAGTCGACGCCCGCCACATGGAAGATGGCCGCAGCCTGGTAGATGAGCTGGGTCCGGAACTTGGGTTCGGGCCCGATGACCGAGTAGTAGATTTCGGCCCCCTCCTTGTCCAGCGGGATGCGAATGTCCGGGAACTCGTCCCTGGCCTCGTCCTCCTGCCACTGCAGGCTGTCGATCCACTCGTCGTCCTTGACCCACATCTGGTTCATGGTGGAGGCGTGCGAGTTGGAGGTGTCGCGGATGTACTGCGGCACCACGTCCAGCAGGTAACAGATGCGCCGCATCATGGACATGGCGTAGCCGGTGTCGATGCCGATGGGGCAGTAGTGGGCGCACCGCTTGCAGAGGTTGCACTCGGTGTAGGCGATCTGGGCCATCTCGTAGATGCGCGACGGCTCGACCTTGCCCTTCTTGTTTATCAGTTCGTAGATGGTCTCCGTGGTCTTGCTGACCGGCGAGTAGCTGGGGTCATTGTCGTGGGAGACATAGTAGTGACACGCCTGGGCGCACAGGCCGCAGCGCATGCAGGTCTCCTGATACGCCTTGAGCTTGGCCCCGGTCTCACCCTTGAGCACCCGGTTGACCACTTCCTCGATCCGCTCCGTGGTGAGTTTTGCAACCCCCCCCGCGAGTCCTGGATCCTGTATTATTCTGTCCGCTATCTGACTCATTGTTTTGTCCTCGTATTGCTGTGGTTGGATCGACCGCTACCAGTCACGGACACGGCGCACCCCGCCGAACTCTGAGCCCATGTACGCCCTGGTGAACACGGCGAAGAGGGCGTGGCTCAGGCGGGTGAACGGGATGAGCGCGATGAGCAGCTCGCCCGAGAGCACATGCAGGGTCGTCATCAGCAGGGAGGGACCGACCTGATGGTAGGCCAGCACGCCGGTGACAAAGGGCAGGACAACCAGCAACAGCGCGAACCAGTCCTTGCACCGGGTCACGTTCCTGACATGGGGCAGCGTGAAGCGGCGCACCGCGAACACGGCGCAGGCCCCGATGACCACGAAGCTGGCGATGTCGCCGTACTGCTCGGGCAGGCTCATCCAGCTGACACCAAAGGCGGTGTCCCAGATGACCACATGGGCGCCCAGGAAGATGGCCACCAGGAAGAACCCGATGTGGAAGGCGAAGGTGGCTATGGTCATGAGCGGATCGCCCTTCCAGCCCAAGGTTCCAAAGGGGATGAGCCAGTGGAAGATGGAGCGCAGGGAGTAGGGCAGGCTCATGTAGGCGAGCGACGCGCCGTCCTTGGCCTTGGCCAGGTTGTACATGCTCACCAGCCGGTAGATGGCGCCGAATATGAACACGGCCCACGCGAGCCAGGCCAGGGGGCCACTGACGAAGGTATAGATTTCTATCATGGCGTCCACCCCCTAGAACCGGGCCACATCCGCGACGATGCGGACATAGCTGTTGTTTTCGATGGCCCTGATGAGCACCTTGGAGCCGTCCGGGCTGAACACCGGGGGCCAGGCGCGGTCAAAGCTCTTCTCGTACGCCTTGCCATTGACCAGGATATGGAACTTGCCGCCCTTCTCGACCACGGCGGCGGCATTGGCGCTGTTGGCCGAGAAGGCCACGGGCCAAGCCATGTCGTAGGTGCCGTCCCACGCCTTGCCGTTGATCACGATGCGGAAGTTCCTGTTGTATTCGCTGGCCAGGATGGCGGCGCGGTTGCCGTCAGGGCTGACCACCAGATCGGTGACGATGGGGAAGGTGGCGTCCCAGGGTACGTTGTCGCAGGCCGCGGTGAACTTGCCAAACCCGGTGGCCACCACGCCCCACAGCTTCTCGCCCGATGCCGAGAACTGCAGGTTCAGACACTGGACATAGCGGGGAGCCCACAGGATGTTGCCATCCTGAGCCACGCCCCACTTGCCGCCGGTGCGAACAGGGGCGACCACGTTACTCCCCTTGGGATGGAAGGCCGGCTCCCAGACCTGCTGGAAGGTCTTCTGCCAGGGCTTGTCATCCACGGCGATGGTGTAGTCGAAGGTGGTGATCCTGGCCTGGGCGGCCACGCGCGCGCCGTCAGGGCTGAAGGTCGGGGTGAAGAGGTTGACGTAATGTCCGTCCCAAACGTTGCCATCCACGGCCACGCTGTAGACGCCCTTCATGAACCCCTCGATGTCGGCCTGGGCCAGCGAGACCACCTGGACCACGGCGGCGGTATGCGTGCCGCACGGGCTCAAGGAGTACTGGTTGGCGTTCTCGAAATAGGTGTCCCAGGGAGTCCCGTTGAGGGACACGCAATACCTGTTGTCGTTCTTGGTCATGGTGGCGATGGACGATCCGTCGGGAGTGAACTTGGTCTCCCAGGCGTATTCCGCGAAATCGCCCCACGGCTCACCGTCGATGGCCAGCGACCACTCCATGTCCTGCTGACACAGGGCGGTCAGCCTGCCGTCGGGCGAGTAGCGCAGAAACCAGAGCTTCTCGAACGGCGTTTCCCAGACCTCGTTGTTGGTCCGCACGGAGAACTCTCCGTCGCCGACCTTGACGATGGCGGCCAGGGTCTCACCGTCCGGGGAGACGTAAGGCTCTTCCTGCCATTCATGTTCCTGAAGAGGGGAAAGGGAATCAACGACCGTTTTGCGGCCAACTTCCCAATCCCATGAGGAGATTCGTCCCATAGCACCCCCTTGTGTTGTGTCGCCGCATGGTTGCGGCGGGTTAGCCCCTTTCGGGGGCCGTATTCCTTCCACACTGGGGGTCGATCGTCAGCGGGCCGTCCTGGCGGACCTCCCGGGCATGATCATCTGGTCCATCCGGTCTTCGAGGTAGGCGGCAAGCACCGCCTCTATCGGACCCTTGACCCAGGGGATGATCTGCATGCCCATGGCTTCGAACCCGTTTCGCACCGCGGTGCTCAGGCCGCCGCAGATGACGATGTCGACACCCATGGTCTTGAGGTAGGCCGGAAGGGATGCGGCTCCCGCGGTGGGCATGGCCGTCATCCCGCTTCGGACGACGCGCCCCTCTTCCAGCGTGTACAACCTCAATTCCGTTGCTGTTTCCAGCAGGGTCGCCACCCGGTTCTGATAGCCTGCGATACAGATATCCATAGATCCTGCGTTTCGTTTTACGACCGTTGTACTTTCGCGGGCTGGCGACGCTTCCCTTGATGCACAGCCCGTACCATTCATTTTTATCACGTTATTCAAACACGTTACACCATCAGCACCAGTGAACAACTCGCACAATTCGACTTATTTTGCTGCACTTTTTCCGACATATGCATCATTTTGCTTCACTCCGGTGCAGTATCCTACGCACCGTGTCGCGCGAAATGCCCAGATCCCGGGCTGCCGCGCTCTTGTTGCCCCCGTGCCGCTTCATGGCCGCGAGCACCACGTGGCGCTTGTGATCGTCCATGCCCGCCGAGGGGTCGGCGTCGCCCGGCAGGCAATCCGCGCCGCGCGGCTCCTGGGCCTGGGGCTTGAGGTATTCGGGCAGATGCTCGGTGTGGATCATCTCGCCAGGGCAGAGGATGAAGGCGTACTCGATGATGTTCTCCAACTCGCGCACATTGCCGGGAAAATCGTGGCGGAAGAGTATCTGATGGACGTTCTCGGACACGGTGCGGATGTTCTTGCCCTTGAGCGAGTTCTGCTGGCGGATGAAGTGGCTGACCAAAAGCGGGATGTCCTCGGTGCGCTCGCGCAGGGGCGGGATGTCCATGCGCACCACGTTGAGCCGGAAGAAGAGATCCTGGCGGAACTCACCCTTTTTGACCATGCCCTCCAGGTCGCGGTTGGTGGCGGCCACGAAACGGACATCGGCATTCACGGGCCTGATCCCGCCCAGGGGCTCGAAGACCTTCTCCTGGAGCACGCGCAGCAGCTTGACCTGGAGCGGCTGGGGCATGTCGCCGATCTCGTCGAGAAAGAGCGTGCCGCCCTGGGCCAGCTCGACCCGGCCCGGCTTGTCCTTGCGCGCGTCGGTAAACGCCCCGGCCTTGTAGCCGAACAGCTCGCTTTCGAGCAGCTCGCCGGGCAACGCGCCGCAGTTGACAGCCACAAAGGGCTTGTCCTTGCGCAGGCTCTGGGTATGGATGGCCCTGGCGAACAGCTCCTTGCCGGTGCCGGACTCGCCGAGCAGGAGCACCGTGGAGTTGGACTGGGCTATGGGCGGCAGTATCTGAAGGGTGCGGATCATGTTCGGGTTGTTGGTGCGGATATCCTCCACCGAGTACCGCTCCTCCACCTTCTGCATGAGCTGGTGGATGGGGGTCAGGTCGCGGAAGCTCTCCACGCCGCCCACCACCTTGCCGTCCTTGTCGCGCAGGGGCGACGAGCTCAGCCCGATGGGGATCTTCTCGCCGTCGGCGCGCAGCAGGAAGCCCGACTTGTTGCGCACGGGCAGGCCGCTCTTGAGACAGGGGCGCATGGGACAGGCCCCGTCGCAGACGTTGGAGGCGAATATCTCCCAGCACTTCTGGCCCACAGCCTCGTCCGGGGGAATGCCGGTGATCTCGCCCGCGGCCTGGTTGAAGAACGTGATGGTCCACTCAAGGTCCACCGTGAAGATGCCCTCGGCAACGGAATCCAGCACGGATTCCAGCGGAATGTTCCGTGGCAGCCGAACCTGCGTCACTCAGACCCCCCTGTTGCGGGCCGCCCACCGAAATGGCCGGGCCTGCCCGCACCTCCGGCATAGCAAACTGCATCAAAATACGCCAGTTCAAATCCGCCGCATAATCACGCACCCGCGTGGCAGAATATTTCACCGGATTTTCCGGGCTCCGCCATTTTGCCTTGACAGCACACTGTTCGTCCTGAAGTCCCCTTGGTCTTCAAACAACAGGAGCGCGCCTCGTCTGGACCCTCTGTTTTTCGTGGCCCGGCCATCATGCGCACCGTGGCCGTGATGACCATCCTCGTTGGCGCGTATTCATTGTATGTGGACATGGTCGCCGTCTGACCCGGCCAGACCGGCCCGCACCCGGCACGAAATCCTGCATGCACGGAGGGACGCGATGCCCAAGACCGCGAGACTGACCCAACTGATAGTGGGATTCTACGAACGACTCTCCTCCTGGGAGCACGGCGTGGTGCGCGACACGGGCGTGACCCTGACCCGGATGCACGCCCAGCTCACGCGCGACATCACCGCCCCCCTGACCGACAGCGAGCGCGCGGCACTGACCGCCATTTTGGAGAAGATGATCCGGGAATGCTGAGGGACAGCTCAGGAACGCTTGCCCGAGCCGATGCTGCTGCTGATGAATTCGTCCAGGGTCTCCGGGTCCGAGTCCCCGATCAGCCGGTCCACCTCGCGCCCATCGGAAAAAATGAGGAAGGTCGGGGTACCCTTGATCATGAACCGCTGCATGGCTGTATCGAGATAGTCCTGAGCGTAGAGGTAGCATCTCAGGCTCTTCACGTGCTGCTTGGAGGCCTCGTCCAATGCCCGCGACTGGGCGCGGAACCGCTCGTTGCGCCTGAGGAAGGCAACCAGGAACGGCTGCCCGCCAAACAATTCCAGTTCAAACGCCTGGGGCTTCATCGTCTTGACCATCACCGCTTCTCCACAATGCTCGTGCGTCGTCCCAGTCCCTGTCCGGTCTCCCGGAGCCGTTCCCCGATGCCAGAGGGGCGACTGCACCCGAACACTACCAGCACTGCCGAAGCATTGCATCATATCAAAGCGTTAGCGGTGTTATAACTTGACGCGACACCCCTGGCCGGACCGGCCAGACGGCGCGGCAGCGGGCTCAGTCAGCCAGCCCCCAGCCCTTGAGCCTGCGGTACAGGGTCGCCCGGTGGATACCCAACTGGCGCGCGGCCCTGGCCTTGTTGCCGCCGCACCGCTCCAGCGCGGCGAGGACGCCCTCCCGGCCCGTTGCCCGGCCAGACGCGGCCACCGGGCCGGTAGGCGGCCCGGCCATGGGCGCTCCCTGGCCGCTGCCGAACATATGGTCCACGAAATCCCGGCGCATGTGCTTGAGCAGAATCTCGCCGCCCGGCGACAGGATGCACGCGTGCTCCAGAATGTGGCGCAGCTCGCGGATGTTGCCGGGCCAGGCGTAGCTCATGAACAGGTCCATGACCTCGCCCGCCACGACCTCGAACGCCTTGCCGAACTGGCTTGAGAACAATTCGAGAAAATGATCGACCAGCAGCGGGATGTCCGCCTGTCTGGCCCGAAGCGGCGGCAGGGACACGGGCATGACGTTGAGCCGGTAGTAGAGGTCCTCGCGAAACGCCCCGCGCCGGACCGAGCCGCGCAGGTCCGCGTTGGTGGCGGCGATGATGCGCACATCCGCCACACTGGTGCGCGATTCGCCCACCCGCTCGTATTCCTTCTGCTCCAGGAAGCGCAGCAGCTTGAGCTGAATGAGCGGCGAGATGTCGCCGATCTCGTCGAGAAAGAGCGTGCCGCCCTCTGCGGTCTGGATGCGGCCCGCCTTGTCACGGATGGCCCCGGTGAACGCGCCGCGCACATGGCCGAACAGCTCGCTTTCGAGCAGGCTCTCGGTCAAGGCCGAGCAGTTGACCTTGACCATGGGGTGCCCTGCCCGCGACCCGCCGTAGTGCAGGGCCTCGGCCACCAGCTCCTTGCCTGTGCCCGACTCGCCGAGGATGATGACCGTGGAGTCCAGGGACGAGAGCTGCTCCAGGAGCCTGTAGATGTCCTGCATGGCCGAGCTGCGGCCTATGATGCCCCGGAACCCCTGCCGCTCCTGAAGCCGCTTTTCGAGGTCCGCGATGCGCGAGATGTCGCGCACCACCAGCACCGCGCCCGAATGCCGCTTGTCCTGGTCGATGAGCGGAGTGCAGTTGAGCTCCGCCGTGCGCACCCCCAGGGCCGGGATGGTGAATTCCGCCTCGTAGCCGTGCACGGACCGACTGGTGCGCAGCACCTGCTTGAGCACGCTGAGGCAGGCGTTACCCGGCACCGGCAGCACCTCGGAAAAATGGACTCCGTTGGCGCGCTCGCGGTCGATGCCCAGGAGCGATCCCGCCGCACTGTTGGTGGCGATGACCCGAAGCTCGCTGTCCACGGTGATGATGGCGTCCGGGATGCTGCGGAAGGTGGCTTCGAGGTTGAGCCGATATTGCTCCTTCTCGGCCATGGCCAGACCCAGGGCGCGCTCCGCCTCCCGGCGCTCGGTGATGTCGCGGCCCACGGTCTGGATCTCGCTGACCGCGCCGAACTGGTCGAGTACGGCCCGGTTGGTCCAGAGGACCCAGCGCTCCTGGCCGTCGTGCCGGGTGACGCGCTGCTCGCGGTCGAACACGGGCCTGCCTGCAGCGGCCTCCCTGAGCCAGGCGCGCTGGTCCCGCCGCTCCTCCCCGGCCATGATCGGGAAAAATTCGCGGCCCACCACTTCATCCTCGTCCACGCCGAAGAACTTGGCATACGCCTCGTTGACAAAGGAGAGCGCACCGTCTGGCGTGTAGCGGCAGATGAGTTCGGTCTGATCCTCGACCACAGCCCGGTAGAGGCGCGCGCCCTCGCGCAGAGCCTCCTCCACCGCCCGGCGGTGGGAAACGTCCTGCACATAGGCGGTGCATATTTCCCGGCCCTCATGCTCGAACTGACTCACGGACATCTCTGCCGGAAAGAGTGTCCCGTCCTTGCGGCGATGGCGGGAGAGGGGCACCCGCTCCACCCCGGCGCGGATGGCCTCCAGGACGCGCTCAGACCCGTCCAGCAGCTCTGCCATGTCCAGCCCGGGCATGGCTTCGTCGTACCCGTAGAGCTTGCGGGCCGCCTCGTTGCAGTCGAGGATGACGCCGCTCTCGCGTTCGAACACGAGAATGGCGGCGCGTGCGGCCTCGCACACGCTGCGGTAGCGTTTTTCGCACCCGGCCAGCCCGGCCTCGGTGCACAGACTGGCCGTGATGTCGCGGGCAATGACCACGAACCCGGCCAGACAATCGCCGTCGGGCACGGGCCGGATCAGGATGTCGAGTGTGGAGCCATCACGCTGCTCCCGGAGGCGCTGCGGAAGCAAGGTGACCCCGGCGCGGGCCATGGCCTCGCCCTGGAGCCTGGCCGAGCCGTCGGGCAGGAGCGACAGGTACGGCCTGCCAACCGCATCCGCTGCCGGGCATTGGATCAGAGGCACTCCGCGCTCGCCCGCCCTGAGCACCCCGCCCTCCTCGTCAAGCAGCAGCACGGTCTCGTCGCCCGCGTTGACCAGCGCGCCGAGAAAACCGGACATGCGCGCAAGCCGCCTGCCGCGGTCGCGCTCGCGGACCATGGACGCCTTCATCTCTAGGCCCAGGCAGACGAGCATCAGGAACCGCCTGCGGTCCACGGGCTTCTTGAGATACGTCATGGCCCCGAAACGGACCACCACCCCGCCGGGGTCGTCCATGTCTGCGTCCACCAGCAGGATGAGCGGCACCTCGTAGCCCGCGTCCCCGGCCACGCGCAGCAGGTCGTAGCCATGGTGGCTGCCCAGATCCAGGGCGGCAAAGATCACGTCCGGCTCCACCCTGGCCATGACCGCGCACGCCTCGGCCATGGTCCCGGCTGTCTCCACCCGGTGTCCCTTGCCCGCAAGGGTGTCCGCGATCAGGCCGCGTATGTCGTGGTCGCCCTCGGCGACGAGAAAGATCGGGGCCACAGGCAATTCTCCTGAAAAAACCCATACATCACTTACGCACCGATAACCAGCTTAAAGACAGTCGCAACCAAGGGAGAACACACAAGGTGCGGGCCGCGAGCTGCCGGGCGGACAATTGCACTACCCATTTTACAGGCAACCGTGTAAAGGACAGATGTGGAGGACCGTTTTGTCCCATACTACAGCAGGAGGAGTATCATGTCTGCGTTCACCGAAGCCGATCTGCCTCTGGAACTCAACGACGGAGAGATCATCACCCTGGCCGACGGCACGTCCGTCCGCTTCGAATCGAGCGGCGAGGCCAAGGACATCATGATCAACGACGGGTTTGCGCCTGCAGCGACCCTGTTCCCCGGAAACGAGCACGTGTTCGATGCTGGCGGATGCACCTACAGGCTGTCCTGTGAGTTCGGCAATTCCATGCGCGTCGAAAAGCTCTGACGCCACGGCCCCCTTGATGGAACGCCCGTCCCCGCCATGCGCAGGACGGGCGCGTTCATTGTGCCCGCCCGCCTCCGCCTGACCACACGCTGAACCGCCAAGCGAACACTATTGGCTTTACTTTTTCTCCCGGCTTGATACTTTCGAGGTCTGGACTGCGACAACTGCCTCAAGGCATCAGGGATCGATTCCACAGGATAACGGAGACTGCGATGGCCAAGATACTCGTTGCCGAAGACGACAGGATATCTCAGAAACTGGCGGTCAAGATCGTCGAGGACCTCGGCCATACGGCCTTTGTCAGCCCGCACGGCAAGCACGCCTACGAGTCGCTGACCGCGAGCAACCGGTTTGACCTGCTGATCACGGACATCATGATGCCGGAGATGGACGGCCAGCAGCTCATCAAGACCCTGCGCGGCGACCAGCAGTTCATGGACCTGCCGATCATCATCATGTCCGCCGTGGTGGGCATGAGCGAGATTTCCAACCTGCTCAAGCTGGGGGCCACCCTGTTCCTGGCCAAGCCCCTGGACCGCGACGAACTGCAAAACTATATCCGCCGGTGCCTGGTAAAGGTCGAGGGCTGTAAAGCCAAACCCGCTGCCTAGCGGACCACGCCCCGCCGATCCGGAACCCATGCGCATACTCATCACCCACAACAACTTCCCGGCCCAGTTCAGGCACATCGCCGAACACCTCGGACGCACCCCCGGCAACCAGATCGTCTTCGCCACCAAGACGGCCCGCGAGGAGTGGGTCATCGAGGGCGTGAACAAGGCGGTCTTCACCCCCGTGGGCAAGGAAGCGCACGGCTATCCCCTGGCGCGCGGATTCGAGGACGCGGTCCGCCACGGGGCCGGGCTCCTGCAACTGTGCATGGCCCTGCGCAAGCAGGGATTCGTCCCGGACGTGATGCTCGGCCATTCCGGCTGGGGGCAGTCCATGTTCCTGCGCGACGCTTTCCCGGACACGCCCTTCATCGGCTATTTCGAGTGGTATTACGGGGCGGACAGCCCGGAAACCACCTTTGACCCCAAGCCGAGAACCGAGGCGGAAAAGGCCGCAATCAGGCTGCGCAACACAGCCATCCTGCACGATCTGGTGGCCTGCCGAGCCGGGGTCGCGCCCACGGGCTGGCAGCGCTCGCAGTTCCCGGTCGAGTTCCAGCCCAAGCTCATCCAGGCCCACGACGGCATCAACACCGTCTATTTCTCCCCGGCGGACGAAGGGTTGCTGCCCATCAAACAGCTCGACCTGCCGGGCGCGGACCTGACCGGGGCCACCGAGCTGGTGACCTACTGCTCGCGCGGGCTCGAACCCTATCGCGGGTTCCCCCAGTTCTACGAGGCCCTGCCCGCCATCCTCGACGCCCGGCCCGGCTGCCATGTGCTCATCGTGGGCGAGGACCGGGTCTGCTACAGCCCGAAACTGCCGGACGGCCAGACCTACAAGTCGGTCATGCAGGACCGGGTCACGGTGGACCCGAGCCGGGTCCACTTCACCGGCCCCCTGCCCTACGGCAAATACAAGCAGGTGCTCCAGGCCTCCTCGGCCCACGTTTACCTGACCTGGCCCTTTGTCCTGTCCTGGTCGTTTCTCGAAGCCATGTCCTGCGGCTGCCTGCTGGTCGGCTCGGACACCGAGCCGGTGCGCGAGGTGCTCAGGCATGAGGAGAACGGCCTGCTCACGGATTTCCGCTCGTCCGAGCGGATCGCCGCGAGCGTTGTCCGCGCCCTTGAGCACCAGCAGGAGCTGATCCCCCTGCGCCGCGGGGCACGCCAGACGATCCTGGACAAGTACTGCCTGAGCAAGTGCCTGCCCATCCACCTGAGCCTGCTGGCCAGGGCGGCCAAGGATGGTCCGGGCCGCTTCAAGACCCCTTGACAGACCAACAGAAAACAGACGATTCGTCCTTAACTGACCGCCCGTCATCCCCGCGCCCTCGGCGCGATGGCGCGCCCTGGCAAGACAACCCCAAATACACAGAGATGACCATGAAAAGAACCGTGACCACTGTTTTGGCCTCCCTGCTGCTCTCCCTGCTCCTGGCCGCCGCCGCTCTGGCCGCGGACCCGGAGAACACCCTCTATCTCGACCTCGAATACGGGCGCGTGACCATCGAGCTGCGGCCCGACCTCGCCCCGGCGCATGTGGCGCGCATCAAGGAGCTGGTGCGCACGGGCTTTTACGACGGCATCGTCTTCCACCGCGTCATCGAGGGGTTCATGGCCCAGACCGGCGACCCCACCGGCACCGGCACCGGCGGCTCCGGAAAGAATCTCAGGGCTGAGTTCTCCCTCCAGCCCTTTGTGCGCGGCACGGTGGGCATGGCCCGCGCCCAGAGCGAGCACAGCGGCGACAGCCAGTTCTTCATCTGCCTTGCCCCGGCCCCGTTTCTGAACGGCCAGTACACGGTCTGGGGCCAGGTGACCTCGGGCATGGAGTACGTGGACAAAATCCGCAAGGGCCAGGGCGCAAGCGGCATGGTCCAAAGCCCGGACAAGATTGTCAGGATGCAGGTGGCCGCCGACGTGGCCGCGAAATAACCGACCGCAACGCATGAAAAAAGGCGCGGCCTCCTTGGAGAGGTCGCGCCTTTTTCGTGGCCGTGGCACGGGTCAGTTGTCGAGGTAAATAAACCGCTTGATCTTCTGAGTCGGGGTCTTTTCAAAGGGCTCGACCTGCTCCACCACGCGGGCGAGGCGGGCAAAGGTCGAGACCTTGCCGTTGACCTCCTGGCGCACGTCCTCAAGGATGCCCTGGACCTTGGCCCTGACCTCGGACTCGGTCATCTTCTTGACCCCGAATTCGTCGTCCAGGGCGTCGTAGTTGAGGTAGATGCGGGCCGAGACCTTGCCGCCCGCCTCGTAGACCATGGACTCCATGACAAAGTCGCAGGCGTTGATGAAGGATTCGACTTCCTCGGGATAGATGTTCTCGCCGCTTGGGCCGATGATGACGTTCTTGAGGCGGCCCTTGATGAAGAGGTAGCCGTCCGCGTCGATGAGGCCCAGGTCGCCTGTCTTGAGCCAGCCGTCCTCGGAGAAGGTGTCCTCGGTGTCCTTGGGGGCCTTGTAGTATTCGCGCATGACATTGGGGCCTTTGGCATAGACCTCGCCCTCGCCCGTGACCGGGTCCGGGTTCTCTATCTTGAGCTGCACGCCGGGCAGGGCAGGGCCGATGGCCCGGAGCCGCTGGCGGTCCGGCGGCGCACCCGCCAGGAGCGGCGATGTCTCGGTCATGCCGTAGCCGATGGCATAGGGCACCTCGCCCTCGCTCAGGAAGCGTTCCACCTCGGGCGACAGGGCCGCCCCGCCGATGCACATGCAGCGCAGGCTGCCGCCGAAAGCCTCGATGAGCTTGCGCCCGGCGATGCGCGAGACCTTCCTGCGGGCCACGCCGATCTTCATCAGCCCGCCCATGACGCCCTTGCCGGAGAGCTTGGGCTTGATGCGGCTCTTGTATATCTTCTCGATGATCAGGGGGACCACGTTCATGACCGTGGGCTTGACCTGCTCCATGGCGGGCAGGAGGGTCTTTGGCGTGGGCGGCTTCTTGAGGTAGTGGACCGAGGCCCCGCAGTAGACCGGGACGAGCAGCCCCACGGTACACTCGTAGGTGTGGGCCATGGGCAGCACCGACAGAAAACGGTCGGTCTCGAAAATAGGGATGGCGGCCACCCCGGCCACGACGTTGGCGACCAGGTTGCCGTGGGTCAGCACCACGCCCTTGGAATGCCCGGTGGTGCCGGAGGTGTAGAGGATGGCGGCCACGCTGTCCGAGGTCAGGCCGGATTCACTCCTGTCGCCCTTTTCACCCTTGCCGCTCTTGCGGTCGATAAACCGGCGCGCGGCCTCGCCAAATTTTCCGAGCCGCTCGCGGCCCATCTCCACGGCCTCCTCGAAATTCGTCCTCACTTTGTCCTCGTTGACGATGGAGAAATCGTCCATGACCACCACAGCCTTGAGGCTGGGGAAGGTGCCCTCGTCCACCTTGTGCATGTAGCGGTTGGACGCGATCACGACCTTGGCCTCGGAGTGCCTGAGGATGTGATGCACGGCGCTGATGTGGAACTCCTGGAGGATGGGCACGGCAATGGCACCCAAAGAGACGATGGCGAAATAGGTGATGGCCCAGTTGGGCATGTTCTCGCCGATGATGGCCACCTTGTCGCCGGGGTTGACGTTGTTGGCCACCAGCATGGTGGCCACGTCGTGCGCCAGATCAACGAACCGGGCGTAGGTGATGGGATCGCCCCCGACAAAGCTCAGGGCGGTCCGGTCAGGATACCGGCCAGCTGTCGCCTCGAGCAAGTCCTTGAGGGTCATTTTCTCGGTGTTCACGGTGTCCTCCGGGTGTGCTGCGCGCTCATCGCCCGCATGCATACCATGCCGGGCGCAGGGGTCAAGTCCGGGATCAGAACCTGGCCGCGCGGGGCACGAGGCCGGAGAGCACGCGGACGAGGTCGGTGAAGTCCACGGGCTTGGCCAGATAATCGTCCATGCCCGCGTCGAGGAACTTCTCGCGGTCGCCCTTCATGGCGTGGGCGGTCAGGGCGATGATGGGCACCAGCGCCTTGTTGCCCAGGCTGTCGTCATCCCGGATCAGCCGGGTGGCGGCCATGCCGTCCATGCCGGGCATCTGGATGTCCATGAGCACGATGTCGAACGTGCCGGAGCGCACCCGCTCCAGGGCCTGGAACCCGTCCTCCGCCGTGACCACCGCGTGGCCGAGCTTCTCAAGCAGCCGCAGGACCGATATGCGGTTGACCGGCTCGTCCTCCACCAGAAGCACGGACAGGGGCCGGACGCTGGCCGGGATCGACAGCGTGTCCGCGTCCACATGGTCGTTCTCGCTGGCCTCGCGGACTTTGAGGAAGAGGTGAATGCGCGTGCCCTCCCCGTCGCTCTCCACGTATATCTCGCCGCCCATGAGGTCCACCAGCCGCTTGACGATGCCAAGGCCGAGCCCGGTGCCGCCATACTTTCGGGTGTGGGAGCCGTCCACCTGCGAAAAGGCGCTGAAGACAGAGCCGAGCATGTTCTCGGGGATGCCGATGCCGGTGTCGCTGACCGAGAGGAACAGGCGCATGGTCTGGTCGGTCGTATCGGCCCGCTGGACCCAGGACTCGACCGTGATCCGGCCCGAAGGGGTGAACTTGACCGCGTTGCCCACGAGGTTGAAGAGGATCTGCCGGATGCGCGCCTCGTCGCTCAGGATCAGCGGCGGGACAGAGGCATCGGTCTCCACGGCCATGACCAGCTGCTTCTCTGCGGCCTGGACCGAGAAGTTTTCCAGCACATCGGCCACCACGTGCCTGATGTCCAGCGGCTCGGACTCCACCGTGAGCATCCCGGCCTCCATCTTGGAGAAGTCGAGCACGTCGTTGATCACCCGGAGCAGGCTGCGCCCGGATGTCAGGGCGGTGTCCACATAGTCGCGCTGCTCGTCGTCGAGCTTGGTGCCGCCCACCAACTGGAGCATGCCGAAAATGCCGTTCAAGGGGGTGCGTATCTCGTGGCTCATGTTGGCCAGAAACTCGCTCTTGGCCCGGTTGGCGGACTCGGCGATCTCCTTGGCCTTGACCAGCTGCTGGGCCGAGATCTTGCGCTCCTCCTCCACCCGGATGGTGGCGGCCACGATGCCCATGAGCTTGCCGTCGTTCTCCGACGGCTCATAATCGCCTCGGAACAGGACATAGAGCGCGCCCACGGGCCTGCCGTCCAGAAAGACCAGATCCCCGACAAAGGTGGACGGACTCGCTGCGCTCGCCAGCGTATCCTGGAGCGCAAAGGGCGTGGATTGCAGGTCGCGCACCACGAACACGCCCTGACCGCGCCCGGCGAGCATGGCCGCGAACACGCTCTCGTCAACGCAGTCCGCGCTGATCGCGCAGGCGGGCGCACCCCAGGCGCTGACACAGGCGTTGCCTCCTTTTTCGAGCCGCTTGTAGCAGGCCACCTGCCCGCCCAGCAGCTCACGGATCAACCCGGTCAGGCTGGAGATGTTCTCGTCCGGGTCGGCAGTGAATCCGAGCACGCAGGTGTTGATGCTGGACAGCCGGTTCTCGGTGCGCCTGCGCTCGGTGATGTCAAAGGCGATGCCCGCCATGCGCAGGGGCGAGCCGTCGTCAGCCCGGAGAAAGACGCGCCCCCTGGCCCCGAGCCACCGCCACTCGTCGGCCTCGGTGCGCAGGCGGAACTGGACTTTGAACACCAGCGCCCGCCCGTCCAGGCAGCGCTGCAACTGCTCACGCACGCTAGCCGCATCTTCGGGATGCAGCCGACTGAGCCAGTCGTCGCTGCGGCCTGCGAGTTGATCCTGCCGACAGCCGAGCAACTCGGCCCAGCGCTCGTTGGAGACGACCCGGTCCTCGCCTATGTCCCAGTCCCAAAAGGCGATATCGCCGCCGCGCACGGCCAGATCGAGCCGCTCCTCGCTCTCGCGGCGCGCCTCTTCAGCTGCCACGCGCTCGGAGATATCGAGCACCGTGACGAGCTTGTGCTCCTGATCGCTCAGGAAGACGGTACTGACGAAAAGCTCCACGTCGCGCACCTCGCCCCAGGCGAGCCGATGCTGGACTATCAATTGTTTGCTGCCGTCCAGGGCCAGGTTTTCGTCCTCATCCGGCTGCCGCAGCCGCAGGCCGTGCAGACTCATGCCCACCAAATGGCCGGGCCGGAACCCATAGAACCTCTCCGCCGCCGGGTTGGCCTCCATGATCCGCAAGGTGGCCGATTCGACGAACAACTGGGGCAGCTGGTTGTCGGTAAACATGGCCCGATGCCGCTCCGCGCTCTCCCACAGGGCGCTCTGCGCCCGCTTCCTGATCTCGGTCTCTTCCTGGAGTGCCTTGTTCTGGCAGTCCGCCTCGGATCTGGTCAGAAAGAGGCGGCGGCCTAGCCAGACTGTGGCCCCGGCCAGCAGGACCAGGACGATCACCCCGGCCCAGAATGTCGCGACTTCGGCCCCGATGCGCCCGGCAGGCGAGAGCCACTGGCGCGCACTGGCGTGATAGGCCGACCTCTCATCCGCCTTGAGTGCGCCCAGGTCCGCGTCCAGCGTCTTCAGCAGCTCGGGGCTGTCCGCCCGGACCGCGAAACGGAGGCTGACCGGATTGAACAGGATGGGGGCCTCGCGCACACCCAGCTCCTGCATGTGGCGCAGGCCGAAGAGCCGGTTGGCGATCCCGGCATCCACCTCACCTTGGCGGATGGCCGAGAGGACTGCGTCGTAGCTGTCGAATTCGAGCAGGGTGAAGCCCACGCCCATGCCCCCGGCCAGCCGCTTGAAGGACTCCACGTGGGGGCAGTCGCGCCTGACGCCCAGCCGCCTGCCTGCGAGGTCCTGCACGTTGGACACCGCCAGGCCGTCCACATAGATGGCACCCCAGTCGGAGAGGATGGAATTGGTGGTGAAGACGATGCTGTCGAACAGTTTATAGACAAAGGGCGTGCCGACGCAAATGTCGGTTTCCCCGGTGCCGAGGCGGTCCAGGCATTCGCTGGCCGATCCCTGGACAAAGGCGATATCCCAGCCGCGCCCCTGCGCGATGGTCCGGAGTATGTCCGGCGCAAGGCCCAGAACCGCGCCATCCTCGTCGGCATGGGAAACGGGCGGATTCTCGAAATAGCCGACCCGCACCACCCCTTGGGCCGGGAGGGCGCTGAAGAACGTCAGGCAGAGCAGTGCTGCCGCGAAAGCGATGCGAGGTTTCACCAGTCCCCCAGAAGGTTCTGACCGGCCAGCATCCGGTCGCCACCGATATGGCCGTCATGGTCTGGACTTTGATACCCGAACTCAATCGATTAATCCATTATATATCGGAGGGTGGCCCGACGGGATCCGGCTAGCCGAGGAACCAGCGGCCTGCGGCCACCAGCCCCATGCCCAGGGCCACGGTGCCGAAGAAACTGCGGGTCCGCCAGGCCAGAAAAAAGGCAGGGATCGCAGCCAAGAGGAACAGGTTCCCCGGAGTGATGTCAAAGGACGCGTCCTTGAGCAGGAGCGACGGGAACAGCATGGCCGAGAGGACCGCCGTGGGCACGTAGGAGAGCCAGCGCACCACCGGACCGGGCAGTGAGCGCGAGGCCAGCAGCAGGACCGGGACCACGCGCGGGACGCAGGTGACCAGGGTCATGCCCGCGATGGTCAGGAAGACTGCCGTTTCATCCATGATTCCACTCCTGCGCCAAAGGTGGCGCCGATGATGGTGGCGATGATCACGCTGAACCTGTCGGCCCCGGCCTGGACCAGGGCGATGGAGGCCAGCCCGGTGAACCCGGCCACAAAGACGTGCAGGCCGTTGCGCATCTGCATGGCCAGCAGGGCGATGAACATGGCGGGCAGGGCGTAGTCGAGGCCCAGGGGGCGGATGTCCGGGATGGCCGATCCGGCCAGATATCCTGCCCACGAGGCGAGTACCCAGGCGAGGTGAGCCACCGCGTTGATGACGAACGAGACCGGGCGGGCCGTGTCACCCCTGCCGAACCGGGTGGAGTGCAGGGCAAAGGTCTCGTCCGTGACCTGATAGGCGAACAAGCCGAGCTGCCAGCGCGGCCACCCCTTGAGATTCGGGGCCAGCGAGGCGGTCATGAGCAGGTGGCGCAGATTGACCACCAGGGTCGTGGCCACGATGGACAGGGGCGGCATCCCGGCGGCGAACATGGCCACCGCGATGAGCTGGGCCGACCCGGCGTAGACGAGCAGGGACATGAGCACCGTGTTCAGAGCGGTCAATCCGGTCTTGTGGGCCAGCACGCCAAAGGCCGCGCCCACGGGCAGGTAGCCCATGACGATGGGGGCCGCCTGCCGGACGCCCGACAGCCATGCGCCCCGCGCGCCGTCCGTTTCCATGGTTGTGGTGGTCATCTGCCGCTTCTCCTGCATGGTCTTGTTTCCTTCTCCTGGCCGGGGCTTGCAGTAAAGGGGAAAATCTGCCATCGGTACAGATACAGAATACGTCAATTTCATACGGAACAGATTACCCGCAACAGGCAGGATCCCATGCAGGACACAGGCACGGAGCGCGAGGCATTCCGGTATCAGGAGGTGGCCCGACAGGTGCTGTCCATGGTCGATGCCGGGGCGCTCGGCCTGGGCGACAGGCTGCCCTCGCTGCGCACCCTGAGCGCCAACCTCGGGGTGTCCATCTCCACGGTCAATCAGGCGTATGTGGAGCTTGAGCGCACCGGGGTGATCGAGTCGCGCCCGCGCTCCGGGTTCTTCGTGCGCCAGCGCGCGGCCCGGCTGCCGCGCACCGGGAGCGCGGGCGAGGGCGCGCCCCAGGACGGCCCGCGCCCGGTGACGCGCGGCGGCCTGATCCAGACCGTGCTCGAATCCGTGGGCCGGGCCGACACCGTGCCGCTGGGCGTCATCGCCCCCGGAACCGGACTCCTGCCCCTCAAGGAGCTTTCCCGCATAACTGCGGCGGTGGTGCGCGACGATCCGGGCCGGGCCATGGGCTATGCCCCCATCCCCGGCGACCCGGAGCTGATCCGCCAGATCGCTTTCCGCTCCATGGAACACGGCATGGCTGTCGCCCCGGCAGACCCGGTGGTCACGGCAGGGTGCATGGAGGCCCTCTATCTCGCCCTGCGCTCGGTCTGCCGGGCGGGCGACACGGTGCTCATCCAGTCGCCCACCTATTACTGTTTTCTGCAACTGCTCGAAACCCTGGGCCTGCGCGCCGTGGAGATTCCGTCCGACCCGGTGACGGGCGTCCGCCCGGCAGACCTGGACAGCGCCCTGCGCGCCTATGACATTGCGGCCTGCGTCCTGGCCCCCAACTTCAACAACCCGGACTCCAGCCTGACCCCGGACGCGGCCAAAGGGGAGATCGTCTCCCTGCTCGCCCGCCGCGCCATCCCCCTGGTGGAGGACGACGTGTCCACGGATCTGCACTTCGCGCCCGTGCGGCCCGGCACCTACAAGCAGTTTGACCGGGCCGGGCTGGTGCTGTTGTGCTCGTCCTTTTCCAAGACCCTCGCGCCGGGCTTTCGGGTGGGCTGGATGCTGCCGGGCCGGTTCCGGCAGAAGGTGCTCGAAATCAAGGCCACCACCAATGTCTCCACCTCGGCCCCGGCCCAGATGGCCATAGCCGAATACCTGCGCCAGGGCCGCATGGAGCGCCATCTCAAGCGGCTGCGTGCCGCCCTGGAACGGCAGATGGACACCATGCAGCTCCACCTGGGCCGACACTTTCCCCCAGGCACCCGCGTCACCCACCCGGCTGGCGGCGCGGTCCTGTGGCTCGAACTGCCCGACACCGTGGATTCCGTGGAGCTGTTCTTCCGGGCCAGGGCGCACTCCATCGGCATTGCACCGGGCGCGATCTTCTCCACGGGCGACGGGTTTGCCAACTACATCCGTCTGAGCTGCGGCGCGCCGTGGACAGAGGCGCTGCACCACGGCATCGAGACCCTCGGCGCCATGGCTGCGGCCATGACCGATGAAAAATGCCCGGCTACCAGAAAAGCTCCAACCCCCTGACACTCAGGCGAATTTCCGCTTTACCGCCGGGTCGCGCGGGCGTACCGTTCCCCTTCCCTGCACACTGCGCAGGCCAGCTTCACAGACAAGGGAACGGCCATGAACCAACGACCGCACAGCGAAATCACCGCCGGATTCCTGGCCGCCTTTGCCGCATTCATCGCCTGGGGGCTGCTCCCGATCTACTGGAAAGGGCTCATGGGCGTGGCCCCGCTCGAAATCCTCTGCCACCGCATCCTGTGGTCCCTGGTCTTTATCGCCATCATCCTGACCTTCAAGCATCGCTGGGCCGAGACCTTCGCCCCGCTGCGCTCGCCGCGCAACCTCGTCATCCTGACCCTGAGCAGCCTGACCATCGCCAGCAACTGGCTCCTCTACATCTGGGCCGTGAACACGGGCAATGTCCTGGCCACCAGCCTGGGCTACTACATCAATCCGCTGGTCAACGTCCTCTTCGGGGTCGTCTTCTTCCGCGAGCGGCTCAACCCGCTGCAAACCGCGGCCATCGGTTTGGCCGCCCTGGGCGTGGCCAACTCGGTGGTCAGCTATGGCGACTTCCCCTGGATTTCCCTGACCCTGGCCGTGACCTTTGCCTGCTACGGGCTGCTGCGCAAGATCGCCGCCGTGGAGTCCCTGCCCGGCCTGTTCCTCGAAACCATGGTCCTGGGTCCGGCAGCCCTGATCTATGTCCTGCACCTTCTGACCAGCGGGACGAGCGGATTCCTGGCGGGCGACACGCGCATCGACCTGCTCCTGGTGGGCGCGGGCGCGGTCACGGCCCTGCCGCTGATCGGGTTCGCCTTTGGCGCGCGCCGCCTGCGCCTGACCACCATCGGCCTGCTGCAATACATCGCCCCCTCCATCGCCTTTGCGCTGGGCGTCTTTGTCTACCATGAGCCCTTCGGCCCCTCGCACCTGCTCACCTTTGCCTGCATCTGGTCCGGCCTCGCCCTGTACACCATCGACTCGGTCCGGGCCATCAGACGCCACCGCCGCACCAAGGCCGACACCCACTGACCCGCTGTCCGGGACACCACCTTCCAATCCGCTTGACACGCCCCAAACCATCGCCTATCGTCGATCAACGATGAAAGGCGCAGAGAAAAGACCACACCCGACAGCGGCGACCGCCATGGACACCAACATGAACACCACCATGAACATGAACGACCTGGCCGAGGCCTGCAAGGCCCTGGGCCATCCGGCGCGCCTGCGGATACTGGCCCACCTGCTCAAGGAGGACCGCTGCCAGTGCGGCGGCATCGTGGAGATCATGCCCCTGGCCCAGTCCACGGTCAGCCAGCACCTCAAGATCCTCAAGGAGGCCGGGCTGGTCACGGGCGAGATCGAGGGACCAAGGACCTGCTATTGCGCTGACAAGGACGCCCTTGCCCGGCTCGTCCGGGCCATGCAGGCCCTGAAGGACTGTGGCGAGAGCGGAAACGAAAAAGGGAGCGACCTGTGAACGGCAACACGGATTTTCCCATGAAAGAGGGCAAGACCCCGGAGGGCTTGACCTCCCTGGACGCCCTGATGGCGCCGAGCGACATTCAATCCTGCGCTCCTGCATGCGAGCCGGACAGCGACGCGCCCTGCTGAGGCCCCAAGCCCGACCCCCGTGCCGGGGTCTTTGAGCGGCCTGGATACGCCCTCGAACCCTATGTGGACGGCTTTGTGGACACCCCTGTCGGCCCGGTGCCACGGGTCCGCACCCGCCTCTTGGCCCGCGACCGGCTCCAGACGGCCACGGTGCGCATGGGCTATGGCCGCTACGACTACAAGGTGGTGCCCGGCCTCTACTGCGTGGGCACGCCCACATCCGACTCGCCGGTCATCGTCACCGGCAACTACAAGCTCACCTTTGACGCGGTCCGGCGCGAACTTTCAGACCTCGACGCCTGGCTGCTGGTGGCCGACACGCGCGGCATCAACATCTGGTGCGCCGCGGGCAAGGACCTCTTCTCCACCGACGAGGTGGCCTACAGCGTGACCCGCACCCGGCTGGCCGAGGTGGTTGCCCATCGCAGGCTGATCCTGCCCCAGCTCGGAGCCACGGGCGTGGCCGGCCACGCGGTCCGTCGGCAGTGCGGCTTCTCGGTGCTCTGGGGCCCGGTCCGGGCTGCGGACCTGCCCGCCTTCATCCAGTCCGGCAACACCCCGGACGAGGCCATGCGCACCGTCACCTTCACCCTGCGCGAGCGGGCCGAGCTGATCCCGGTGGAGCTGTTCATCCTGGGCAAGCCGCTCGGCCTGACCCTCCTGGCCGCCTTCCTGCTCTCGGGCATCGGGCCGGGCATCTTCTCGCCCGGCGCGGCGTGGGCGCGCGGGCTGGCCGCGGCCTGCGCCACTCTGGCAGGCATCGCGGCGGGCGGTGTGGCCGTGCCGCTGCTGCTGCCCCGGCTGCCCTGGCAAAGCTTCGCGCCCAAGGGCGCGCTGGTCGGCGTGGCCACGGGTGCGCTCAACGCGCTGCTCTTTGCCCAGACCCTCGGCCTGCTGGAATCAGCGGCCCTGATCCTGTGGACCACGGCCACGGCCTCGTACCTGGCCATGAACTTCACCGGCTCGACGCCCTACACCTCGCCCACCGGGGTGGAGCTGGAGATGCGCCGGGCCATCCCCATCCAGGCGGGCGCGGCCCTGTGCGCCCTGATCCTCTGGATCGCCGCCCCGCTCATCTGACACGAGAGTCACCTATGACAGAATATCGATACATCAACGGGGTGGCCACCCTGAAGCTCGACCAGGACGCCTGCGTCGGCTGCGGCATGTGCGCCACGGTCTGCCCCCACCGCGTTTTTGCGGTCAGCGAGCGCAAGGCCGGGATCGTGGATTTCGACGCCTGCATGGAGTGCGGGGCGTGCGCGCGCAACTGTCCGGCCAGCGCCATCGCGGTCAGGCCCGGCGTGGGCTGCGCCTCGTACATCATGGCCGTCTGGCTCGCCCGGCTGACCGGCAACAAGGTCAAAACCACCTGCTGCTGACCCGCGCCCCGTGTCCGGGAGCAAGCAAGCGGCCACCAAACGCCGAATTCTAGTGGCGCGGCTCACTGGCGTCTGCTAGCATCGCATGATCGATCCTCCTGCAACAAGAGCACACGATCATGGACACACGCAGGCTTTTCATCCTCCCGGCACTCAAGGCGGCTGCCATTTACGCCGTCTTCGGCGGCCTGTGGATCATCCTCACCGACCGGCTGCTCGAAATCATGGCCCGCGACCTGACCTCTTACGCTTCCCTGCAAACCTACAAGGGATGGCTCTACATCGTCATCACCGCCGTGCTGGTCTTCTGTCTGGTCAGAAACCTGATGCGCAAGGCCGTCCTGGCCATGGAGGAGATAGAACTCGGCGCGGAACGCTACAGGCTCTCGGCAGAGGGTGCCCACATCGGCACCTGGGACTGGGACATCAAGACAGGCGACATCGTCTTCAACGAGGAATTCGCCCGGATGCTCGGCTATGAATTCGACGCCTTCCCGCCCTTTTACGCGAGCTGGGAGGCCCTCGTCCATCCCGACGACAAGCCCGGCGTGCTCGCGGCCCTGACCGATCACCTCAAAGGAAGGACCGAAGAATTCACCAGCGAATACCGCGTCCTGACCGCAGACAACCGCTGGAAGTGGATCCTGGACAAAGGCCGGGTGTTCAAGTGGGACGAGGTGGGCAAGCCGCGCCGGGCCCTTGGCGTCCACATCGACCTGACCGAGCAGCGCGCCGCCGAGGAGGCCCTGGAGTCGGCCAAGGAGGTCGCCGAATCCGCCAACATAGCCAAGACCCAGTTCCTGGCCAACATGAGCCATGAGATACGCACCCCATTGAATGGCATCCTCGGCATGCTGCGGCTGCTGCGCGATCACGACCTGCCCCCGGAACAGGCCGAATACGTGACCACCGCCGAGACATCGGGCCGCAACCTGCTGGCCATCCTCAACGATGTTCTGAGCCTTTCCCAGATCGAGGCCAACGCCGTCCACGTCTGCCAGGAAGGGCTGAACCTGCCTCTGCTGGCCGATGCGGTCCTGCGCGTGTTCAAGGCGCAGATCGACAACAGCGGCGTGGAACTCGGCTTCACCATTGATCCGACCATTCCGCATGATCTGTGCGCCGACCAGGGCAAGTTGCGCCAGATTCTCTTCAACCTCGTGGGCAATGCCCTCAAGTTCACCCGCAACGGGTCTGTCCGCATCGACATCACCGCTGCCGACGACAGGCGGCACCCCGGTGACATCATTCTCATCTTCGCGGTGGAGGACACGGGCATCGGCATAGCGCAGGACCAGCTTGTCTCGGTGTTCGCGCCCTTTACCCAGGCCGATGGATCATACGCCAGAAAGTACGGCGGGGCCGGGCTTGGCCTGCCCATCGTCAGCCGCCTCGTCTCCCTGCTCGGAGGGTCGGTCTGCATCGACAGCCAGCCGGGCCAGGGCACCCTCGTGGTCTTCTCGGTGGCCGCCCGTGCCGACCACGGGCTACCGGCTTACGCCGCAGAGCGGCCCGCGCCGGTCGCGCACAGCAACTCCTACGCCATCCTCGTGGTCGAGGACGAGGCCGTCAACCGACTGACCGCAGAGCGGTTTCTGGAAAAGATTGGCCACCGCCCCACCAGCGCACGCAGCGGGACCGAGGCGCTGGCAGCCCTCAGGAGCGCCCCCTTCGACTGCATCCTCATGGACATCCAGATGCCGGACATGGACGGCATCGAGACCACGCAGGCCATCAGACGGGCCACGGACATCGGCCACAACGCATCGATCCCGGTCATCGCCCTCACGGCCCACGCCCTGCTCGACGACCGGGAGAAATTTCTCAAAGAGGGCATGGACGGCTATGTGCCAAAACCCATGACCATGGACGAGCTGGCTTACGAGGTCAGCCGGGTCATGGAAAGGGCCGCGTCATGAGGCGCATGCCCCCCAGCCGCCCCGGCCCGGCCCATTCCAGAACCTGAAACCGGCATCCGACAACGGGACATGGACACGAACAACGACATCAGGAACAACACCGGGGCCGACGCCTGGAAGATGAAACAGGGGCTGGTCCCCACAGTGGCCACCTACTGCCTCGTCGCGCTCATCGCCAGCCTGATCATCGGCATGGCGGTTGCCCGATCCCTCTCGGATATCTCGAAGCTGGCCACCGCCACCCGCGACGAGGTGCTTCCGGCCATCATCGACCGGCAGCGCACTGCCTTGAACCTGGAGCGGCTGGGCCGCTTCGCCGAGACCATCCATCACTCACGGGACAGCGGCATCCGGCGCCAGTTTCTTTTGGCCGGGCGCATCCTCTCCCAGGACTCGGTCTTCGAGGAGAACGAGACCATCAACCAACTGGTGGTGGCCGCCTATGCCGACATCGAGGCAATCGCCCGGCTCCGGGACCGCCGGGACCAGCTCGACGACGAGGCACTGGCCGTGCTGCATGGGTTCTCGACAGGCGGCGCTGATATGGACGCCCTCCTCGGCATCGCACCAGGCAGGGAGCTGGCCCGGCTGCTCTTTGAGGCGGACAGGAGCATTGACAGGGAATCCATGGCCCGGCTGGAATCGCAATTTCTCCAGCTGGCCGGGCAGGCCGGGACGCCCGCACCCAGGGTTGCGTCCAGCCTGGACAACGCCCGGTCCTTTTTCCGGCTGCAGGCCGAGGTCCTGGAAACGGACGCCACCTGTCTGGGCCTGTGGCTCGGAGTCAACGAATCCTTGGAGTTCATGGCCGACAGCCTGTCCATCAACGCCGAGGTCACGGCGGATGACCGTTTCACCTCCATCGCCGGGCTGGCCGACCGGGTCATGCAGACCGGGCTGCTGGCTGCCGGGGCGCTCATGCTGGCCTTCGGGGTGCTGCTCTACTTTTCCCAGCGCGACATCGTCACGCCCATCCTGCGTTGCGTCCACGGGTTGGAGCGGATGGCCAGGGGGGAGAGGGACGTGGTCCTGCCCGAGGCGCGGCTCAAGGAACTGGACGCCATCCGCAGCGCGGTGGAGCGGTCCGGGTCGCTCATGGCCCAGCTGGCGGAGCGGACCCGCGAAACCCAGGCCACCAACGAGGCCCTCAAGGCCGAAATGGAAGTGCGCCGCGAGACCGAGCGCGAGCTGGCCCTGGCCAAAGAGCGCGCCGAGGCAGCGGACCGGGCCAAGACAGACTTCCTGGCGGGCATGAGCCACGAGATCCGCACCCCCATGAACACCATCCTCGGCATGGCCGACCTGATGCTCGAAACCGACCCCACCCCGGTCCAGCGGCAATACATCGAGGTTTTCCAGTCATCAGGCGCGATGCTGCTCGGCATCATCAACGACGTGCTCGACCTCTCCAAGATCGAGGCGGGCGAGGTCCGGCTCGAAACCGTACCCGTGGACATGGCCGATTTCCTGAACCGCACCCGCGAGATCGTGGCCGGACGCGCCGCCCAGAAGGGGCTCGCTTTCCGCATCGAGCAGGCGGACCACGCGCCAAGGCGGTTCCTCGGCGACCCGGTGCGGCTGCGCCAGGTGCTGGTCAACCTCATCGACAACGGGATCAAGTTCACCGAGTCGGGCACTGTCCGCCTCGCCGTGGGGCAGGCCGCAGACCCCCCAGGCCGCCTGACCTTTGCCGTGACCGACACCGGCATCGGCATCGCGCCCGAATCCCAGGAGCAGATATTCCAACGCTTCACCCAGGCCGACGCCTCCACCACGCGCAAATACGGCGGCACAGGCCTGGGGCTGGCCATCTCGCGCAGGCTGGTGGAACTGATGGGCGGCGAAATCCGCCTTGAGAGCGCACCGGGGCAGGGCTCGACCTTCTCCTTCACCGTGGATCTTCCCGAGGCGAACGGCGCAGAAGCCGACCCTGCCCCCCTGCCGCCCGATGCCCTGGATATGGCCGCCCTGCTCGCCAGTACACCCTGCGCCGTGCTGGTGGCCGAGGACTCGGACAGCAACCGCGCCCTGCTCGAACTCTACTTCAGGGACACCGGCTGCCGCATCGATTTCGCCGTGGACGGGGGCGAGGCAGTGCGCAAATTCGAATCCGGCAGCTATGATCTCGTCCTCATGGACATCCAGATGCCCGGCATGGATGGCTACGAGGCCACCCGGCGCATCCGCGCCCTGGAGGCAGCGAGGGACAGACACCCCACACCCATCGTGGCGGTCACAGCCAACGCCTTTCAGGAAGACCAGACACAGTGTCTGGCCGCAGGTTGCACCGACTACCTCGCCAAGCCGGTCAGCAAGCACGCCCTGCTCCGATGCGTCGCCCGCCACGCCCGGCACAGCACCTAGCCCGACGCCCCATTCCCGGAGCGACCCAGAGTATTGACAAAGCCCACTCTGGCAGGCTGTTGAGAAAGGTTCGAGTGCTAGGCGCGAAAAAAAGGCAAGACCGACGCGTATATACAATACGCGAGGGTTTGCCTTTTTTGAAGCAACGACGCAATCGGGCCTTTGTCAGCAGCCTGAGCCGCCCCGTTCCCGGAGCGGCCCCTGCCTTGATTTTTTACAAGGCGGATCAGCCGAGCAGTTCGTTGACCTTCTTCATGATGGCAAAGGCGTCGCCCACGTAGAGAACATCGCACTTGCCCTGAGCCCAGCCGCATCCGGCATCGGTGTTGATGGCCCGGCGCTCGGCTATGAACCGCCAGCCCACCACGTGCGGCTCCTCGCCGTGGCAGCAGGTGGAGAGGCCCTTGGCGTGACGCGGGGAGGCCCCGGTCTGCCCCACCTGATGCATGTGCGTCAGGTACGAGATGACCGCGTTGCCCTCGCCGGAGATGTCCACCAGGGATTTGGACGAGCCAAGCGAACTCTTGGTGGCGTTCAGGAAGGTCAGGATGGTCTCCTCGGCCACGTCCACATGGATCGCGCCGTCGGCCTGCTTCTTGGTCCAGCCCGCTCCGGCCACCAGGAGCACGCGGGCGTCGGGCCGGATGGTCTGCTGGTCTGCCGAGGGGCATTCCAGCCCGGCCACAGTGGTGCGCACGGACGAGACATCCACGCTCAGCGCCTCGACCTCGGCCTTGCCCGCGCCGGAGAACGGCTCGGCGCAGCCGGAGTCAAGGGTCAGCACCCAGGGCCGCTCGCTGCGCGTCAGGGTGCCTTCCATGCGCTGGCGGTAGAACCAGCGCCGGGCCACAGGCTGCCCGCCCACCACGTCGAGGCCGCAGAGGTGCGTGTCCACGCGGCCCTCAAGACGCACGGCCAGCCCCGGCAGGGCGCGGCTGAAGCGCGAGGTGGCCGGGGCCACGATGATCTGCGCGCCGCACGCCCTGGCCATGGCCTCGGCAGCGGCCAGATCCGAGGCGTAGCGCGCATCCGCAAAACCGGGACCGGACACGCCGAATATCTTCGCGCCGCAACCGGCCACGCAGTCCGCGGCAGCGGCCACGTCAGCGCCGATGATGCCCACGGCCAGCGTGTGGCCCAGCTTCTCGGCCAGCCCCTTGGCAGCGGTGAGCGTTTCCAGGGCGGACTTGTGCAGGGTGCCGTCGCATTCGGTGTGTGCAAGAAAAAGAACAGTACTCATATCGGATATCCCCTTGCTACGCCTTGAGCCATTCGACGATTTCACGGGCCATCTCATCCACCGGCAGGTCCTTGACCACGCGGGTTTCGCGGCGCTGCTGCGGCACGGCCACGGCAGAGAGCTTCAGCCCGGAGCCGGACAGGTCGGCGGGCTTGGCCTGCATCAGGGCGGGCATGTTTTTCTGCATGTTCTGCATGCCGATCTGCGGGTTGTTGGGCGGCTCGGGCAGCTCGCCCGTGGCCCAGCCGAACACGGCAGGCGCACCGGCCACCACCGAGTTCTGGTACGCGCCGCCCTCGACGCGCTCCTTGACCTCCATGGTCCCATCGTCGCGCACGGTCAGCTTATCCACACCCTGGAACTGCTCGGTCACGCCGAGCATCTCGCCCACCATCTGCATGACTGCGCCCGATCCGCGCGAGGCGGACTGCCAGCCACCAAAGAGCAGCATTTTCGAAGTGTCCAGAGCGGCGATGCCCTTGATGGTCCCGGCCAAAACGCGGGCGGTCTCGTAGCTGTCGGTGAAGCCCGAGGCCGAACCGTCAGCCACCACCAGCTCGAACGGGGCCTTCTGGCTGACAGCCATCATCACCTGCTGGAGCTTGGCCTTGGGGGCCAAACTGACCAGCCAGACGCGGCTGCCGGGATGCTTCTTGGCCAGGGCGGCAGCCTCGTACAGGGCGTGCCCGGCCCAGGGGTCGAGCACTGCCGGGAGCATCATCTCGTTCTTGAGCGCCCAGCCGGTCGGCCCTTCGATTGGGGCCAGGGTCTGCAGCGGGTCGGGCACGATGCTGCCACAGACCACTATGTGAAATTCACTCATTCAATTACTCCTTGGAATGATTCCCGAAACCCGGCCATACCGGATCGCGCGGGCAGAGAGTCCGCATTCGTTTTGTCGGCGCGCCGTGGGGCGCACCCCGTGCGTATAGCCTAATTCTCGACAGAATGCAGCCCGCCCGAACCGGCTCCAAAACGGACGTTGGTCCGCTCCTTGTCCTTGGGGTCTGACTTGCTGCAATTCCAGATGCATGCGCCGCAGTGGACGCACTTTTCACGGTCAAAGAGCGGCGCGCCGCCCTCTGTGTTGACGGTGATGGCCTGGCCCGAACACGCCTCGATGCAGACCTGCTCGCGGCACGCCTCGCAGGTGTAGGGGTCGGCAAAACGCACATGATCCGCATAGCCGGGCGCGGCCTGCACCTTGCCGCCCATGAGCAGCGCGTCCTGGTGCGAGACCAGCAGGGTGCCGTCGAGCGGAATCTGCGGCCAGCCCACGCGGTCCATGAGCGCGTCATGCAGCGATTTGCCCTGCCGGGCGCACTCGGCCCGGATCTCGCGGATCTCGCCCTGGGCGATGTATCCCTTATAGTAATCCTCGACGGTCGGAATGCGGTCCTGGGGCTTGCGGGCGCTGCCGGGCATGTTCACCAAGCCGTTGGTCAGCCCGGTCAGGGCCATGCCGAGAAATCCCTTCATGATTGATGCGGTGAAGCCGTCGCGCGATTTTTCCGCCACCTTTGCCTCGGCCTCCACCCAGGAGGCGCGGCGTCTGGCCACGTAGGCGGCTTCGAGATTTTCCCTGGTGTACGGCTTGCCCGCCTGCATCAGTTCGAGCACGGCCTCGCCGAGCATCACGCCCGTGGCCCATGCCTCATCCACGCCCGAGCCGGTCAGCACGTTGGTGGAGCCGGACCCCTCGCCGATGCGCGCAAACCCGTCGCCGCACAAAAACGGCTCGCCGCGCCTGCCCGATTCCTGGAGCGATTTGGCGCCCCAGGAGCGCATGGTCCCGCCTTGAAGCCGCTTCCACAGGTACGGGTGGAGCATCCAGTGCTGCATGGAGCGGTAGGCGGTGCGCACCGGGTTGTCGAACCACGAGGGCACAAAGATGCCGAGCGAGGCCACATTGCCGGGATAGACATAGAGAAAACCGAAGATTTCCGGCTCGGGATAGCCGATGGTGTGCAGCACGGTGCCGGGCTGCCAGTCGCACCCCTCGGGCAGGTCCACCACGCACTTCATGCCGATGGCCCACTCGTGTTGATGGTTGCCCTCGGGCAACCCCAGCTCGCGGTCCAAATGGCGGCCCACCGGGCCCACCGGGCCGTCGGCCACCACGGTCAGGGCGGCCTTCATGTCCATGCCGGGCATGGAGCCAGGGCCAAGCGCGCCATCCTTGCCCACGCCCTGATCGACCATGCGCACGCCCCTGACGGCCCTGCCCTCCATGAGCGGCGCGGCCACCGGGCTGCCGGGCCAGATCTGGGCCAGACCCGTGCCCATCAGGTTGGAACCCACCCACTGGTTGAACTGGCCGATGGAAAAGATCATGCCCGGATGTTTCTTAAGAAACGGCGGCACATAGGGCAGCTCAAAGGCGTCGTCCTCCATCCAGCGCGACAAGGCCTTGTCCGCCAGCCTGAAGGCGCCGGGCCTGCGGCTCGCGCCCACGGGATCGCGCAGATAGACCACCTTCTCGTCCGTGACCTCATGGGCCATGGGGATCTGGCTCAGGTCGAGATCGGGAAACGACGCCCTGATGGCGCGCCCCTTGGTGACCACGCCGGACACGCCGAACCCGATGTCGTCGGCGCGCTCGTAGCAGATCACCTGCGGCGGCATGCCCGGCATGACCGCGCTCTCCACCGCCGGGGTGCCGTCCTCGCGCTTCAGCCCGCGCGTCAGGGTGGTCAGAAACCCGCCCGCCGCCGGGCCAAAGCCCACACAGACGATGTCGGTCTCCATCTCGGCGCGGGGTACTTCAGGGGTGTCCGTGGAATCGCTCATGGTGCCTCCGAGGCTGCCTCCGGCGGTCAGGGAACCTTTTGAAAAAGGTTCCCTAAACCCTCCCAAAATTTTTTAGCGAAAACGCGGCTGGGAGCGCTTGCGAGCCAGATGGAATGCGCAGCGGCGTTTTGGGTCTGGTTTCATTATCAGGAAAAGCGCGGGAGGGTAACTTTCGAAAGAGTTTCCCTCCCGCATTTTCATTACCCCATGGGATAATCCAGCGCCTCGGGGATCATGACCTCGGTCAGGGCGTTGCCCGCGCGGTCCTTGGCCTTGCGCGAACCAGCCATGCACATGTCGATCCTGGCCTTGAGGGCGCGGAACTCCGGGAGTTCGTCCCGGCAGCAACCGCCATGATCGCCGGGCAGACTGTCCGGGGCGTTGCACTTGCATTCATTGAAGCCATAGACCAGCTCGGTGCAGATGCGGGCCACCTCGCCAGCGGCCCGTGCGGCCTGGACGTGACAGATATCCTTGTAGAAACCGGTCAGATCGTCGATGCCGTCGGCCAGGGTCGGGCTCATGGGGCCTTTTTCGATGAGTTCCATGACATCGCAGGCCAGGAAGTAGGGTCCGAGCAGCCAGCCCAGGGCATCGGCCATGGGGAAGGTCACGCCCTGGCGTTTGTTGTGGAAGAGCTTGCGGCCCTCGTCGTCCGTGGTGTTTTGCAGATGGTTCAGGGTCCACTGCCACAGCTCCATGGCCGAGGCCAGGACAAAGCCGCCCAGGCCGGGCACGTCCCGGCCAGCGCGCTGCATCTGGCCCACCCAGGCGGTCATGATCGCCTGGAAGACCTCGCTGGTCATGGTCAGGGTCAGGTGACGGCGCTGCACGGCCTCCGGGCCTTCGTAGGTGGCCTCAAGCTGGGTGTCGGTCCACTTCTGCATCAGGAAGCCGGGGCAGTCCTCGGTGATGCCGTACCCGCCGACCATGGCCACGGCCTCGCGCATCATGGTCGCGCCAACCCCGGTGTTCCAGAGCTTGACGCCGGGGTTGAGCACGCCCGCCAGGGCCTCCATGTGGGCATACTGGACCAGGGTGTCGGCCTTGAGGGCCTCAAGGCGCGCCTGATCGCGCTCGGCGACCGGGGCGTATTCGAGATCGATGAATTCCTTGACCTGATCGCCGATGGCACGCAGGGCGGCCATCTGCTTGCGCGGGCCAGTCACGCCCTGGGCCTCGAAATGGGCCTCCTTGGCCTTTTCGATGGGGTCAAAGGCGTCGGCCAGCCGGGACGCGGCAAAGGCCAGGGAGCAGCCCGCCTCGCCCGAAGCCCAGACATCGATGAGCCGCTGCAGGGAGTCCTCGTTGATCTGGATGCCCTTGTCGAAGCGCGGGGAGCCTTCCTTGCAGGAATCGCCGCCCCGGAACCGGTTGCGGTGGTAGCGGATGACCGGCTCGACTGCCGAGAGCAGCTTGGCCGAGGACATCAGGCCCACCGGGATGCGGGTGCGGTGGAAGACCGCGCCGATGATTTCGGAGTGGGTGTATTTGGGCACGATCACGCCGTCCACCACCTCGTAGCCGCCGATGATGCGGCTGGCCGGAACCTTGAGATTGAGCACGGGATCGCGGGTGGAGGAAAGCTGGTGGACCATCTTGAGGGTGGGCGCACCCCGGTCAAAGAGCCCTTCGTCCGTGTCTTCGAGGATGACCATGAACGAGCCCTTGATGCGCTCGTCTGCGGACTCCACCGCTGCGGTGACGAAGTTGGCGAAGTCCATGTTGGTGATGAACCGGCCCCGCTTGTCGATCTGGAGGACCGGCTCCTGGCCTTCCTTCCACTCGGCAACAGAGGCCTTGCCGCAGAGCACGCCGGTGTCCACGCCCACATAGGGCAGCGGCTCGGTCAGGGCGAACGCCCCGCGCCAGATCTGGCGATCCTCGCCCGGCTGGGGCGGCACACACTTGCCCATGTAGAAGTCGCGCTGCTCCGGAGTGCCTTTCTCGTGAATGGGGGCCAGGGCCAGATTGGAGGCCAGCGAGCAGGTGGCCGCACCCGCGTCCACCCAGGACAGCTCAAAGGCGACCAGGGCCAGGGCCAGGTTCTTGGGGCCTTCGATGAAACCGCCCTGATGAGGGTCCATGAACAGCGCGGTCAGGCCGGCTTGGTCAAAGGCGGTCAGCAGTTCGCTTTTCTGGTCGGTCCACTCGTGGGTGTTTCGCGCGCCCTCGGCCACCAGCTTGGCCACCACGCCGCGCGCGATGGAGCGGGCGGACTGCACGGACATCTGGAGGTCGAAACGGTCGGAAAAACGCCACATGATCTGACGGACGTCGTCTCCCGGAAGAGTACGCAATGTATACATAGAACCTTTCCTGAGTTTGATTTGATGCCGGAATTCTGGACTATATAATAGTAGTTGGGCACGATAGGGCATGTTCCCCCACGAGTCAAAGTTTTTTTGGCCTTCAAACACCCGTTTATCCCGCATCCTGCCTTGATTCCCGGACATTACCGCCTGCAACGGCAGCGATGGGCCAAACCTGGCCGAAGGGTCGGACCGGATGCAGCCAGAGGGCGGCCAGGGGCAAAGTTATAATCCCGCCGCGCGCTAACGCCTTTGACTTCCTCCCCTGTTGGCGGCAAGGTTTGCCAATGCCCCGCACCGGGGCCGCAACGCCATGACACAGAACCAACCGAGCATACCCCCCCTTCTGGACGCCATCCGGGCATACCGGGCCGCACCGCTTTTGAGCGGTACAGCCGACCTCGCGCAATTGGCGGACGCGTTTGTCCAGGCAATGGCCGCGCTGCCGCCCGACCATGCGCACGGCTCCCAGGCCAATGCCGCGCCCGTGGCCGAGACGGTCCTCAACCTGTTCCGCATCGCCCAGTCGTCAAGCGATGCCAGCACCCTGCGGACCTGCCTCAGGGCCATGCTGCGCGCGGGCCGATTCGGGCGCATCCTGTCCAGCCGCATCATCCTCGGCATGACCGTGTCCCTGCGCGAGCTGGCCGCCGTGATCGCTCCGCTCCCGGCCCAGGACAGGCTGGCCCTGGCCCACGAGATGCTGCGCGAGCTGCCCGGCTCCCCTGACAAACTCCTGATGGCATGGCTCGAAGACCTTGTCCGCCCCCTGGCCGATGCCCCGCCCGACGAGCTCTCACCCTTTCTGGTCGCCCTGGGCGAGGTCGGCGAGCCGCTGGCCTTCCCGGTCCGCCAGACGATCCTGCATGGCCAGTTCGGCCAGTGGATCGAGCCCAGGGTCCGGGCCGGGACGGCTGGCAACGAACTCGACCGCCTCTGCCGCATGCTCATCGCCCTGGACTCGCCGGAGTTGGCCGGAATCCTGGCGGAGACCATCGCCTCGGACACGACCTCGCCCACGCCACTGGCCCTGCGCACCGTGGCCGGGCTGGCCGAGGGTGGGAACAAGGGCATCCTCGACATGTATCTGGCGGTGCTCAAGACTCTTGGCAGGCGCCGTGACGGGCAGGCACTGATCGGGCCGTGCCTGGACGGCATCATCGCCCAGGACAGCCCGGCCACGGGCAGGCTCATGGCCACCATCCGTCTGAAGATGCCCTCCATGCGCAGGGCCTCGACCAGCCGGGTTCCCCTGCTCGGCGACACGGCCTACGCGGCGTACATCAATGCCCTGCCGCCTGAGCACAGGGCAGGGGCCGAGGCGGACGCCCTGGCCGCCCTGCGTACAGTGGCCCCGGATTTTGTCGAGAGCGTGAGCCGGTCCGGCACGTCGAGGGGCCGGCCCATGCCCGCCTTGAACACGGGCGGCGAACCGGGCCAGACCACGGGCAACGGGCTGCCACCGGCCTGCCCCAAAACCGGACTCCTGACCCGCCTGCTCGGAGCGCGCCGCAAGACCCTGCAAAAGGTGCTGCCCACCACCCGAAACGTCCGCAACATGGACCTCCCCTGCTCCTGGGTGGAAAACATGGAGCTGGACGGTCGCGAGCTGACCGGGCTGAACCTGGCCGACTCGACCTTTGACAAGGTCGCCTTCCTGCGCGCCAGGATCGCCGGATCAAGACTGGAGCGATGCGCCTTCACCGGGGGCGCGGCCACGGGCTGCACCTTTTCGGCCTCGGATTTCACCGGCGCGGACCTGACGGACATGACCTTCACCAAGTGCTCGTTCAACGATTGCGACTTCACGGGCGCGGCCTTTGCGGGCTGCACCTTTGCGGACTGCCGGTTCCGCAACTGCGCACTGGGCGGGGCCGCGTTCCTGGGCGTGAAGATGACCCTGACCGGGTTCGCGGCCTCGGCCCTGGCCGGAGTCACCTTCCACGACACCCGCGCCCGGTCGTGCCGGTTCGAGGACACGGACCTGACCTGCGCCGAGCTGACCTCCTGCGAATTCAAGGGGATCGAGTTCATGGACTGTATCATCCACGCCGCGCGGCTCACCAACGTCACCCTGTACTCCGCGACCATGCCCGGCTCCACCGTGACCGGCTGCCACCTGGACAACACCGACGCGCCCCACGCCTTTTTCCTGGCCAACCGTCTCGACCAACTCACAGCATCCGCCGACGCCCTGGCGGCGCAGGCCACCACAGCCTCCGACGACGCCGGGGCGGGCATCGCCCCCGAGACCGTCGGCAGGATCATGCGCGTGTGGTCGCGGGAGCTGACCTTCATGCGCCGCGAGCAGCGCATCCAGGGGTTCAACCGCAAGCGGCTGGTCCGCGCCATGGGTCGGCTCGACCGCGACAAGCAGGCCTACCTGCGCATGCTGCCCCACCTGCTCGAAACCGATGTGTTCGAGACGCGGTTTACCCTTGAGGGAGTGCCGCCCTGCGAGGTCTGGGGCTACACCCCGACCCTGTCGGCCATGGAGCTGACCCGTCAGTTCTTCCCCAAGATCAGGCCGTCCGGGACCAGGGCGCGGGTCCGCATCCTGGCGGTCTACGCCATGGGCAGTCTCGGCACCGTGGCCCAGACGGCCCAGTCGGACATCGACTGCTGGGTCTGCTTTGACGGTGACATCGACCCGAACGCCGAGGCCGGGCTGCGCCGCAAGCTCGACGCCCTGGGGCTGTGGGCCGAGAGCGAGTTCGGGATTGAGGCGCATTTCTTCCCCATGCGCATGGACGACGTGCGCGACAACCGGTTCTCGTCGGGCGACGAGGAAAGCTCCGGTTCGGCCCAGGCCCTGCTGCTCAAGGAGGAGTTCTACCGCACGGCGGTGCGCATCGCGGGCAAGCACCTGGCGTGGTGGGTGATCCCTGCCGGGGCGGACAAGCCCACCTACGATGCCTGCATCCAGTCCGCGCGGCGCTACCCGGTCATGGGCCGCCCGCGCCTGGAGGATTTCGGCCATCTCGCGCCCGTGCCGCCGGACGAATATTTCGGGGGATCGCTGTGGCAGATGGTCAAGGCGGTCCACTCGCCCTTCAAGTCCGTGCTCAAGCTTGGCCTGCTCGAAACCTATGCCGACCCGGCCACCTCGCCCCTGCCCCTGTGCGACCGGATCAAGCGCAACCTGTTCCTGAACCGGCGCGGAACGCGGCGGACCGATCCCTACGCCAGCCTCTTCAGCACCCTGCGCGCCTACTACGCCGACCTGGGCGACGCCGAGGCCGCCCGGCTGCTGACCGAGTCGTTCATCTTCAAGGCCAACCTGCGCGACATCCTGTTCTTCCTGGGCCGCCCGGCCAGGGCCGAGGACATGAGCCTCGTCGCCACCCTGTTTGGCAGGGAGTGCGCGGAACCTGAGCAACGATGCCACACCAACGTGGCCTGGACCTTTGAAAAATCCCTGAAGATGGGCGCCTCGGTACGCCGCTACATGGTCGCCACCTACGAGCGCATCCAGCAGGGTCTGTCGGGCAGCGGGCGGACAGACGCCCAGATCAACGCCGAAGACCTGACCCGCATGGGGCGACGCATCGCCGCCAACTTCTCGCCCAGGCCGCACAAGGTCATGCGCGTGCCGTTCATGGACGCCGCCGGGGGCGGATTCGCCATCCTCCACTTCTCGGCCAGCAAGGCTCCGGGCCGCAAGCCCGCCTGGCTGGTGCGCGGCGGCTCGCGGTCCGAGGCCAAGCTGGCGTCGTCCTCGCTCCAGCTGCTGCACAAGAGCGGCGACCCGGTCCACATGCTCGCCTGGCTGCTGGCCAACCGGCTCTACAGCCCCAGGAGCCTGCTCCAGGGTGACCGGACCATGGCCCCCATCTCCCTGGCCGATCTCCAGAAGCTCATGCCCGCCATGCACGAGTTCTTTCCCTTTGACCAGACCTTCGAGCGGGACATCAACGAGGGATTGAGTTCAGAGCGCGTCATCCGCGCCTTCTTCATCTTCAACCTGACCACCGCGCCCGACTCCCGGCGCATCGAGCAGGCCTCGATCGTCTACTCCACCAACTGGGGCGAGATGTACTGCCGCTCGTTCGACAAGCCCGGACCGGAACTGGAACGGCAGCCGTCCCAGTTCCTGGCGGAGAATCTGGCCCACCCCATTGCCGACATTCCGGAGATGATCCTCTTCATTCCCAAAGGCTCGCAGTGCAAGCGGGTCAACCTGTTTTGACCGTGGTGGGGCGGACGCGCCCCGGTCAGGACCGCTTTTGCGGCAGCAGGAACGAGAGGAAGAAGCCGACAGAGGCCACGGCGATGATGGACGCGCCCGAGGTGATGTCAGCCAGATAGGAGACCGCCAGCCCGACCACGGTGAAGAGCGCGCTGAGCAGGGCGGAGAGGACCATCATGGCCCCCAGCGAGCGGGTGCGCCGCTCGGCGATGAAGGGTGGGATGGTCAGAAGCGCGATGACCAGGATCAGCCCCACCACCCGGATGATCATGACCACGCTCAAACCCACCATGGAAATGAGCAGACAATAGAGCATATCCACGGGCACGCCCCGGCTGCGGGCGAACTCCTCGTCAAAGCTCATGACCAGAAACCCGCGATAGAAGGCGAGCACCAGCCCGGTGACAAGGCAGGCCAGCCCGGCCATGATCCAGAGATCGGAACGCGGCACGGCCAGAATGGAGCCGAAGAGATAGCTCATGAGGTCCACGTTGTAGCCGGGCGAGAGGTCGAGCAGGATGACGCCAAGGGCCATGCCCGCGGCCCAGGTGACGCCGATGACCGTGTCGGCCCGCTCGCGGGCGCGCAGGGTGACCAGGGCCATGAGCAGCGCGGCGCACAGGGTGAAGCCCGTGGTCACGGGCAGCACGGGCAGGCCGAAGAAAAAGGCCAGCCCAACCCCGCCGTAGGAGGCGTGGGCAATGCCGCCGGAGATGAAGACGATGCGGTTGACCACCACCAGGGTGCCGATGATGCCGCAGATGAGGCTGGCCAGCAGCCCGGCCATGAGCGCGTTGCGCATGAATTCAAAATTCAGGATGTCCATCACGACTCGCCCCCGTCGCGGTGGCGGCCCAGCACCCGGTGCGGCACGTCGCCGTGGGTGACCAGCTCCACCGGGCAGCACGGCTCGCCGTCGTCGCCATAGCCCATCTTGAACATCTCGCCGGTCAGCGCGGGTGCCTTGTGGAAATGCAGGGTGCGGTTGACGCAGGCCACGGACTTGACCCCCGAGGCCAGGGACGAGATGTCATGACTGACCATGACCACGGTCATCTCGCGGTTCAGCTCGGCCAGCAGCCGGAAGAGCGAGTTGCGGCTCTTCGCGTCCACGCTGGCCGTGGGCTCGTCCAGGAGCAGCAGCTCCGGGTCGCCCACCACGGCGCGGGCGATGAACACACGCTGCCTCTGCCCGCCGGAGAGATCGGCCAGGGCGCGCTGGGCGTGGTCGAGCATGTCCACCCGCTCCAGGGCGCGGCGCGCCCGCTCCCGCTCGTCGCGCCCGCCGCCGAATCCGGCGATGCGCCCCAGGCCGGGGCTGACCATGCCCATGCGCACGGCGTCGAGCACCGAGATGGGAAAGCTGCCGGAGACATGGGTGTGCTGGGGCAGGTAGCCGATGCGCCCGCCCGCCTCGCCCACCGACGCGCCCAGGACACGGACCGTGCCGCTGTCGGGCTTGAGCAGGCCGAGCATGACCTTGAGCAGGGTGGACTTGCCGCCCCCGTTGGGTCCGAGCACGGCCAGAAAGTCTCCGCGCTCCACCGCCAGATCGACGTTCTCCAGCACCGGGACTCCCCCGAAGGACAGGGTCAACCCATGGATTTCTATGACATGCTCAACCACTGGCGACTCCCGGATAGTGCATTGCCCGCCAACGAGGCGACCCTAGCAGGCTGTTGAAAAACGTCCGATTGCTGCGTTGCTTCAAAAAGGTCAAACCCTCGCGTACCGGAAGTACGCTTCGATCTTGGCCTTTTTTTGCGCCTTGCACTCGAACATTTTTGAACAGCCTGCAAAAACCAGTTTTTCAACGCATTCCTAGCACGGCCCCTGGATCATGCCAACCAGGCAAAACCCCATGCCGCTCCCGGCAGGGCCAGGGCCGCGAGGTACAGGGCTGCGTCGGCCCGCGGGCCGGGCAGCCCGGTGCGGCTGGCAGCAAGACCGGCCACGAGCCCCAGCGACAGACCGGCCACAAAGCCGAACAGGTGTGCGCCGAGATCAGTGTTTTCCCCGACTCCGAGCATGGCCAGGAGACCCAGCCCGGCGGCCACCGGCACCAGGGACGAGCGCACGAACCGGGCGAAGCGCCGGGCCAGGCCGCTGCCGCGCTCCCGGACGCCCAGGCCGTGCATGCCGCCGCCCACGGCAAAGGGGGCGATGGCGGCCAGCACGCCCGCCGCGCCGAAGGTGGCCGTTGAAAACCCGATGGCGTTGTGGGGCGCGGCCAGGGCCAGGGAGTTGAGCAGGTTGCCCAGCCCGCCGGCCAGGAAGGTCAGCAGCCAGGCCAGCCCCGCCCCCAGCCTGCGCGAGGCGAGCCAGACAAAAATCCCGCCGATGGTGGCGTTGCCGAGCACATGCGCCCCGTCCCCGTGCAGGGTCAGGGCCGTGAAGAGCCGCCACCACTCGCCGCCGAGGATGCGCCCGGCATCGGCGCTGCCAAGCCCCACCCACAGGGTCGGATACAGCCCCCAGCCGGGATAGGTGCGGGTGTAGGCCCAGAAAAACAAGAGCAGCAGGGCCATGACCGCCACCGTGGGCTCATATCCGCTCACCGGACGCAGGTCGGGCAGGTGGACTCCGTGGCGTCCTGGCGCGTTCTCCTCCAGGTAGAGGCGGATCTCGGCGGCGGCGCGCTCCACGAACCACAGCTGCACCTGCACCGAATGCCCGCCCCCCTCGCCGGGCAGCCGCCGCCGCTGCCGGTGGGGAATATGGCGCGAGGAAAGGACCAGGGACCACAGCCCCGCCGTGGCACCGTCCAGGGCGGGCGCGTCCTCCCCAAGGATCACCGGGGCCAGATCGGTCCAGGACGGCCTCAGGGTCCGGCGCAAAAAGGACTGCGGTGTCGCGTCGCTGTGCATGGCGACACTGTAAGGCAAATCAGGGCCGGGTCAAACCGGTTTCCACCCTTGCGCGATGCGGCCCGGCAGACTATGAACGGGAAAAACCACCACCAGGAGCCGCCATGCGCAGACTCTCGCCGCCCCTTGCCCCACTGATTGCCCCGCTGATCGCCCTCTTTCTCCTGTTCTCCCTGCCTGCCGCCGCAGCCGGGACAACCGCCGACACGAGCGCGTCCCAGGACCTCGACGCCATGATCGGCCAGATGCTCATGGCCGGATTCCGGGGCTTCACGGTGGATGAACAAAGCCCCATCGTGCGCGACATCCGCGAGCGCAATCTGGGCGGGGTTGTCCTCTTCGACTATGATGTGGCCCTGGCCAGCCCGAACCGGAACATCGACACCCCGGCCCAGGTGGCCCGGCTGACGGCGGCCTTGGCAGGATTTGCCACCACGCCCCTGCTGGTGGCCGTGGACCAGGAGGGCGGGCGGGTGCAGCGTCTCAAGCCCGCGCGCGGGTTCACGGGGTCGCCCTCGGCCAAGGAATTGGGCGTCATGGACGACGCAGCCATCAAGGCCGCCGGGGCCGGGGTGGGCGCGACCCTGCGCCAGGCGGGCTTCAATCTCGATTTCGCGCCCGTGGCCGATGTGGACGTCAACCCGGACAGCCCGGCCATCGGCAGGCTTGGCCGCAGCTTTTCCGCTGATCCGGCCCGGGTTGGCCGCTGCGCCGGACTGTTCCTGGCCGGGCTGGCCAGCCAGGGCGTGACTGGGTGCCTCAAGCATTTCCCCGGCCATGGCAGCGCGGGCACGGACAGCCACCTGGGCGTCACCGACGTGACCGCCACCTGGACCTCCGACGAAATGAAGCCTTACCGCATGCTTATCGAACAGGGCGCGGCCCGGATGATCATGACCGGGCACATCTTCAACGCCCGGCTCGATCCGGACCATCCGGCCACCCTGTCCCACGCCACCATCACCACCCTGCTCCGGGGCGAGCTGGGCTTTGACGGCGTCATAATCACCGATGACATGGACATGAAGGCGATCACCGAGCGGTACGGTCGCGACGAGGCGGTCAGGCTGGCCATCGAGGCCGGGGCGGACATCCTGCTCTTCGGCAACAACCTGACCTATGACCCGGATGTGGTGCGCCAGACGCACGCGCTCATCAAGGCCATGGTCCGGGACGGCGTCATCAGCCAGACGCGCATCCGCCAGTCCCATGACCGGATCATGCGGCTCAAGGGGTCGCGTTAATAGCGGGACGAACTTTCGGTCCTTTCGGACACCAAGAGGCGGCGCGGCCTACCAGAACAGGCCCGGCGCGGAGGTGGAGAACTCCAGGGGTCTGGCCGACTCCTCCATGATCAGGTCCAAGGCGTCGCCGTCGAGCTTGAGGCTCGCCACGCGCCCGAGAAACGACAGGTAGGTGTACTGCTGCTCGTCTTGGGACGGACCGCAAATTTTCTCTTCCACAGCGGCCAGAGAGCTGAGGTGCAGGGTGGCCCCTTCCAGGGTGTAGGTGCCGCTGAAGACGGCGCATCCGGCGTGGCCGGCCACCGTGCCATCGGGCCGCAGCTCCAGGGTCAGTTGCTCGTCGCCCACCACGTTGCGCCCGGCCAGGGAGTGCAGAACCCATGTCTTGCCCACCACCTGATCCCTGGCGGCTTCGGGATTCGCCGGAGCGACCTCCTTGGAGCCGCAGCCGACTCCGAGGACGAGAACAAGGACCAGGGAGAGGACGGCCAGAGGGGCCGCGAAACGCTCTTTCATGGGCATGGGGATTCTCCTTTCCATTTTACCCCTTGGCAGTAACAGGACGCGCGCTTTGTTGGCAAGGCGCAAAAGGCCCGGCCCGCGCAACGCGGGCCGGGCGCGTCAAGCCGTCCTGCTCTTCGCTACTTGATCACCGGGCAGCGCTTGAGGGCTTCCTCAATGTCGCGCTGGGGCAGTTCGAAGTTGGTCAGCAGCCCCTGGTTGAAGGCGTCGTAGGAGGCGAGATCGAGCAGGCCGTGACCCGAATAGAGGAACACGATCACATCGTCCGGCCCGGCGGTTTTGGCCACCTCAATGGCTCCCTTGATGGCGTGCGAGGTCTCGGGCGCAGGCAGGAATCCCTCGGTCTGGAGGAAGAGCCGGGCCGCCTCGAAACACTCGGTCTGGTAGTAGGCCACGGGCTCGCACAACCCCTCAGCCACCACATTGCAGACAATGGGCGCGTCGCCGTGGTAGCGCAGGCCGCCCGCGTGGATGGGCGCGGGCATGAAGTCATGCCCCAGGGTGTGCATCTTGACCAGCGGGGTGAGCCGGGCCATGTCACCGTAATCGTAGCGGTATTCGCCCCTGGTCAGGGTCGGGCAAGCCTTTGGCTCCACCGGGATGAAGCGGACCGGGTCGCCCGCCAGCTTCTGGGGCAAAAACGGCATCACCAGCCCGCCGAAGTTGGACCCGCCGCCCACGCAACCGACGAGGTGGGTGGCCTTCTCGCCGATCATGGCAAGCTGTTTCTGCACCTCAAGGCCGGTGATGGTCTGGTGGATGATGACATGGTTGAGGACCGAGCCGAGCGCGTACTTGGTGTTGTCGTGGGTGGCCGCGTCCTCCACCGCCTCGGAGATGGCCAGGCCCAGCGAGCCCTTGCAGCCGGGGTCGCGGGCCAGCATCTCGCGCCCCGTGCGGGTCTGCTCGGACGGCGAGGCGAAGATGGTCCCGCCGTAGGAGTTGATGAGCATCTTGCGGTAGGGTTTCTGCTCAAAGCTGACCTTGACCATGTAGACCACGCATTCCAGGCCGAACTGGGCGCAGGCAAATGACAGGGCCGTGCCCCACTGGCCCGCGCCGGTCTCGGTGGCCAGCCGCTCCACGCCCGCCATCTTGTTGTAGTAGGCCTGGGGCACCGAGGTGTTGGGCTTGTGCGACCCTGCCGGGGAGACGGACTCGTCCTTGTAGTAGATGCGGCATTTCGCGCCGATGGCCTTTTCCAGCCGGTCCGCCCGCACCAGGGGCGAGGGCCGCCACAGCCGGTAGACATCCTGCACTGCTTCGGGAATGTCGATGAACCGCTCGCCGCTCATCTCCTGGGCGATGAGCGAGTCGGGAAATATGGGGGCCAGCATGTCCGGGGTGATGGGTTCCATGGTCTCCGGATTGAGCGGCGGAGCCAGGGGCGTGGGCAGATCCGGCATGGGATTGTACCACTGGGTGGGCATCTGGTCCTGGGACAAAAAGATTCTCTTGGGCATCGACTTCCTCCAAACAGTTGCAAACCGTTCCCCGGCCAGACGGACCATCCGCCCTGGCCGGGCATAAAAAAACCGCCGGATCAACTCCCGGCGGCTCCACTGGTCCCCAACTGCGCGCGACGAAGCGCCGCCGTCGCAAGGACGGCGGGCACGCCGGGGCGCGCGTTCAGGACAGGGGCCGCTTGACGTTGCGCCAGCCGCGTCCGCTGTAAAAGGTGTATGAAACAGGTCTGTTCATGGTCCCACCCGGTACGCCGGATTCCGGTCCCAAGTCAAGGCGGCTCACCCGGCCATGCCTGCCACCAGTTCGGGCAGGATGTCGCCTGCCCGGCCATGCAGGGCAAAATCCATCAGCCCGGTGACGGGCGTGGCTTCCACATTGATCTCCACAGTGACGGCCCCGCGCTCCCTGGCCAACTGGTGGAACGAGGCCGCAGGCTGGACCAGACCCGATGTGCCGATGGCGAGAAACACGTCCGCCCGGTGCAGCTCCTCCACGGCCAGCCGCAGCACGCCCGGAGTCAGCGGCTCGCCGAACCAGACCACGCCGGGCCGCAGCAGGTGGCCGCAGGCCGGGCATTCGGGCAGGGGCGGCAGGTCGCCGTGATCCTCGCGCACATGGGTGCAGGCCGTGCAGCGCACCTGCCACAGGCTGCCGTGCATCTCCACCAGCTTTCGGCTCCCGGCCCTGGCGTGCAACCCGTCCACGTTCTGGGTGATCAGAAGAAAATTCGGAATCTGCCGTTCCAGGGCGGCCAGGGCGTGGTGGGCCGGGCCCGGTTCGCACCCGGCCACCAGCCCGCGCCGCCAGTGGTAGAACTCCCAGACCAGTCCGGGCCGGGCCGCAAAGGCGTCGGGCCGGGCCAAGTCCTCGGCCCGATGTGTCTTCCACAGCCCGTCGCGTCCCCGGAAGGTGGGCACCCCGCTCTCGGCAGACACGCCCGCGCCGGTCAGGACCACCACCCGCCTGCCCGGATCAAGCAGCGCCTTGACCATCTCGATCTTCGCCCGCATCACATCCCCTTGTCCCTGGTTTCAGACCGCCGCGCGCCCTTCTGACCGGACCGCTCGCTTGCAATCCGACCGAATAAACGTCATAGTCCGCTTCCCGAATTCACTCAACCAACCAGACACATTGCTGTTTCGTCGCACGAAGGAGGACGCATTGGCTGAAAAGACCATCTATTACATCGAAGGTGACGGCATCGGTCCCGAAGTATGGAAGGCGGGCCGCCCCGTGCTCGACGCCGCGGTCGAGAAGGCCTACGGCACAACCAACGCCCTGAACTGGGTGGAGCTGCTGGCCGGGGAACGTGGCTATGCCGAAACCGGCGAGCACCTGCCCCAGGCGACCATGGACGCCCTGGCCGGGGCCGAACTGGCCATGAAAGGCCCGCTCCAGACGCCGGTGGGCAAGGGGTTCCGCAGCCTCAACGTCACCCTGCGCCAAGTCTTCGACCTCTATGCCTGCATCCGTCCCATCAAATACTTTAAGGGAATCGAGTCCCCCGTCAAGCGGCCCGATCTGGTGGACATGACCGTGTTCCGCGAGAACACCGAGGATGTCTACGCGGGCATCGAATACCAGTCCGGCAGCCCGGAGGCCAGGAAGCTCATCGAATTCCTGACCGACCAACTGGGCGCCAAGGTGGACATCACCGCGGGCGTGGGCATCAAGCCAATGACCCCGGCAGGCTCCAAGCGGCTGGTCAAGCGCGCCATCGACTTTGCCATCGAGCACGGCAAGCCCTCGGTGACCCTGGTCCACAAGGGCAACATCATGAAGCACACCGAGGGCGGCTTCCGCGCCTGGGGCTATGAGCTGGCCGAGCAGGAATACGCGGGCAAGGTTGTGCGCGAGGGCGAAGACGGCAGCGGCGTGATCATCAAGGACCGCATCGCGGACGCCATGTTCCAGAACGTGCTCATGTACCCGGAGCAGTACTCGGTCATCGCCACCACCAACCTCAACGGCGACTACATCTCCGACGCCCTGGCGGCGCAGGTGGGCGGCCTGGGGCTGGCTCCTGGCGTGAACATGGGCGACACCCTCGCCTTTTTCGAGCCCACCCATGGCACGGCCCCGACCATCGCAGGCAAGGACATGGCCAACCCCGGCTCCCTGATCCTCTCCGGGGCCATGCTCCTGGAGCACATCGGCTGGACCGAGGCCGCGCAGCTCATCCACGCCGCCGTGGAAAAAGCCCTTACGGGCAAGCGCGTGACCGTGGACCTCGCCTCCCAGATCGCGGGATCGACCAGGGTCGGCTGCCAGGAATTCGGCGACATCCTGCTGGCAAACCTCTAGCGCCTGATTGCAAAGCATCGTCTACAAGGCCGCTCCCGCACTGTCGGGGGCGGCCTTTGCGCTGCCCGGCCCGCGCCATGCCTCAAGCGTGTTCGGGCCAGAATCAGTCAGGTTTGTTTGACCGGGCCGTGAACCTGGGGTAGGTACAGGGCATCACCATGACTGCACGAATGCCCCACCTGCTGCGCTTCATGCGGGCCGCGCCCTGGCCGTACATGACCGGGCTGGCCTCGCTGCTGCTTGCCTGCGCCCTGGCCGGGCTCGGGTTGTCGCATCTGGCCCAGACCAATGCGGCCCGGGCCGCGATCTTCGGCGGCTGGGGCACGGGCTGGTTCGTGGTTGCCCTCTTTGCCCTGGCCGACGGCGTCTCCCGCTACCGCGAATACCAACGCATCAAGGCCATGCTCCTGCGCTACGGCTATTCCGAGCGCATCCTCGAGCCCCTGGCCCGCTCGCGCTGCCAGCGCGACGCCGCCCTGCTGGCGGCCAGCGAGGCCGGACACGGCGACTGCGCCCGCGCCTACTTCACGGCCCTGGGCTACCGCTGGTACCACATCCTGCCCGACTCGGTCATGCGCAACCCGCTGGCCTTCCTGCGCCCGAGCTTCCTGCGCTCGTCCTTCCTGCCCGGCAAGAAGGGCGTGCGGACCGGGACACCACCCGCTCCGGCCCGCGCCCACCATCTGGCTCCGGGCCACGCGCCGCACCACGGGCCACGCCGCCCGGCTGCCCGACCGGCTGCCTACCCGGCAGGCCACCGCGCGCAGGAGTGCGACCCGTCCGACCTCGCCTGACACCCCTGGCCTGACGCCTCTGATCCGAACCTCCCACGCCGGGCGTTCCTGCCGCTCCCCATACTTTGCCCACGAAAAAGGCCCGCCATGACGGCGGGCCTTTTGTGTTTCGGTATCCGGGGGGCGCTACTTGATGAAGAGCATCTCCTGGTAGCTGGGCAGGGGCCACAGGTCGTCGGCCACCACGCCTTCCAGGGCGTCGGCCACATGGCGCACGGCCAGCATGGCGGGCAGGATCTTCTTGGTCTTGTAGGCGGCTTCCTCTTCCACGGACTTGAAGTTCTTCTTCTCCATCAGCTTTTCCAGGGCCTCGGTATTGGCCTGGAGCAGGCGCAACTTGTCTGTCACGTCCTGGAGGATGGAGGTGGTGGGCTCGATGCCAGCGGCCTTCATGCTGGCGGCGGTGGAGGCCAGCTCGCCCTGGTAGCGGATGGCGGCGGGCAGGATGATGGTCCTGGCGATCTTGCCCACCAGCAGGGCCTCGGTCTTGATGCTCTGGTTGTACTGCTCGTGGTAAATCTCCACGCGGGAGTGCAGCTCTTCGGCGGAGAGGACGCCATATTTGACAAACATGTCAACCACATCCTTGTCGCCGATGACGGGCAGGCAGTCGGCCGCGGTCTTCATGTTGGGCAGGCCGCGCCGCTTGGCCTCCTTCTGCCATTCCTCGGAGTAGCCGTCGCCGTTGAAGACGATGTGGCCGTGCTTCTTCATGATGGCCTGGATGACCTTCTGGCAGGCCGCGCCCAGCTTGGAGACGTCGCCCTTGGTGATCTTCTCGATCTCGTCGCAGACAAAGTCGAGCGACTCGGCCAGTATGGTGTTCAGGGCCACCTGGGCACCGGCGATGGACTGGTTGGAACCCACGGCGCGGAACTCGAAGCGGTTGCCGGTGAAGGCAAAGGGGCTGGTGCGGTTGCGGTCGCCCGCGTCCATGGGCAGCGGGGGCAGGGTGTCCACGCCCACGGTCAGGCAGTCCTTGGTCTTGCAACCCTTGAGGCTGCCCTTCTCGATCTGCTCGAAGATGTCGGTCAGCTGCTCGCCAAGGAAGATGGACATGATGGCGGGCGGAGCCTCGTTGGCGCCCAGGCGGTGATCGTTGCTGGCCGAGGCGACCACGGCGCGCAGCAGCTTGCCGTATTTCTCCACGGCGCGGATGGTGGCCGCGGTGATGGTCAGGAACTGCATGTTCTCGTGCGGGGTTTCGCCGGGGTTGTACAGCGATCCCTGCGTCGGGGTGGAGAGCGAATAGTTCAGGTGCTTGCCCGAGCCGTTGATGCCCGCAAAAGGCTTCTCGTGCAGCAGGCAGGCCATGCCGTAGCGCTTGGCCACCGATTTGAGGGTGGTCATGAGCATCTGGTTGTGGTCGGTGGCCAGGTTGGACTGCTCGTAGATGGGAGCGATCTCGAACTGGCCGGGGGCCACCTCGTTGTGGCGGGTCTTGACCGGCACGCCCAGCTTGTACAGCTCGCGCTCGACCTCAAGCATGAAGGAGAGCACCCGGCGCGGAATGGAGCCGAAGTAGTGGTCGTCCAGTTCCTGGCCCTTGGAGGGCTTGGCACCGAACAGGGTGCGACCGCAGACCATCAGGTCGGGCCGGGCAAAGTAGAAGTTGCGGTCCACCAGGAAGTATTCCTGCTCGGGACCGGCGTTGGAAACCACCATGTCGCCGTTGTCGGTGCCGAACAGGGCGAGGAAGCGGCGGCCAACCTTGTTGATGACCTGGTTGGCGCGCAGCAGCGGGGTCTTCTTGTCCAGGGCGTGTCCCTTCCAGGAAACGAAGGCCGTGGGGATGCACAGGAAGGTGCCGTTGGGGTTCTCAATGATGTAGGCCGGGTTGGTCACGTCCCAGGCGGTGTAACCGCGTGCCTCGAAGGTGGCGCGCAGCCCGCCGGAGGGGAAGCTCGACGCGTCGGGCTCACCCTGGATGAGCAGCTTGGGGTCGAATTCGGCGACGGCACCGCCCTCGCCGTCCGGGGTCAGGAAGCCGTCGTGCTTCTCGGCGGTCAGGCCGGTCAGGGGATAGAAGACATGGGTGTAGTGGGTCGCGCCCTTGGAGAGCGCCCATTCCTTCATGGCCGCGGCCACGGGCCCGGCAATGGCGGGGTCCATCCTCTCCCCGGTCTTCTTGGTCTTCAGCAGGGACTTGTACACGTCCTTGGGCAGCATGGACTTCATGACCTTGTCGCTGAAGACGTTGGACCCGAAGATCTCCGCCGGAGAGGTCTCCGCGAAATTCAGGGGCTTGTTGGTGGGCTTGTAGTTGGTCACCGCCGCGATGGCGTTCTGACGGGTCTGGTATCCGCTCATGAAAAACACTCCTTCATGCAAAAAATATGGGGGAATTTCCCGGCCTCTGCCGGACCAAAGGGCAACCTGTCCCTTGTTGTCTTGGCCGCCATATACCAAGGACCATGCCAAACGTGGAATACACATTAAATACAGATAATTACAAAAATCTCATTCACTTTTGCCTTTCAAAATCATACGAAAATGTAGCACAAAAGGGGTTTTTATTCCCTTTGTTGTTCCATTTTTGCAATTTTTTTTGCAATAATCCACAACCGCTCAGAATCCATGGGGATATTAATAACATTAATGCGAAACATTTTTGTCCATTTACGCCGCAAATCCAGCACGAATCTGATCGGTGCCCGGCCTGGGCCGGAAAAATAATGACAAATTTGCCACTTTCGCAAACCGATGCCGGATCAGGCGGAATCTTGAGGGATGCTGCCCTGCAACCCGGTGAGGTTAAAACGGCGGCAGCGAGAAGAATTCGAGGTTTTGCCGTGTGGCCGGATGGCGAAAGCGTAAGGCCGAGGCGTGGAGCCTGAGCTGGCCCGGGGCCGTGCCCGTGCCGTAGAGACGGTCGCCCACGATGGGATGGCCAAGCCCCTTCTCGTGGGCCGAGTGCAGCCTGAGCTGGTGGGTGCGCCCGGTCAGGGGCATGAACTCGACCCTGGTGCGCCCCTGTTCCACGCCCAGCTTGCGCCAGCGGGTGACACCCGGCTTGCCCTGCTCTGGATCATAGACATGATAGGGCCGGTTGTCCGGATCAAGCCGGAAGGCCAGCTCGATGATGCCGGAATCCGGGCCCAGCACGCCGTCGATGAGGGCCACATAGCGCTTGCCCACCAGCCGCTCCATGAACTGCACGGACAGGGCGCGGTGGGCCTGGGCCGTCAGGGCCAGAACAAGCAGCCCAGAGGTGTCCTGATCCAGCCGGTGGACCGAGGGCTGGTCAAGGCACTCCGGAAGCAGGGCCTTGAGCCGGTTGACCACGCAGTCCTGGTTCTCCGGGCCGCGCCCCGGCACCGAGAGCAGACCGCCCGGCTTGTCCACCACCACGAACAGCGGATCGCGGTGCACGATGACCAGGCCGTCGGGAATCCCGGTCATGCCCCTTCCAGGCCGCAGAGCATGTAGCCGAGGATGCGGCCGCACTTGTCCTTGCAGGAGGCGTAGACCCCGCCGTGCCGTCTGGTCCCGGAGCGGTTGTCGCGGCCAACGTAGAACTCGGCCACGCCGAGCGGCGTCAGGGAGTGCCGGGCCGCGTAGCCCAGGAGCTTGGGCGCGCAGCAGTCCGCCGTGCCGGACGGGATGCCGCTGTCACCCAGGACGATCCGGGGCAGGGGGTGCAGCTCGCGGCGAAAATTGGGGATGCGGTACAGGGCGTGGATGTCGCGCATCAGGGCGCGAGAGATGGCGCGCCGCTTGTCGGCCAGCGCTGTCCGCTCCGGGCTGCCCTGAGGCAGGGCGGCCATGTCGCTGCCAAGACGCTTGATGAACCGCTCCACGCCGAAGCTCATGGCGGTCAGGGCGTCCACATCCACCAGCGGGGGAACCCAGCCGGGCACGCGCCACACGCCGTTGAACTGGCCGGAGAACGCCTTGAGCACCCCGGTGCGGCCCTGCCTGTCGCGGCAGACAAGCACGCCGAACATATGCCCTCTGGCCTCGCCAAAGAGCGGCGCGGTGGAAAAACGCGGATCAGCCAGGCTCTCGTCCTCGTGGAGGTCGATGCGCCCGGCCCTGGTCAGCGCGCGCAGCAATTCCCTGGCCGGACGGGCCGCCGGCCCCACGGGCAGGACATGCTGCCGCCCGCACCGGGAGCAATACCCGGAACACGCGACGCGATCATCGGTTTCGACAGATATTCCGATAGGTTCCATCAGCATTAAAATTCAGTGACCCCAACGCGATGTGCGCTGGGGCCACTGTACACAGAAGCCTGTTGAGAACCAAGTGCAAATTTATCGGATGTTCAACCCTGCGGCACCGAGGAACTGGATGGAAACGATCTCGTACTCGATGCGGCCTCGCGGAGCGTCCACAATGGCCTCGTCGCCCACTTCCTTGCCCATCAGGGCGCGCCCCATGGGCGAGAGCACGGAGATGGAGCCGCTCTTGTGGTCCGCGTCGTCCGGGCCGAGCAGGGTGAACCGCTTGGTCTCCTCGGTGTCCATATCCTCGATCTCGACAGTGGCCCCGAAGATGGCGCGGCTGCCGCCCAGGGTGTCGAGGTCGAGCACGTCAAAGAGCGGCATGCGCGAATTGATGTAGGTGATGCGCGCCTCAAGCATGCCCTGGCGTTCGCGGGCCGCGTCGTATCCGGCGTTCTCGCTCAGGTCGCCTTCCTCCCTGGCCTCCTTGATGGCCTGGATGATGGCGGGTCGCTGCGCCTTGAGCTCTTCAAGCTCCTTCTTGATCTTTTCAAAGCCCTGTTTGGAAATGGGAATCCTGTCCATTGCGTCGTTCCTCTGCTGTGTGTCGATATAAAAAAAAGAAGCAGATTGCGCGGCTTCTCATGAGAGGGTCCGCGCCCCTGCGTTCGTTGTCCTGCGTCCGTGACGTATGAATAGATAGAACATGGACGCGCTTCGGTCAAGTGCCGACCACCCATTTTCGGCAGCCCGGGCCAGGGCGGGTGGCCAGAAAGCGCACGCAGCAGTTGACACGAACAGCCGGAGTAATTCACTGATATGCTTTTGACGCGGCGAAAGGCAGACGCGCCTTCCGCCATTTCAGCGACCCATTCGAACGGGCCGCGAAATACCAACCGCATGCCGGCCACCCCCTGATCCCGGTCGGCAGGCATCCGCAACGGAGGATACGATGTCCAAGCTACGCACGCTGCTTTCGGTTGCGCTTCCAGTGGTGATCCTGACCGTGCTGCTCTCCGCCGGGCTGGCCGCGGCCAAGGATTTCACCATCGGCCTGATCCTGGTCGGCCCTTACAATGACAAGGGATACAGCCAGGCCCAGTTTGATGGCGGCAAATATGTCGAGGCCAAGATGCCTGGCGCAAAAATGATCTACCTCGACAAGGTCAACCCGGCAGACCGGCCCGGCCTGACCATCCCCCAGGTGGTGGACGACCTGATCGAAAAGGGCGCGGACCTGATCATCGCCGGGTCCGACGACATGAAAGACGGCATCCTCGAAGCCGCGGCCATGCACCCGGACAAGACCTTTGTCCATGTTTCCGGCGACGCGACGTGGGGCGGCAACGGCCCGGCCAACCTGGGCAACCTCTTTGGCCGCATGGAGTATCCCAAGATGATGGCCGGATTCACCGCGGCCATGACCACCCAGACCGGCAAGATCGGCTTCCTCGGCCCGCTGATCAATGAGGAGACCCGCCGTCTGGTGGCCTCGGCCTACCTCGGCGCGGCCCACGCCTGGACCACGGTGCGCGGCAAAGACATTAAAGACCTTTCCTTCAACGTCAAATGGATCGGCTTCTGGTTCAACATCCCCGGCGTCACCGCCGACCCGACCCAGGTGGCCGGTTCCTTCTACGATTCGGGCTGCGACGTGATCATCTCCGGCATCGACACCCCCGAGGCCGTGACCGTGGCCCGGCAAAAGAGCGGCCAGGGCAAAAACGTCTTCGCCATCCCCTACGACTATGAAAAGGCGTGCGAGGGCCAGGGGGCCATCTGTCTTGGCGTGCCCTACTTCAACTGGGGTCCGGGCTTCCTGCGCATCGCCAAGCAGGTGCAGGACGGCACCTACAAACCCGCTTTCGAGTGGGAAGCGCCCCACTGGGCCAACATCAACGACCACGACAAGTCGCCCGTGGGCTTCATGCCCGGCGAGGGCATGACCGCCCAAACCCAGGCCAAGCTCGACGAGTTCGTGGCCCGGATGGGGTCGGGCCAGCTCGACCTGTTCACCGGCCCCCTCAACTACCAGGACGGCTCGGTCTTCCTCAAGCCGGGCGAAAAGGCCACGGACAAACAGATCTGGTACATGGAACAGCTGCTTGAAGGCATGACAGGACTCTCCAGCGCCAAGTAGCAGATGATCGTCTTACAGGACATCCACAAGCACTATGGCCGGGTTCGGGCCAACGACGGCATCAGCCTGACCCTCGAACCCGGCCATATCTACGCCCTGGTGGGCGAAAACGGCGCGGGCAAAAGCACCCTCATGCGCGTGCTGGCCGGGCACACGCGCCCCACCTCCGGCACCATCGGCCTGGGCGGCCACACCGTGGCCCACCTGACGCCGACCCTGGCCCGCGAGCACGGGGTGGGCATGCTCTACCAGGACCCGCTCGATTTCCCGGCCATGCCCGTCTGGGAGAACTTCCAGCTGGGCGCACCCAAACGGACCAAGGGACAGGTCATTGATGTCATCGGCGAGCTCTCCTACCGGCTCGACGCCTGTTTCCTGCCCGACGAGACGGTCTCGTCCCTGACCGTGGGCGAGCGCCAGCTGCTCGAATTGCTGCGCTTGCTCGACCTGGGAGCCACCACCCTGATCCTGGACGAACCGACCACGGGCATCACCCCGGAGCAGAAACGCGACCTCTTCAACCTGCTCATGAAGCTGGCCCGCGAGGAAAACCACACCATCGTCCTGGTCACCCACAAGCTCTCCGAAGCCCTGGAGATGGCCGATGCCATCCTGGTCATGCGCCAGGGCGCGCTCGTCGCCACCCTGACCCCGCCCTATGACGGGCGGGAACTGGTCCGGCGCATGTTCGGCGAGGCGGCAGAAACCCAGCCTGTGAGCGCACCCGAACCGACCGAGTTTAATGCCTCCCCACGGCTGCGGCTGGACAGCGTGACCCTGGCCGGTCCCAAGTATTCCATGGGGCCGATGAATTTCTCGGCCCGGCCCGGCGAGTGCATCGGGCTGGCCGGGCTGGACGGCAGCGGCCAGGAACTGTTCCTGCGCGGCCTGTGCGGGCTGGACCGCATGCCCGGCGGCACCCTGACCCTGGATGGCCGGACCTACACGACAAACGATTTCGCCACCTTGCGACGGGCCGGGGTCCACTTCGTGCCCGCCGACCGGCTGGCAATGGCCCTGTTTCCGGCCCTGACCCTGCGCCAACACGTCGCCCTCGCCTTCCCGGAGCGCGCCAACGGGCTGGACGCCTTCTACCAGAGCCAATGCGTGGAGCGGTTCAACCTGCGCGCCCACCCGGACACCAGGGCGGACGAGCTTTCGGGCGGCAACCAGCAGCGGCTGCTGCTCTCGCTCATCCCGGACAACGCCGCCCTGCTGCTCATGGAACACCCCACGCGCGGCCTTGACGCGGGCTCGGCCCGACAGGTGTGGTCCCACCTCAACGACCGCTGCCGGGCGGGCGCGACCCTGATCTTCTTCTCGCCCGATCTCGACGAGGTGCTGGAGCACAGCCACCGGGTGGCGGTCTTCTATGACCGGGCCATCGCCGCCATGGTGGACCGCGCCCAGGCCACCACCGAGGCCGTGGGTGCGCTCATGGCAGGCAAACACCCCGACGAAATCCTGGGGGGCGGGCAATGACGCGGGCAATGGCGCGGACATGGACAAAATCCCCGGCGCTGGCCGAAGCCGGCTGGCTCGGCGCGGCCATGCTCCTGGCCCTGGGGTTGACCATCCTGGTCACCCTGCCCTCGGGCGCGCCTCCCTTTGAGACCATCGCCGTGCTCTTCGAGGGCGGGCTCGGCTCGGTCTCCAAGCTCGGCCGCGTGCTGGCGGGCTGGGTGCCGCTGACCCTGTGCGCCGTGGGCCTGCTCGTGCCCTTCACCGCCCGGCTCTGGAACATCGGCGTGGAGGGGCAGGTGGTCATGGGGGCCATCTTCTGCACCTGGGCCCTGCGCCCCTTTGACAGCGGCGGCGTGCCCGAGATTCTGCTGGCCATGGGCGCGGGCATTCTGGGCGGCGCGCTCTGGGCGCTCCTGGCCGGGCTGCTGCGCGTGTTTGGCCGGGTCCACGAGATTTTTTCCGGCCTGGGCCTCAACTTCGTGGCCCTGGGCGTGACCCTGTGGCTCATCTTCGGCCCGTGGAAACGGCCCGGCGTGGCCTCCATGTCCGGCACCGAGCCCATCGACGCATCCCTGTGGCTGCCCCGGCTCGGCTCCATGACCGTGAGCTGGGCCGCCCTGGCCCTGGCCCTGGCCGCCGTGATCGGGGTGGGCCTGCTCCTGCGCCGCACCACCTGGGGGCTCAAGCTGCGTGCCGTGGGCGAGAACCCCAAGGCCGCCACCCTGTTCGCGCTGGGGCCGCGCCGCCGCCTGCTCCAGGCGTTCATGCTTTGCGGCGGGCTGGCCGGGCTGGCCGGAGCCATCCAAGTGCTCGGCGTCTACCACCGGCTGCTGCCGTCCATCTCGTCGAGCTACGGTTACACCGCGCTGCTGGTGGGCATGATGGCCTCGTTCCGGCTTGGGCCGGTGCCCTTCATCTGCCTCTTCTTCGCGGTGCTCAATGTGGGCTCCATCCAGCTCCCCCTGCAACTGGGGCTTGATTCGTCCCTGAGCGGCGTCATCCAAGGGGTCATGGTCCTGTCCGTATTCCTGGTCCACGGCCTGCGCCTGTGGCTGCGCCAAAGGGGGGAATCGGCATGAACGGCATGACCGACGCCATTGCCCTGGCCCTGGCCGCCGTGCTCATGGCGGGCGCGCCCCTGGTGCTGGCCACTCTGGGCGAGACGCTGACCGAAAAGGCGGGCATCATCAACCTGTCGCTGGACGGCTCCATCCTGCTGGCCGCCATGGCCGCCTTTGCCGTGTCCGCCACCTTTGACAGCCCGTGGCTCGGCGTGGCGGCAGGCATGGCCGTGGGCGCAGCCATGGCGGGCGCGCTCGGCGTCATCGGCATCTATCTCGGGCAGTCGCAACTGGCCGTGGGCTTCATCCTGACCCTGCTGGCCCGCGACCTGGCCTATTTCCTGGGTCACGGCTTCTCGCGCCAGCCCGGTCCTGACCTCGGCGTCTGGACCATTCCGGGCCTGGGCGAGGTGGCCCTGATCGGCCCTGTCTTCGGCCCCATCTTTGGCTCACGCTCGCCGGTGGTCCACCTGAGCCTCGCGGCCATCTTCCTGTGCTGGTGGTGGATGTACCGCACCGAGGGGGGCATCCGGCTGCGCGCAGTGGGCGAATCACCCAGGGCCGCCTTTGGCCGGGGCATCCGGGTGCGGCTGGTCAGGCTGTGCTATTGTCTGGCAGGCGGCGCGCTGGTGGGCATGGCCGGGGCCGCCTACTCCCTGGCGGTCAAGCCCGGCTGGGGACGGCCCCAGGGGTGCGAGGGCGCGGGCTGGATCGTCCTGGCCATCGTCATCTTCGGCGGCTGGCATCCGGTGCGCGCGGCCCTTGGCGCCTTCTTCTTCGCCGCGCTCCAGGTATCGGGCATCTATCTTCAGGATATCTTTCCGTCCATTCCGGCCCCGGTCTTCCAGGTGGCCCCGTTCCCCATGATGATCCTGACCCTGCTGGCCGCGAACCTGGGCCGCGCAGGCCGGGTGCAGGATATGATCCGCCGCCATCCTTTCCTCAAACGGCTCTCCCAAGGCTGGTCCATCGACCCCCCGGCGGCGCTGGGCCAGGACTTCGACCCCAGAAAGGGACTATAACGACCCTGACAACACAAGGAGGCGTCCATGAGCAAACCGAAAATCTTCATCACCCGTCGAATCCCGGACGCAGGCATCGACATGCTGGCCGAGGTGGCCGAGGTGGTCGTCAACCCCGAGGACCGCACCCTGTCGCGGGCCGAACTGCTGGCCTCGGTGGCCGACTGCCAGGGCGTCATCGGCCTGCTCACCGAAAAAATCGACGCGGAATTCTTCGACGCCGCGCCCAAGCTCAAGGGGTACGCCAACTACGCCGTGGGATACGACAACATCGACGTGGCCGAGGCCACCCGCCGGTCCATCCCGGTCTCCAACACGCCGGGCGTGCTCACCGACGCCACGGCAGAGTGCGCCTGGGCGCTCATCTTTGCCACGGCCCGGCGCGTGGCGGAGGCGGACCGGGTCATGCGCTCCGGCGCGTGGCAGGGATGGGGACCGCTCCAGTTCATCGGCCAGGGCGTGCGCGGCAAGACCCTGGGCATTGTCGGCGCGGGCCGCATCGGCACGGCCATGGCCCTGATGTCCCGCGGGTTCGACATGCGGGTGCTCTACACCAGCTCGTCCGGCAGGCGCAACGCGGTCCTTGAGGACACCCTGAAGGCGCGCCTTGTGCCCTTTGACACCCTGCTGGCCGAGGCGGACTTCATCTCCATCCACACCCCCCTCACACCGGACACCCGCCACCTCTTCGACGCTGCCGCCTTTGGGCGCATGAAGCGCACGGCCTGCATCGTCAACACGGCGCGCGGCCCGGTGATCAAGGAGGACGATCTGGTGGACGCCCTGAAGAACGGCGTGATCGCGGGCGCGGGGCTTGACGTGTTCGAGCGCGAACCGGCCATGGCGCCGGGGCTGGCCGGGCTGGACAACGCAGTGGTCCTGCCCCACATCGGCTCGGCCACCGTCGAGTCGCGCACGGACATGGCCACCCTGGCGGCGCGCAACATGCTCGCCATGCTGGCCGGGCAGCGGCCAGAGACCTGCCTCAACCCAGACATATTCGGCCCGGCCTTCTTTGACGCGGAACGCAGTGACCGCAAGGGCGGAGCCAAGGCATGACCACGGCCTACGCACAGCGGCGCGACCACCTGCTGGCCATCGTCAACCGGGCCATCGAGGCCGTGGCCCCGGAAGGGGCCATGCGCAAGGCCATATCCCGCCACGGCGACATCCTGAACGTGGCCGGGGAGCAGTACGACCTGACCGGCTTCGAGCGCATCCTCGTGCTCGGCGCGGGCAAGGCGTCCGCGTCCATGGCCCGCGCCCTGGAGGACATCCTGGGCGCGCGCGTGCTTGACCGCTTGTTTCACGATGGGCTGGTGATCACCAAATACGGCCACGGGTGCGACCCTGGTCGCATCCGGGTGATGGAGGCCGCCCACCCCGTGCCCGACGAGGCGGGCCAGCGCGGGGCCGAGGCGCTCCTCGACCTCGCGGCCACGGCCACGGAGCGCGATCTGGTCTTCTGCCTCATCTCGGGCGGGGCCAGCGCCCTCATCCCAGCGCCCCAGCCGCCCGTAACCCTGGCCCACAAGCAGGAGACCACGAGCCGCCTGCTCGCCTGCGGGGCGACCATCGACGAGATCAACGCCATCCGCAAACACCTCTCGGCCATCAAGGGCGGGCATCTGGCCAAGGTTCTGGAACCGGCCACAGTCCTGACCCTGATCATCTCCGACGTGGTGGGGGACCGGCTGGACGTCATCGGCTCCGGCCCCACTGCGCCCGACAACGCCACCTTTGCCGACTGCCTGGACATCCTTGATCGCTTCGGCCTGCGCGAGGCTGTGCCGCCCCAAGTGACCGCCCTGCTCCAGGCCGGGCAGGAAGGCAGGCTGCCCGAGACCCTGGGCAGCGACGATCCCTGCTTCGCCCGCGTGCGCAACCTGATCATCGCAGGCAACGCCCAGGCCCTGGCCGGAGCAGCCGAGGCGGCCCGCGAGCTGGGCTACGCGCCGCTGGTGGTCGAGACCTCCATGCAGGGCGAGGCGCGGCAGGTGGCATCAGACCTCGTCTGCGCGGCCATGGGCATCTGCGGCGGCGACGGGCCCAAGCCGCCCGTGTGCCTGCTGGCCGGGGGCGAGACCACCGTGACCCTCAAGGACGGAGGCAAGGGCGGGGGCAAGGGGGGCCGCAACCAGGAGATGGCCCTGGCCGCGGCCATCCGCCTCTTTGAATCCGGCCCGGACAGCGCGCGCATCGGCATGGCCTGCGTGGGCACCGATGGCACGGACGGTCCCACGGACGCGGCAGGCGCGCTCGTGCTGCCCGACACCCTGGGCCACTGTGATGCCACGGGTCTGGCCGCCGCGCGACGCCATCTGGACGACAACGACGCCTACACCTTCTTCTCCACCGCCGGGACCATCCTCAAGACCGGCCCCACGCGCACCAATGTCATGGACATCGCCGTCATCCTCGTGGACCCGGCCTGACCAGGGGCCCGGACCGGACCGGCCAGCCCTCACACAACAAGACCGGCGCGCAGAGTGACTGCGCGCCGGTCTTGTTGTCAGCCCGTTGTCCGGCTAGCGGACCGGAAAGTCGAAATAGGTGCCGGGGAACGGCTCGTCCTCAAGGGTGAAGTGCCACCATTCCTCGGGCAGGGGGCGGAAGCCGTGGCTGACCATGACCCCCTGGAGCAGGGCGCGGTTGGCGCGCACCTGGGCGGGCATGGCCGGGCTGTCGGGCCAGGAGGCCGGGCCGAAGAAGTCGAACGGGGTGCCCATGTCCAGCGCTTCGCCCGTGGTCAGGCCGATGATGGTCAGGTCCACGGTGGAGCCGCGCGAATGGCCCGACTTGGCCGCGATGTAGCCGTCACGGAAGAGGTTGGCCTTGTCCACGTCCGGGTAGAACTCCGCCTTCATGCGCGTGTCGTCCAGATCTGCCGCCCAGCGCACGAAATGGTCCACGGCCCGCTGGGGCCGGTAGCCGTCGAACACCTTGAGCCCCAGGCCGAACCTGGCCAGGGCCTGCTGCACCCCGGCCAGGGCGCGGGCCGCCTGCACCGTCAAGATGACGCGCGGGGCCTCGTAGCCGTCAACAGGCTCGCCCACGAAGTTGTGATTGGTACAATAGCGCACGTCCAGCGCCACGCCGGGCACCGCGTCCGCGACGTAACAGAATCCCTCGGGCAGCTGGGCCAGGGCCGGAACGGCCAGCAACAGGCACAGGGCAAGGGCCAGCGGCACGCTGCAAAACGGATTGCGGGAGTGGGTCATGAGCGCACTTCCTTGATTTGCGGATGAAAAAGGACTGTCCCGGGAACGCAGAATCCCGTATCCGGCCCATACCTGAAACCGCAGCCGCAGACAACCGGGGCGATCAATCCCACGATCCCGCAACGGGTTTGCAACAAAAAAAGGAAGAAGGCGAGAAATGCCCGCAAGGGCAAGGGCCAGCGTGCGGGTATCAGAGCGTGGGGAGCACGCTGTAGGTCAGCCCCACGGCGATGGCTGCCGCGCGGGTCTGCTCCGAGGTCCGGAGGCACCGCTTGACCAGCCCCTCCTTGAGCACGCCCTGGAGGCTGCGCAGCAGGCGCAGGCTGTTGACCGAGTTGACTTCCGAGGGCTGGGTCAGGGCGTAGGGGGCGAACCGGATTCTCCGGCGAAGAAAGTCGAGGGGGGCTTCGGCCCCGGCCATAGGGATTTCGGTGCAGCCGACGATATACTGCTCGCCGGGGTAATGGGCATCGCTGCTCACGGCCCAGCCGAGTCCATCCCCGCGATCCTCCATGGGCAGGTCGATGGTCCGGTCCAGTCTGAGCTGAGTCTTTTCAAAAAGCTGCCCGGCACGGCTGCCTGCCAACCGCGAGTCAAAGGTCAGGGCCGAGCCGTTGTGGATCTCCACATAGTCGGTCATGCCCAGGAGTTGTGAATACCCCCGGCGGCTCAGGACATTGCCGGCAGAGGTGCGGCCCAGGTGGAAGGGGTGGGGCACGATGGACAGGGCGCCGGTGTCGGCGGCGATGCGGGCCACGTCGCGCACGGACCAGCCAAAGGTGCGGAACTGGTCCAGGCCCCAGCGCAGATGATCCTCACTGTCGTAGAGAAAGATGATGTCGATGCCCTCGGCGGACACGCTCTCCACGCCGGGGATGATCACGGTCTTCAGGTCCGCCGCGGTCTCGGCCAGCCGCTGGTAGGCTTCGAGCGGCTTCTTGTAGGAGTGCTCGGTGGACGCAAGATAGTCCAGGCCGTACTCCCCGAGATACCACTTGATCTTCCCAAGCCGCAGGGCCTTGCTCCTGGCTGGCATCCGATGGATGTTGGCGTGAAAATGAAGATCGAATGTCAGCATGGGCAGTGTGTTTTTGGGATTTCCTTTGGGGATGACAAGTGCGGGAAGGGGCCAGCCGTTCCAGGGGCGTCGTGTTGAAAACCATGTAGCCACTCCTGGCGCTTTGTCAAGGGAATGCGCCGGGCCGCCGCGCGCGGGCCGGACCATGGAGCGGCTTATGCGGATGCCGGCAGAGATAATCATTGCCTTTCCCCTGCCATTTCAGTCAACATGGCATCGTCCGCAGGCAGGGACCGGAACGGTGCGACACCAAATAAACAGGACCAGGAAACGTGCTCATGCGATTCTTCCTCCGCGCCCTTGTGGCCGCCCTCGTCGCTGGCGCGATCTGCCTTGTCCTGCGCACCCAGATCATCCGCGAGCACAGGGGGCATCAGGCATCAGTCATCGCGCAGCAGTTGGCCACCCTGCGCACGCGCTTCGAGAAGGAGGTCATAAGCAACCTCCTGCGCATCCAGGGCGCGGCCACCTTCATCGCCGTCACTCCCCAGCTGGACCAGGAGACCTTTGAGCGCTACGCGGCCACGGCCATGCGCGGGGCTCCGCTGCTCCGGAACCTGGCCGCCGCGCCGGACTTCGTGATCACCTATGTCTATCCGCAGGAGGGCAACCGGCAGGCCGTGGGGCTCGACTACCGGACGATGCCGGGGCAATGGGAGCAGGCTCTCCTGGCCATGGTCCGGGGCGATCTGGTCGTTGCCGGGCCGATCCCCCTGGTCCAGGGCGGAACAGGGCTCGTGGGCCGCGCCCCGGTGCTCGTCCGCCACGGGAACACGGACCAATTTTGGGGGCTGGTCTCCTCGGTCATTGATATCGAGCGGCTCTACGAGGCCGTGGGCCTGCGCACCTACACCGACCTCCAGCTCGCCATCCGGGGGCTGGACAGCAAGGGCGAGGATGGCGCGACCTTTTTCGGCGACCCGGCCCTGTTCGACCCGGCGCGCGAGGCCGTGCTCGCCTCAGTCGTCTTCCCCGCCGGATCGTGGCAGTTGGCCGCCCTGCCTGTGGCGGGATGGACTGCGATCCCGCACTTCCTGCCCATCCTGTACGGGCTGGCCCTCCTGCTCTACGTCGGCACCCTCGTCCTCGTGTACCGGGGGTTGGTCAAGGACCGGGAACTAATACGCATCAGGGACACCCTGACCGAGGCCCAGGAAGTCGCCCACCTGGGCAGTTGGGAGATGCATTTTGGCACCGGCGTCCTGTGGTGGTCGGACGAGACATACCGCATCTTCGGCCTGGACAGGAATGACTTCACGCCAACACTGGAAACCACCTTCGCCCTCTTCCACCCGGAAGACGCGGAAAAAAACCGCAGTAAATTCCTTGCCGACCTCCAAGCGGGCGAACCCTACGCCATCACCCACCGCATCGTCAGGCCCGACGGCACCGTGCGCCACCTCTTCAGCCGGGGGAAGAACGAGCTCGGCCCGGATGGCCGTCTGTCCCGCGCCATGGGCACGCTCCTGGACATCACCCCGCTCAAGGAGACCGAGGCCGCCCTGCGCATGGAGGAGCAGAAGCTGCGCGCCATGAGCGATGCCTCCATCGACGCCATCATCATGATCGACGCAAAGGACACCGTGCTCTTCTGGAACAGCGCGGCCACCCGGCTCTTCGGCTATGGCGAGAGCGAGGCCATGGGGCAAGTCCTGCACGAACTTATCTGCCTGCCACAGGACTCGAAGGCCGCAGTGCACGGCTTCCCCCACTTCGCCCGCACCGGCATGGGGTCGGTGGTCGGGAGCGTTCACGAGTTCACGGCCAGACGCAAGGACGGCGCCATCTTTCCTGTGGAACGCTCGGTCTCGTCTTTTCAGATGGATGGCAAGTGGTACGCGGTGGGCATCCTGCGCGACATCACCAAGAAACTCGAAGCGCGAAGAAAGCTCGAATCCTACGCCAGGCGGATCGCCCTGGCTTCTGACGCCGGCGGGGTCGGGGTCTGGGAGTGGGACATCGCCAGCGGGACGCTGACCTGGGACATCCGCATGCATGAGTTGTACGCGGTCAAGCCCGGCGAGTTCAGCGGGCTGTATCAGGCCTGGACCAGCCGCGTCCATCCCGAAGATCTGGCCGGGGCCAAAGACTCTCTCGACAAGGTGCAGACCGAGGGGGGGAGCTGGAACCACGAATTCCGCATCCTGCTCCCGGAGGGCGGCGTGCGGTACATCCGGGCCGCGGCCAGAGCGCACATGGATAACAGCAGCAAGGTGGCCAGCATCATCGGCATCAACCAGGACATCACCGAGCAGCGGCTGGCCGAGCAGGAGCTGGTCCGGCTGGCCACCAAAGACAGCCTGACCGGGCTCTTCAGCCGGGGCCACTTCATGGAACTGGGCACCAGGGCCGTGGAGCACGCCAGACGCTACGGCGAACCACTCTCGGTGGTCATGTTCGACGCCGACCGGTTCAAGGCGGTCAACGACACCCACGGCCACGATGTCGGCGACATGGTGCTCAAGGCCATTGGCCGGGCCGCGGCCCGAACCCTGCGCGACGTGGACGTGCTGGGCCGCATCGGGGGCGAGGAGTTCGCCGCCGTGCTGCCCCAGACCACCAGGGAGCAGGCCCTGCTCGTGGCCGAACGGGTCCGCGCGGAGATCGCCGCCAGCCGGATCGAGGTCGATGCCGACACGGTCCTGTCCGTGACCGTGAGCCTTGGCGTCTGCGTCATGGACACGGCTCCTGACACGGATCCTGGCACGGCCACCGCCTCCCTCGACAAACTCCTGAAAGGCGCGGACACGGCCCTGTACAAGGCCAAGCAGAACGGACGCAACAGGACCGAATCCGCCTGACGCCCGCCCCGTCCATTTGCCCTTGCCTGCGGTCGCCGGAGAGTCTACCCTTCCGGCTTTGTCACCCTTCACCCGCGCAAGGACCGCCGCCCATGGGACCACTCGAACTCATTGTCATCGCCATCGCCCTGGCCATGGACGCCTTTGCAGTGGCCGTGGCCACCGGCGTCACCCTCAAGGCCGTCAGTCCGCGCCAGACCTTTCGCCTGGCCTGGCACTTCGGCCTGTTCCAGGCGTTCATGCCCATCCTCGGCTGGCTGCTCGGCCTCACGGTCAGGGATCACATTGAGGCGTTCGACCACTGGATCGCCTTTGGCCTGCTGGCCTTCATCGGCGTGAACATGATCCGGGGAGCCTTTGCCCAGGAAAAATCGTGCCGGTCCGACCCCACCAGGGGCATGACCATGGTGGCCCTGTCCGTGGCCACCAGCATCGATGCCCTGGCTGTGGGCCTGAGCCTGTCCATGCTCGGCGTGTCGGTGTGGTGGCCCGCGCTGGTCATCGGGCTGGTGGCCCTGGTCTTCACCGCTGGCGGGCTGCACCTGGGCAAGACCATGGCCCGCGCCGGATGCCTCGGCAAATGGGCCGAGCTGGCGGGCGGGGCCACCCTCATCGCCATCGGCCTGAACATCCTGCGCGAGCACGGCGCGCTCTCGGCGATTCTTGCCTAGCTGGCCGTTGAAAAAGTCAGAACATGCAGGCTGTTCAAAAATGACGAGATGCCAGGCGCGAAGACTCGCCTACAGTCGCTGAACGTCCGCAGATCGCCGTTTTTCAACAGTCTGCTAGCGGACGACCTGCCCTTTCCAACAGCGCAGCGGGCGCGCCGGGACGGGCACCGGATCAGCCGCCTTCCACCGGAACCAGGACGCGCAGCCTGCCCGGCAGCCGCTGCGCCTTTGCAAAGTTGTGGACGCGCATCAGCGCCGTCTCGGTGATCTCGGTTCCCTCGGCCATGATGTGGACCTTGTCCAGGCTCCACAAGGGCTCGTCGAGAATCATGCCCTGGCGCAAGTCCTTGAGTTCCAGATCACGCCTGACATAGCCGTCGCCGCCAGCCGTTCCCAGTTCGAGGATGTCGAGCACCTTGGGATCGTAGACCCCGGCGCGCCCGCGCAGGGCGTCGATGGCGTCCTGCTTGTCCATGCCGCGCTGGGTATGGGCATCGTAGTCGAGGCACACCTTGAGGATGCGCGCCTCAATGGAAAGCGACGGGGTATCGGCCAAGGAGTCGTTCTGGTGCAGGATGATCTCGGACACCCGGCCCATTCTCGGGATGCGGGCCAGCATCCCGGCGGTCACCATCGGGTGCATGTCGAACGCCTGCTGCTCTTCCGGGGTCAGGGTCTCGCCCCGAAAGACCTTTTCCAGCACAGTGTCGGTCAGGGTGACGCAGCCGAGCTGGCAGAGCATGGCCGCGAGGTCGAGGCTCAGGGTCTGCCGAAGGCCCAGCCGCTGGCTCACATAGGTCGCCAGCCGCCGGACCCGCTCGCTCCGACCAAAGGCAGCGGGATTGACCAGGCCGAGGATGTCGGTGAGCACCTTGACGCTGCCGCGCAGGGTGCCGCGCAGCAGCTCGCGCTCCGCGATGACCAGGGAGTATTGCCCCATGGCCACCTCAAGGGTGCGGATCATCTCCTCCATGGAGCTTGGCTTGGTCAGGAACCGGAAGACCGCCCCGTCGTTGACTGCGGAGATGGCCGCATTGACATCGGCGTGCCCGGTGAGCATGACCCGGACCGTGTCCGGCGACAGCTCCTGGACCTTCTTGAGAAATTTTATGCCGTCCATGCCCGGCATCTTGAGGTCCGAGACCACCACCCCGTAAGGGCCGGAGGTGCGGAATTTCTCCAGCCCCTCGGCAGGGCCTGGCGCGGTGTCCACTGTGAACCGCCTGCGCAGCGAGACCCGGTAGGTGTCGAGGATGTTCTGCTCGTCATCGACAAACAGCACCTTGGGGTCGCTCTTCATTTGTCCTCCAGGTGGCTCCGGCACGCATCGCGCCAGACCACGTAGCGGTCTGTTTTGCCCACGGCCTCAAGCCAGTCCATGTCGATGGAGGGAAACACATAGTCCCCGCCGCCCTGCCGGATCTCGTGCTGGAGCGCGTCAGCCGCATGGACCACAAAGGACATGCTGAATTCGCTTGCCGCGCCGTCTGGCGCGTGGTGCCCGTTGACGGCCTCGACCACCTCCTTCTTGAATCCCCACAGCCCGGCCAGATACGCGCCCACCTCGGCGTGGCTCACGCCGAGCTCTCGCCGCTCGATGGACAGGACCGGCCCCTTGCCCTGCCTGGCCTGCTCCACCACTGGCAGGTACGCCGCAGGCATCTGGGTGACAAAGACCAGCTTGCCTATGTCATGGAGAATCCCGGCGATGAAGCACCCCTCGATAAAGGTATCGTCGCACGATTCGAGCACGGCCACGACCTTGGCGAAATAAGCGGTCTGAAGGCTGTGGTTCCAGAGTTTCTTGATGGAGTAGCCGGGCACGCCGGTCGGGTCGGCCTCGCTGAGCAGGTGGACGCCCAGCACCAGCCCCTTGAGGGCCTCGACCCCGAGCAGGGCCACGGCATGGGCCGGGGAGGTGATCTTCTCGTAGAAGCCGAAAAAGGAGGAGTTGACCACCCGCATCAGGGTGGCGGACATGCCAATGTCCTTTTCCACCAGCTTGGCGATGCGCCGCAGATCCGGCTCGCTGCTCTCAAGCTCCCGCTCGATCCGGATGTAGAGGTCGGGCATGACGGGCAGCGACTGCAACCCGGTGACGATGGCCCGCACGGCCTCGTTGTCGAGGATGTGCCTCAAGTCCGTCACCCGGCGGATGGTCGAGACCACCGTGTCCGAGCTGCACGGCTTGCTCAGGAACTGGTGGGCGTGCCTGACGGACTTGAGCACGGCCTGCATCTCCGAATAGCCGGAGAGGATGATGCGCACCGCGCCCGGCTGCCGCCGCTCGACCTCCTTCAGAAAGTCCGCGCCGTCCATGCCCGGCATGCGCATGTCGGCGATGACCACGTCGAACTGCTCGCGGTCCACATATTCGAGCCCTTCCAGGCCGGTGGTGGCAAACCGGCAGGTCCACTCCTTTCTCTTGGCGTAGAGCAGGGTGCGGAAGCCGTCGAGGATGTTCTGGTCGTCATCGACAAAAAGTATGGTTCGTTTCATTGGCTTGGTCCTCGCGGGTTGCATGCGGCATTATTCTGCTGCGGGCAGGCGGATGATGAAGGTCGTGCCCTTGCCCACTTCCGACTCGACATCAATAACGCCGCCGTGCCGCTCCACAATGATGTCATGCACGATGGCGAGCCCCTGCCCGGTCCCCTTGCCGACCTCCTTGGTCGTGAAGAACGGGTTGAATATCTTGTCGCGGATATCCTGGCTGATGCCCGTGCCGGTGTCGGTGAAGCTGATGACCACCTCGTGGTCGCCCCGTCTGGTGGAGATGGTGATGACCCCCTTGTCACCCGAATTGCCCACCACCTCGCCGATGGCGTGGGCCGCGTTGACCAGGATGTTCAGGAACACCTGGTTGATATCGCCGGGCAGGCATTGGACCATGGGCAGGGCGTCGAAGTCCGTGATCACCTGGGCCACATATTTCCACTCGTTCTTGGCCACGGTGATGGTGTTCTCCAGGGCCGCGTTGATGTCCACGGCCTTTTTCTCGCCGTCGCCGGGGTGGGCGAAGTTCTTCATGGCCCGGACGATAACGGCCACGCGCTCGGTCCCGCTCAGGGCGCGCGAGCACGCCTTGGGCACCTCGTCGAGGACGAATTCGAGGTCCGCTTCGTCCTTGAGCCTCTCTATCCTCTCCACCAGATCATCCCGAAACCCCGCCTCGCGGCAGGCTTGGGCCAACTCGGCCTGCAGGGCCATGATGGCCGCCATCTCGCCAAAGGCCTCGTCCACGAAACGGATGCTGTCGCCCACATACTGGATCGGGGTGTTGATCTCATGAGCGATGCCCGAGGCCAGCTCGCCCACGGATTCGAGCTTCTGGGCGATGTGCAGCCGCCGCTCCAGGTTCTTGCGCTCGGTAATGTCGAGCACGATCACGCCCAGATGCTCCTCCCCCCGAAGCTCCATGGGGACAAGATACCGTGCCACGGGAAAGGTCTGCCCGTTCAGGTGCTTGGCCACGCCTTCGGTATAGGCGTTATTTTTGATGGCTCCGGGGCACAGCAGGGACTCCAGCTTGTCGGCGGACTGGGCAAACGCCTCGGAGCACGGCCTGTCGGCCAACTGCCAGGGGGAAAGGCCGAACATGGTGTGCACCACGCTGTTGGACTTGACCACATGGCCGGTCCGGGGATCGAGAATGAAAAAGGCGGCCCCGATGCCCTCCAGCAGGGCGGACACGAGCTGGCCCGACTCGCGGGCCTCGATCTCGGACTCGCGCCGCTCGCGGATCTCTATGGAGAGCTGCACCGTGCGCATCTTGAGGTCCGAGGTGCGCTTCTCCACCTCTTTCTCAAGCTCGTCGCGCATGGCCTGAAGACGGATATTGGGAACGATGTAGAGCTGCTTGCCAATCAGGTGGATGACGATCATGAGCAGGAGCGTACCCAGCCCAAGGGTCGCGACCATGCCTACCGTGAGCATGCGCACCTCCTCGGTCACCTCGCGGCGGCTCATCTCAAGCCGCAGGACAACGTCCGGAACCGAGGTCTCCTGCTCGAAGACCAGCGCCGGGGGCGGCGCCTCGCCCACGGTCACGGCTGGCACGCCGCCCCAGAGCAGCGACACCCGGAACAAGTCGTCGCCAGCCAGATAGGGGGACAGGGGATCAAGGGGGACATAGGCGGACAACAGGCCCACTGGCACCCCCTGGCGCAGCACGACACAGCTCAGACGCCATTGATAGCCGCCGGTCCGAAGCCTGACCAACCCGACCCGCCCCCGCGCCCCCTGGGCCAGCAGTTCCTGAAAACCCGCCCCCTGCGGAGCCAGCAGGGCGGCCCGCTCCGAGGTCGCGCTGACCAGCCCGCCGTGCGCGTCTTGCAGGCTGAAGGCAGAGTCCCGCTCCAGCATGAACAGGGAATCCATGAAGCTCCTGACCTCGCCAAGGTTCTGCGGACGCTCCAGCCCTTCGCTCAGGACCGGGAGACGGGCGTACTCGGCCAGCAGGACGCGGCTGGCGTCCAGGCCCGCGTCAAAACGCTGCCTGCGATACTCGAGGGCGGCGGTGGCCCTGTCGGTCTGCATCCGCAGCACCCTGTCGCCGATGAAATGGAAGATGACGTACAGGCCGACCGAGAGCTGGAACAGGAACAGGCCGGCCACGCCCCAGTTGAACAGCCTGGAAAGCGAGGTGTTGCTGACCCCCTGGTCCTGCCTCCCCAGCGTCTCGCCGCCCCTGTCGGTTTCTGAATTCATGCTGGATACCCCGCCTTTGCGCGTGTTGCGGCCCTTGCGTGACCGCCCGGCCCCCGCCTGCCCGCCAGATCCGCTACGCCCGCCTTTCGGGCATGAGCACCTTGAACGGCTGCCGGATAGAGCTGCGCCGCCCAAACGCCTTGAGCTTGGCGATCATGCTGGCGGTCACCTCCATGCTCTTGCGGCACAGCACCAGCCCGTCCGTATCGGCCACGGGTTCGTCCAGAATGATGCCCGGATACAGCTCGTCGATGGTCATCTCGCCGAGGGTGTAATGGGCGGCCTTTCCCAGGCACCCTTCAAGGTAGTACATCAGCTCCGGATCGTAGCGTTCAATGTGCTCCTCCAGGGCGGTAAAGGCCGCACTCGGCTTGCCCGTGCGCATCAGGGCCGTGTCGTAGTCGAGGACCAGCTTGAGCATCCTGGAGCCAAGGGGGATGTCCTCCCCCTTGACGGAATCGAGCGGAACGCCCGAACCGTCGTAGTTCTTCTCCTGATAGGCGATTATCTGCGCGACCTTTTCCATGCGCGGGATTTTCTTGAGCAGTTCCGCCCCAAGGGTGGGGTGCATGTCGAAAAGCTGCATCTCCTCGCCGTCGAGCGCCCTGCCCGCCTGAAGCTTGGCCAGGGTCTTGTCCGGAAGCAGAATGCACCCCAACTGCGAGAGCATCCCGGCCAGCTCATAGAGCCAGCCGCTCTTGATGCCCATCTGCTCGACCAGGTAGGTCATGTGCCGCTTGATCCGCTGCGACCGGCCAAAGGCCTCGGGATTGACCAGGGAGACGATCTCGGTCAGCAGCTCCACAGTCCCCTTGAGGGTCTGCTTGAGCAGCACCTTCTCGGCCATGACCAGCCGGTACTGCTTCAGCGCCGCCTCGATGGCGAGAGCCAGGTCGTCGAGCGGGCAGGGCTTGAGCAGAAAGCGGAAGAGCTGCCCCCTGTTGACCGCGTCCATGGCCAGATTGAAGTCGCCGTGGCCGGTGAGCATGATCCTGACAGCGGTCGGCGCCTTCTCCTGAACCACGCCGAAGAAGTCCATGCCCGACATCTTCGGCATCTTCTGGTCCGAGACGATGACCGCGTACCGCTCGCCCGCCTTGAGTTTGTCCAGGGCCTCGTCCGCCCCCTCGGCCAGATCCAGGTCGAACTTCTTCCTGAAGCTGGCCCGGAAGGTCTTGAGGATGTTCGGGTCGTCATCCACGAAAAGCACTCGCTCCGACATGTTCGCCTCGCTCCCGCCGCGCGCCCGGCACACGGATGCATGTTTCCGACACGTTGCGACTGTGAAACATACTGAGCGATTCTGGAATTATAAGCAAGATCGGGTGAACATTATTTCTCTCACTCCGTCTGCGGCCAATATGCCGGGGGGGCGCGTTTGCCGTTGTCCTCGGCCCGGTTTGCCGCTATGGCTTGGCTGATCGTGGGGCGGCTCGGCAGGGCACCCCGGCAGTTCTGAGGTAGCCATGAGAAAGATGCTCGTCATAACCCGCGACAGCAACCGGTCCGAAAAGATCGGCCGCCTGCGCTATCATGATCACGAGGTGGTGGCCGACCACCCGGCCCGGCCCGGCGACGATGCCGAGATCGACACCCTGTTCGTGGATGCCGGGACGCTGCTCCACCAAAACGACTCGGTGGGCGAAGCCCTCAAGGCCCTGTGGGAAAACTATCCCCAGGCGTCCATCGTGGTCATGACCGACGAGGCGCACACGCAACTGGCCATCGACGCGGTCAAGGCCGGAGCCTTCGACTACCTGACGCACCCGGTCGGCCCCGAAGAGCTGGGGCTGGTCATGGACAGGGTCCACCAGTCCGATGTCATGCAGTCGGAACTCGACTACCTGCGCGGCCAGTTCTGGAACGAGGAGGCGCTGGAATTCGTGGACACGCGCAGCCGGATCATGCGCGATGTCTTTGCCAAGGTCAGGCAGGTGGCCGGGACGCGCACCACCGTGCTGCTCACCGGCGAGACCGGCACAGGCAAGAGCCTGATGGCCAAGCTCATCCACGCCCACAGCAACCGCAACGACAAGCCCTTCATCAGCGTCCACTGCGGGGCCATCCCCGACACCCTGGTGGAGAGCGAATTGTTCGGCCACGAGAAGGGTGCCTTCACCGGCGCGGTGCGGCGCAAGCTCGGCAAGTTCGAGCTGGCAGGCGGGGGCACCATCTTCCTCGACGAGATCGGCACGGTCACCCAGTCCGCCCAGGTCAAGCTGCTCAACGCCATCCAGGAGCGGGTCATCCAGCGCGTGGGCGGCGAGGCGGACATCCCGGTGGACGTGCGCATCATCGCGGCCACCAACGAGGACATGGGCAAACTGTGCGACGACGGCCTGTTCCGGCGCGACCTCTTCTACCGGCTCAACGTCTTTCCGGTCTGCATCCCGCCCCTGCGCGAACGGTACGAGGACATTCTCAAGCTGTCAGAATCCTTCATCAAGCAGCTCAACAACCTGCTCAACAAGGACATCAAGGGCATCCACCCGGACGTGCTCGACGCCTTCAAGGAGTATCCCTGGCCCGGCAACGTCCGCGAGCTGGAGAACATCATCGAGCGCGCCTGCATCCTGGAGACCGGCCCCATCCTGCTCCCCCCGAGCTTTCCGCCCGATTTCTTCACCTCCCACGGCGAGGTCATCACCTCGCCGGTCAGGACCGGCCTGCCCCTGAAGGAGGCCCGCCAGATCACCGTGGACCGGTTCGAGAAGCAATACTTAAGCAGCGTACTCGAACAGTGCGGGGGCCGGATCATGGACGCGGCCAGACAGGCCGGGATCACCACCCGGCAGCTCAACAAGCTCATGAACCGGCACGGGCTGACCAAACGCCAGTTCCGAAGGACCAGATAAGACCCGGCAGTTCCTCTTTCCAAAAAACAAGAATTTTCAGTTCTTGTTGCATATCAAACACCCGTAATGTCATTGCATTTTTCTAGCGACCCCGGCAAATCCCACCGCCATACGGCTGATTTGCTTCGCCATTTCAGCCCCGACGCGGCAAACAGGAACCGCCGGTTCCTGCATAAAGCCCCTCGCCTGGGCAACAATTCCATTATTACAACATGTTATATTCTTGGCACGCTGTCTGCTACTTGAGTCCACCCACGCGAGCCGTGGGGCGACACCATGCAGCAACACGCCGACACCACGCCCGCCCGCAGGGAAACCATCAGCGGATTCATCGTGCCCATGCAGTGGGACGAGCAGTTCCGCGTGACTGAAATCCTCATCGCGTGCGAGGCCGAGCGCGACGTGCAGGTGACCAACCTGCACACCTTCCCGACCCTTGTCTCCATGGCCCGCAAGCGGGCCTCCATCACTGGAACCGTCCGCAAGGTGGGCGGCATCGAGACCATCCACGTCGAGAGCTTCACGCCCATGGAAACGACGGACTTCGGGTAGGCGATGCCACGCCACGCCTGCATCATCCTGTGCGCCGCGCTGCTGCTGGCCACACTCGCTCAGAAGGTCACTGCCGAGGAGCAGCCGGACGAATCCGTCCGGGTGCAGGGTCTGGTGGTCAGTTCCAGAAACGGACTGGTCATAAACGACGGGACCAGGGACTATCTGCTCCTCGGCGTTGACGATATAGGCATCGAGGGTCGCGTCTGCGTCATTGTCGGCACCCCGGTCCAATGGTTGGGCCGGGCTGCCATCAGGGTTCGGGAAGTCATATCCCTCCCGGACGAACGACAGCCCAGGGATCCCATAGGCACCGGGCCTTTGGCCCCAGCCCCGTGCGCGCGGCAAGGCGTCCCATTCAACCTCAGCACTGCCCCGGCGGCATGAGCATCCCATGGACAATTCCATCACCGAACAAGACAGTGAACAGACACCCGTACGCGAAGTCTACATCTCCAACGGGGTGGCCCCCGAGGATGTGGAACAGCTGCTCGACATGGCCGCCGCATGCGGCCTGTTCAACGAGGAAGAACTGAGCACCGCCGAGGGCATGGTCTGGGACTGCGCCTACCAGGGCGACAGCGACGCATGCCGGTTCATCCAGGCCAAGACCAATGATCCGGACGGCCACACGCTGGCCGGATTCCTCTGCTATGGCGAGATCGCCCAATGGCCGGACAGCTTTGAGCTGATCGGCATTTCAGTCACCCCCAGCCTCCAGCGCCAGGGCATCGGCTCGGCCATGCTGGCGGAGATGCAACGCCAGATAGAGACCAGGGGTGGCCAGAGAATCCTGCTCGAAACAGAAAGCGGACGTTCGTTCGAGGGCAGCAGGCGCTTCTACGAGGCCAACGGCTACGATCAGGAGGACAGGTTCCTCAAGCAATTCATTCCAAAAGATGGAAGCGTGGTCTACCGCAAGGACTTCGAGTCCGATGCCAAGGGCAGCGAATCCCAATAGGACGCAGGGAGAAACAGCAGCGTGTCAGCAGATATTTACGACGATACCATTTACGGACAGATCCTGCCCATTGAACGGGAGGATGAGGAAGAAGAAGAGGACTCCAGCCTCATGATCCTGGTGGACGGCGAGGAGCAGTACCTTGTGGAACCGGACAAGAACGGCCTGAAGCTCATGGACCACATGGACAAATGGGTCACGGCCCAGGGCACCATCACCGAGGAGGGCGACGAACTGCTTATCCGGGTCAGGGACTTCACCCTCGACGACGACTGGAGCTACGGGGATGACGACAACTGGTAACGCCCCCGGCACAACGCGCAACCTCTACCGGACCAGGCGAGCCGCCCGAGACCGCAGGCACCAAGTGAGAGAAACACTGTGATCCATCCGAACACCGAAGTACGTTTCGTCAACGCAAACATCGGATACGGCGTGTTCGCCACGGCGGACATCCCGCGCGGAACCATCGTCTACGTCAAGGACCGCCTGGAGATCGAACTCAGCGACAAGGATTTCAACGCCCTGGACGAATGCCACAGAGCCATTGCCGGCAAGTACTCCTACATTGACGAGAAGGGCGTGCGCATCCTCAGCTGGGACCACGCCAAGTACGTCAACCACCGGTGCGACTGCAACACCATCAGCACGGGCTACGGGTTCGAGATCGCCATCCGCAACATCTGGAAGGGCGAGGAGATATGCGACGAGTACGGCCTCTTCAACATCGAGGAGGAGGTGCCCCTGTCATGCAACTGCCACAACTGCCGCAAGACCCTGCGGCCGGACGACATCGAGCGCTTTCACGAGGCCTGGGACATGCAGATCCTCTCGGCCATGGAAAAAGTCATCGACGTGCATCAGCCGCTGATGGAATTCATGGACCCTGAGGCCCGGAAACGGCTGCGCGCCTATCTCTGCGGCCAGGAGCCCTACACCTCGGTACTGGCCCTCAGGTGCAACCGCAGCATCGGCGGCGCGAGCCACGCCTGCGCCGAGATACCGCAGCCCGAGCCCCTGCGCCTGGGCGGCTAGACCAACACGCGTTTTCAGCGGCAGGCGCGCGCCTGCCGCCCCTCGGGCCAGGATATCGGAACACGGGAGGCTTGCCCTGGGAATCATTCGGCTCCTGCTCGCCATCGCGGTGCTCAACTCCCACTTCACGGTGGCCCCCCTGCCCATGATCCACGGGCATGAGGCAGTTTTGTGCTTTTTCGCCATCTCCGGCTTCTACATGGCCCTGATCCTCGACACCCGCTACGGTTCGGCCCGACAGTTCTACCTCAGCCGGTTCCTGACCCTGTACCCCGCCTATGTCCTGGCCGTGGCCTTGAGCGTCGGTCTGGTCATGTCCCTCGACGTCCACCCCATGAGCTCCAGGGCCGAGATGGCCATGCTCCTGTCCGACCCGGTCACCTTCCTGGTCATGGCCTGGACCTCTCTGGGCATCCTGGGCCAGGAGCTGCTCTTCTGCCTCTCGCCCGCGCCGAACGGCGGGCTCCAATTCCTGCCTGCGGCCCGCGACTCCATCTGGCGCAACGCCCCGCTCATCCAGGGGTGGTCGCTGTCGCTCGAAATCATGTTCTACGCCCTGGCCCCGCTGCTGGTGCGTCTGCGCTCCCGAACCTTGCTGGCCCTCGTCTGCGCCAGCCTCGCCCTGCGGCTGGCCGTACCCCTGGCCGGGACGGAAAACGCCGTGTTCTTCAAGCGGTTCTTCCCCCTGGAGCTGTGGCTCTTTGCCGGGGGCATTCTGTCATACCGGTTCCACGCCCTGCTCCCCAGGCGGCCCGGTCGCTTTGACTATCCAGCCTTTGCCGTGCTGGCCGCAGCTCTGCTGCTGGCCGGGCTGATCCCCCAGTCCGTGGCCCAGTTCGTCCTGCCCTGCGTCGTCCTGGCTACCATGCCCTTTGTCTTCCGCAGCTTCGGCCAGTTCCGCTTTGACCGCTTCACCGGCAAACTGAGCTATCCCTTCTACCTCTTCCACTTCAGCGTCGTCGCCCTGTTCGAGACCTTGGCGGACTCGCCAGAGGGGTGGGACATCCTGCTCGTCTCCCTGGCCGTGGCCCTGCTGGTGCATGCCCTGTTCGAGCCGGGCGCGGAGATGCTCAAAAGGCGGCTGCGCAAAGGCCGCCCCGACCTCGCCCCCCTGCGTCAACAAGCGTAGGAATCCGGCTCCGGCACGCCCGGCCAGCGCTCCCTGGGCAGACCCCTTCTGGCCCGGCCCCTGGCCGACCGGCCTTGATCGCCCACCCGTAAAAGAGTATGCCCCAATGGGGGCGCCCGGTCCGGCAAGAGGCCGCAAGGACCGGCCCCGTCGTTTTCACGGACTTTTTGAAACGGAGCGCTGATGTCTGACGCGGCCACATCCCGGCTCGGCAAGGGGCCGTCATTCCGAATGGATTTCTCCTATTCCCTGTGGTGGAACCTGCTGCTCATCACGGTTGGCGCATTGCTCGTGGCCGTGGGCATCAAGAGCCTGGCCGTGCCCCACGAGTTCATTCCGGGCGGCCTGTTCGGCCTGGCCACCCTGATCTACTACACCACCGGAACCCTGAATCCCGGCTGGATATATCTGCTCCTCAACGTCCCGCTCTTCGTCTTCGCCTGGGTCAAGGTCAGCCGACGCTTCTTCTGGTACAGCGCCTACGCCACTGCGGCCACCACCCTGTTCTACGAGCTGGCGACCATCCCCATCCAGGTGGAGAACCAGCTCTACGCCAGCGTGGCCTGCGGCGTCATTTCCGGTTTCGGCGCGGGCATCGTGCTGCGCTCGCTGGGGTCCAACGGCGGGCTCGACGTGATCGCGGTCTATCTCTTCCAGCGGTTCAACATCGGCATCGGCAAGGTCTACCTCGGCTTCAACGCGGCCCTGTTCAGCTTAAGCCTGTTCCGGCTGCCGCTGGACCTGATCATCGCCTCGCTCATCCTGGTCTTCATCACCGCCGTGATGGTGGACAACACCCTATCCATGTTCAACCAGCGCAAGGTCGTCTTCATCATCTCCAGCCACGCCGACGCCATCAGCCACGACATTCTGCACTCCCTGCGCCAGAGCGCCACCTTTCTGCGCGGCTTCGGAGCCTACTCGCGCCAGGAGAAGAACGTGCTCATGACCGTGGTCAACAACGTCCAACTCAAGAAGCTGGAGGAGATCACCTTCAGCCACGACGAGAACGCCCTGTTCATCGTGGAGAACACCTTCTCGGTCCTGGGCTCGAGTTTTTCCAAACGGAAAATCTACTGACCGCCCAACCCTCAAGTCGACGAGCATAATGGAAACGGCACTCAATTGAGTGCCGTTTCCATTATATTCGACCATATTTCATTCCGACAACGATCTTCCACCCATCCCCCACGAAACGGCAACAACGCGCACCGTATCTCATATGGCGGCACAATGCCCCGGGCCAAGCCTGTGCGGCGAACATCCCCCTCCGGCGTGCAAAGACCCCCTCCCCGCGACGGTTTGGAAAAAATACCATCGCGCTCAAAGTTTTCTCTTGCTACTCGCGACCTTTTCTTATCTAACTCAAAGATGGGAAGACAGTGTGCATGGAATGGTTCAACGGACTGCAACGGTATTTCACACCAACCCGGCGGACATCATGATACGGATTTCCAGAGACGAATGCATCAACACAGAAACCGCGACGCGCAAGGAGTGGCTTGATACCAACGGCATCGGCGGCTATGCGTCGAGCACCATCATCAACTGCCACACGCGCAAATACCACGGCCTGCTCGTGGCCGCGCTGACCAAACCCAAGGGACGGTTCGTCCTCCTCTCCAAGGTCGAAACCTCGCTGGTCGGCGGCGACAGGGAGTTCATCCTCTCCACCAACAAATATCCGGGGGTCTACCACCCCACCGGGCACCAGTTCGTGGACTCCTTCGAGCAGGGGCTGTTTCCGGCCATCACCTACCGCATCGGCGACGTGGTCATCAAAAAGACCATGATGACGGTTTACGGCGAGAACACCGTGCTCCTGTGCTACGAGATGCTGGAGGGCAAGGTCAGCCCCATCATGCGCCTCAGGCCCCTGCTGGCCTACCGGGACATCCACGCCCTGGCCAGGGAGAACATGTTCCTGCGGCCCAAGTGCTTTGTCGAGAAGAACGGCTGCATCATCGAACCCTACGAGGGCATGCCGCCCCTGCACATGGGCACCAACCGGGCATCGGAATTCTTCCCCGGCCCCAAGTGGTCCCTGAACCTGGAATACATCATCGAGCGCAACCGGGGCTTCGACTATCAGGAGGACCTGTTCTGCCCCGGCATGTTCGAGACGCGGCTGCACAAGGGCAAGCCGGTCATCTTCGCGGCCTCGGTGGAGCCCCTTGGCAACATGGAACACAAGCGCAAGGGCGAGGTGGCCCGGCGCGAGGCGCTCCTCGAGGCATCGAAGGACCGCACCAAAAGCGTCCACTGGGTCAAATATTTCGGGGACCAGTTCCTGGTCCGCAACACGTCCGGCTTCGCCTCGGTCATCGCGGGCTACCACTGGTTCGGCGAGTGGGGCCGCGACACCATGATCGCCCTGCCCGGGCTGACCTTCCACGCCGGGCGCCTGGAGTTCGGCGAGGAGGTGCTGGCCGCCTATGCCGGGCTTGAGCGCGACGGGCTGCTGCCCAACTATCTCGACCAAACGTCCGAGCACCTGGCCTACAACTCCATCGACGCCTCCCTGTGGTTCTTCTGGGCAGTGCAGGAATACCTCAAGGCCAAAGGGAGCCGCGCCTTTGTCATGGAGCGCGTCTACCCGGCCCTCAAGCACATCGTGGCCGCCCATCTGGACGGGCGGGTGCCCCTGTGCTCCATCGCGCCCGACGGGTTGCTCTATGCGGGCAACGCGTCCACCCAGCTCACCTGGATGGACGCCCAGGCCCATGGCAGGCCCGTCACCCCGCGCCACGGCGCGCCGGTGGAGATCAACGCCCTGTGGTACAACGCCCTCAAGTTCTTCCTGGAACTGGCCGGACCGGACGACGAGGCGCTGGCCGAGCGCGCCAGAGAGGCCGCCGCCCGGCTTGAAGCCAGCTTTGTCAACAAATTCTGGAGCCACGACGACCGCTGCCTGTGCGACGTGGTCAACGGCGACCGCCAGGACCGCTCCATCAGGCCCAACCAGGTCTTTGCCGTGTCCCTGCCCCACAGCCTGCTCGACGTGGCCCACATGCGCGACGTGGTCAGCAAGGTCCAGGCCCACCTGCTGACCCCCTACGGCCTGCGCACCCTGTCGCCGCGCGACCCGAAGTACTCGCCCTTCTACCGGGGCGACGCCGCCTCGCGCGACTCGGCCTACCACCAGGGCATGGTCTGGCCGTGGCTGGCCGGGCATTTCGGCGAGGCGCTGCTGCGCCAGGCCGAGGACAAGGCCGGGGCAAGGGCCTTCCTGCGTACCTACTTCAAGCCCATCCTGCGCGAGTTTCCCAACAATTTCGGCATCGCCTCGGTGCCCGAAATCTACACGGGCAACCCGCCGCACCTGCCCAAAGGGTGCATTGCCCAGGCATGGAGCGTGGGCGAGGCCATCAGGCTGAACAAGCTGTTGAGGAGCTGATCATGCGCGTACTCATGTTCGGGTGGGAGTTCCCCCCGTATATATCCGGCGGTCTCGGCACCGCCTGCCTCGGTCTGACAAAGGGCCTGGCAGGGCTGGGCACGGACATCGTGTTCGTGCTGCCCAAGCTCGAATCCGGCGAATCGGGCGGACACCTGACCCTGCTGGGCGCCAACCGCGTCCGGGCCAGGGTCGGCATCTCCGAAATCCTGGCCCTGCGCGAGCGGGTCAAGGTGCTTGAGGTGCTCTCGCCCCTGCGCCCCTATCTGACGGAAAGAGAATACCGCAGCATCCTCGAACACGACGAGTTCATCACCGCCAAGGACATTCTGGGCGAGGTGGAGAACGTGTTTGCCGGCGGCTACGGAAGCAACCTCATGGCCGAGATCGTGCGCTACAGCGTGGTGGCCGCGCACCTGGCCGCGTCCGAGCGGTTCGACGTCATCCACGCCCACGACTGGATGACCGCCCCGGCGGGCATCGAGGCCAAACGGGTCTCGGGCAAGCCGCTCGTGGTCCACGCCCACGCGCTGGAATTCGACCGCAGCGGGGACCATGTCAACCAGCAGGTCTATGACATCGAACGGGCGGGTTTCGAGGCCGCGGACCGGATCATCGCGGTGAGCCACTACACCATGGACACCATCGTCAAGCGCTACTCCATCGACCCGGCCAAGATCACCGTGGTCCACAACGCCGTGTCCAAAGAGCGGCGCTTCGGCCAGATGCGGCTGCAAAAGCCCCTCAAGGAGAAGATCGTCCTCTTCCTTGGCCGCATAACCTTCCAGAAGGGGCCGGACTACTTCGTGGAGGCCGCAGCCAGGGTGCTGAAGAAAAACCCGGACGTGCGCTTTGTCATGGCCGGGACGGGCGACATGTTCCCCCGCATGGTGGAGCGCATGGCCCAGTTGCGCATGGCCCACCGCTTCCATTTCCTCGGCTTCGTGCGCGGGGCGGACGTGGAGCGCATCTACGCCATGAGCGATCTCTACGTCATGCCCAGCGTGTCCGAACCGTTCGGCATCACCCCACTCGAGGCCATGGTCTACAACGTGCCAGCCATCGTCTCCCGGCAGTCGGGCGTGGCCGAAATCCTCGACCACGCGGTCAAGGTGGACTTCTGGGACGTGGACAGGCTCGCCTTCGAAATCCTCGACATCCTCGGCAACGAGGCCCGGGCCAGCGAACTGGCCGTGAAGGGCGTGGAAACCCTCAAGAAGATCAAATGGGAAATCGCGGCGGAGCATGTCCTCAACGTCTACATGGAACTCGCCGGAGGTGCGCGATGATCTCCGTATGCCTCTACTTCCAGGTGCATCAGCCCATGCGGCTCAACCAGGGATACTCGTTCTTCGACATCGGCCTTGGTCACGACTACCGCGACGACACGGCCAACCGCGATATCCTGCGCAAGGTGGCTGACAAATGCTATCTGCCCGCCAACCGGCTGATGCTCGATCTGATCAACGAGTTCAAGGGAAAGTTCAGGATATCCTACGCCATCACCGGCGTGGCCATGGAGCAGTTCCAGGAGTTCTGCCCCGAGGTGCTCGAATCCTTCCGCGCGCTGGCCGAAACCGGCTGCGTGGAGTTCATCGGCGAGACCCACTACCACTCCCTGTCGTTCCTCTTCTCAAAGGAGGAGTTCCGGCGGCAGGTGAAGATGCACGACAAGGTGCTCAAGGAGTTCTTCGGGGTCAAGCCAGTCACCTTCCGCAACACCGAGCTGATCTACAGCAACGACCTGGCCCTGGAAGTCGAGAAGATGGGCTACAAGACGATCCTGGCCGAGGGCGCGGACCATGTGCTGGGCTGGCGCTCCCCCAACTTCGTCTACCAGCCAGCCGGGTGCTGCAAGCTCAAGGCGCTGCTCAAGAATTACCGTCTCTCGGACGACGTGGCCTTCCGCTTCTCGGACCAGGGCTGGAGCGAGTGGCCGGTGACAGCCGAAAGATTCGCCAAATGGGTCCACGCCGTGGCCGGCAACGGCGAGGTGGTCAACCTGTTCATGGACTACGAGACCATCGGCGAGCACCAGTGGGCCGAAACCGGCATCTTCGAGTTCTTCCGCGCCCTGCCGGGAGCCATCCTCGACCATCCGGACTTCACCTTCAAGACCCCTTGCGAGGCGGCCGCCGGGCTCGACCCCAAGGCCCAGATCGACGTGCCCCACTTCACCTCCTGGGCCGACCTGGAGCGCGATGTCACGGCCTGGCTCGGCAACCCCATGCAGGATCAGGCGGCGGAGCTGGCCTATGCCCTGGAGGACCGGGTGCTGGCCACGGGCGACGATGACCTCATCGCCACCTGGCGGGAGTTGCTGACCAGCGACCATTTCTATTATATGTGCACCAAGTGGTTCTCGGACGGCGACGTGCACAAGTACTTCAACCCCTATGAGACCCCGCATCAGGCGTTCATCACCTACATGAACGCCCTCAACGATCTGACATTGACCGTGGACCGCAGACTCGGCAACAAGTGACCGCAGGAGTGAACCCGATGGAATCCAGTTGGCTGTTCGAAGTATCGTGGGAAGTATGCAACAAGGTGGGCGGCATCCATACCGTCATCAGCAGCAAGGCAGCCGAAGCCATGGCCGCCTTTGATGGCCGCTACGTGGCCATCGGCCCCCTGCTCGACCGCAATCCGGGGTTCGACCCCTGCGACCCGCCCGAGGAATTCGCCGCCACTCTGGAGCGGCTCAAGCAGCACAACATCCCCACCAGCGTGGGCCAGTGGGACATCCCCGGCAGGCCGTGGGTTCTGCTCGTCGATTTCCAGGGGGCCTTCCCGACCCACGACAAGCTCCTTTTCCAACTGTGGAACGACTTTGGCGTGGACTCCATGACCGGCGGCTGGGACTACATCGAGCCGCTGGTCTTCAGCACCACCGCGGCCATGGTCATCAAGGAGATTCATGACGACGTGGAGGGCGTGTCCGAGGTCTTTGCCCATTTCCACGAATGGATGTCCGGCGCGGGCGTACTCTACCTCAAGAAACAGGCGCCCGCCGTGGCCACCCTGCTGACCACCCACGCCACCATGCTTGGCCGGGCCATGTCCGGCTCCGGGGTGGACATCTACGAGCGGCTGGAGGAGATCGAGCCGTCCCAGGAGGCCAAGGCATACGGGGTGGCGGCCAAGCACTCCATGGAGTCCGTGGCCGCGCGCGAGGCAGACTGCTTTGCCACCGTGTCAGACATCACCCGGCGCGAGGCGTCCAACCTGCTGGGCACCAACCCGGCTGTGGTCACCTTCAACGGCTTCAACCTCGAAGGCTTTGCCGAGCCTGTGGCAGTGGAAAAAACGCGCAAGACCGCCCGCAACCGGCTCATCGACCTCGCCTCCCGCTTTCTGGAGCGCGACCTGAAGCCGGACAAGACCCTGCTGGTGGCCACCAGCGGCAGATACGAGTTCCACAACAAGGGCATCGACCTGCTCATCGAGAGCCTGGCCCAAGTGGACGGAGAGCTGGCCAAGGCAGACTCGGACATGACCGTGGTCACCTTCCTGCTGGTCACCTGCGGCTACGCGGGCTTCAGCGAGGAGGCGCGCAAGCGGCTCAAGGACGAGCACTACAGCATCGAGAAATACGGCGGCATCGCCACCCACCATCTCGGCGACTCGGACCGCGACTCCATCGTGCTCAAATGCCGCGAGATGAAGCTGAACAATGAGCCTGCCAACCGCTGCTGCGTCATCTTCATTCCGGTCTACCTCGACGGCAACGACGGCATCCTCAACCTGGAATACTACGACGCCCTGGCGGGCATGGACCTGACCGTTTTCCCCTCCTTCTACGAGCCGTGGGGCTACACCCCCATGGAGAGCGCGGCCTTTTACGTGCCCACCATCACGGCGGACCGGGCCGGTTTCGGCCAGTGGGTCATGGAGCGGCACCCTGGCGGGCACCCCGGCGTCATGGTCCTCAACCGGCTCCGGGACAACTTCCGCACCGCCGCAGGCAAGCTGGCCAAGACCCTGCTCGACTTCACCCGCTGGTCGCCCGAGGAGCGCGCCTTTCGCCGCGGCGAGGCCCGGCGCATCGCCGAAGAGGCCACCTGGAAGAACTTCTATCCCCTCTACATCGAGGCCTATGAACTGGCCGCGGGCATCCGCACCGAGCGGGTGGCGGGCGTGCAACGCATGGCCATGGCCCCGGGCAAACTGTTCAGCTTCACCGGCGTCAACACCACCCAGCCCAGGCTCAAGTCCTTCTCGGTCATCACCGACCTGCCGGACAACCTGGCCAGATTGCGCGACCTGGCCTCCAACCTCTGGTGGGTCTGGCACCGCGACGCCCAGGAGATATTCGAGGGCATCGACGCCCAGCGGTGGCAGCAATGCGGCCACAACCCGGTGGAATTCCTGAACGCACTGGACCCGGAGCGCATTGCCCATGTGGCGGACGACGCGGCCTTCATGGGCCGCGTCAAGGAGGTACTCGCCCGCTTCGACGCCTACATGGCCGAGAGCGGCAAGGCGGATCACGGAGGCATTACCTGGAGCAACCCCATCTCCTACTTCTCCATGGAATTCGGCCTGCACGAGTCCATCCCCATCTACTCCGGCGGCCTGGGCCTCCTGGCTGGCGACCACATCAAGTCGGCCAGCGACCTCAACCTGCCCTTTATCGGCGTCTCGCTGCTCTACAAGAACGGCTACTTTCACCAGCGCATCAACGGCAACGGCGAGCAGGTGGTCGAGTACCACGAGAACAACTTCGCCTCCATGCCCATCATCCCGCTGCAAAACGGCGACTCGGACCGCGTCCTGGTGACCGTGGACCTGCCGGGCCGCCCCATTTACGCCCAGGTCTGGGAGGTGCGCGTGGGCCGGGCCAAGCTCTATCTGCTCGACACCGACGTGCCCGAGAACTCCCGCACCGACCGCGACATCGCGGCCAAGCTCTACGAACCGTCGTCCAAGGGACGCATCGAGCAGGAGATCCTGCTCGGCGTGGGCGGCGTGCGCATGTTCAAGACCCTGGGCATCACCCCCTGCCTCTACCACCTCAACGAGGGCCACTCGGCCTTCCTGCTCTTCGAGCGCATCCGGCAGCTCATGCGCCTTGAGGGCGTTGATTTCGCAACGGCCAAGGAGATCGTGCGCGGGTCCACCTGCTTCACCATGCACACCCCGGTCCCGGCGGGCAACGAGCGGTTCGAGCGCTCCCTGGTGGAGAACTACTTCCGCGGCTACGCCGCCGAGATGGACGTGCCCTGGGACGCCCTGTGGAACCTCGGCCACATGTACGCCGAGGAGGCGGACCACCTGAACATGACCGTACTTGCCCTCCAGCTCTCCTACGTCAGAAACGGCGTCAGCAAGCTGCACGGCGAGGTCTCCCGGCGCATGTGGATGGACCTGTGGCGGGGCTTCCTGTTCAGCGAGGTGCCAGTGGGCCACATCACCAACGGCGTGCACATCACCACCTGGCTCGACGAACGGCTCAGGCGCGACATTGAGGAGACCTGCAACATCTCGGTCCACTCGGCCCTTTCCGACGACATCGACTGGGCCGGGCTGGACGACATCGACGACCGCCGCCTGTGGGACACCCACATCGCCCTCAAGCACCGGCTCTACGACGAGATCCGCCGCTCCATCTCCAACCAGTGGGCGCGCGAAGGCGAGCCGCCAAACCGGCTGCGCACCTTCCTCGACACCCTCAACCCGGACCACCTGACCCTGTGCTTCGCCCGGCGGTTCACGGCCTACAAGCGGCCCACGCTGCTGTTTCACAACCTGAACAAGGTCAAGGAACTGTTCCGCAACCCCGAAAAACCCATCAACATCATCTTCGCGGGCAAGGCACACCCGGCAGACACCATCGGCTCGAGCTTCATCAACCTCATCTGCCGGCTGGCCAAGCAGGACGACTTCCTTGGCCGGGTCATCTTCCTTGAGAGCTACGACATCCGGCTGGCCCGCCTGCTCGTCTCCGGCTCTGACGTGTGGCTGAACAACCCCACCCGGCTGATGGAGGCCAGCGGCACCAGCGGCATGAAGGCCGCCCTCAACGGCGTGCCCAACTGCAGCATCCTCGACGGCTGGTGGGACGAGGCCTTTGACACCAAAAACGGCTGGGCCGTGGGCCAGGGGCTGGTCTATGAGACCCAGGTCAACCAGGACATCGTGGACGCCGACAACCTCTACGCCGTGCTCGAAACCGAAGTGGTGCCGGAGTTTTACGACCGGGGCGACGGCGTGCCCCACGGCTGGATCAAACGGATGAAGGAATCCATGAAGACCGCCTTCAAGCAGTACGGCACCCACCGCATGGTCCGCGACTACATCAGCGACATGTACCTGCCCACCCTGGCCCTGGCTGCGCGGCGCAACAAGAACAAGTACGCCCTGGCCAAGGACGTGGGCACGTGGCAGCGGCGCATCCCGGGCCGCTTCTCCACGGTCAACATCAAGGAGATCCGGGTGGAGGGCATCCACGGCGACGTGTTCATGCTCGGCAACACCCTGCGGATATCGGCCAAGGTGGACAAGGGGCAATTGCTCCAGGAGGAGATGCTGGTGGAACTGATCGTGGCCAGCCCAGGCGAGGATACGGTCCTCGACTGCAAGCCGCTCAAGCTCAAGCACACCGAGGGCAACAACCTGGAGTTCCGGGTCGAGTACACCCCGGCCTCGTCCGGCACCTGCCGCTACGGCATCCGGGTCATCCCGGTCCATCCGGGCCTTGGCACCAAGTACGAGACCCGCCTGATCCGATGGAGCTGAGCAACCGGACCGGAACGCATCAGGCCCGGAAGCGCCCCCGCCAGGGAAGCGCCTCCGGGCCTTTCCGCGCCCTGGCGCAATTCCCCTTGCCAGTTCAACTCTCCGGGATTACAGCGGTCACGAGGAACCAGACATGCGCAAATACATGATCGCCACCCCGGACAACGCGGCCCACGACACCCTGGAGACGATCCTTGCCCCCTCGGGCGAGGGCGAGACCTTCTCGGACATGGCCGCCCTGCGCTCGGCCCTGGCCACCCGCCCGGTGGACGTGCTGTTCGTGGATTATGGCCTGCTGACCGAGGGCGGATTGTCCCACCGCGACGGCATCAGCGCGGTCTGGCAGGGCCACCAGGACGTGGAGATCGTCATCCTGGTCCAGCCCGACGAAATCCGCCGCGCCGTGGACGCCGTCAAATCCGGCGCGTCCGACTATCTGACCTATCCGGTCAACGCCGCCGAGGTGCAACTGGTTCTGGAGCGGCTGGACAAGAACCTCATCCTGACCACCGAGCTGGACTACCTCAGGGACCAGTTCTGGAACGAGGAAGCCCTGCGCGTGGTCAGGACCAACAGCCCGGCCATGCGCGAGGCGTTCGCCAAGGTCCGCCAGATGGCCGGGACCAAGACCACGGTGCTGCTCACCGGCGAGACCGGCACGGGCAAAAGCCTCATCGCCAAGCTCATCCACTCCCACAGCGTGCGGCGCGACGCCCCGTTCGTCAGCGTCCACTGCGGAGCCATCCCGGACACCCTGATCGAGAGCGAGCTGTTCGGCCACGAAAAGGGCGCCTTCACCGGCGCGGCCAAGCGCAAGATAGGCAAGTTCGGCCTGGCCGAGGGCGGCACCATGTTCCTCGACGAGGTGGGCACCATCTCCCAGCCCATGCAGGTCAAGCTTTTAAGCGTGCTCCAGGACAAGACCATCCAGCGCGTGGGCTGCGACCAGGACATCCCGGTGGACGTGCGCATCATCGCGGCCACCAACGACTCGTTGCGCGACATGTGCGAGAAGGGATTCTTCCGCAAAGACCTCTACTACCGGCTCAACGTCTTTCCCATTGAGATACCGCCGCTGCGAGAGCGCAAGAGCGACATCTTCTCCTTTGCCGAGGTCTTCATCCGCCACTTCAGCAGCCAGCTGGGCAAGAGCATCAAGGGGCTGCACCCCAAGACGCTGGACGCCTTCCAGCGCTACTCCTGGCCCGGCAACGTGCGCGAGCTTGAAAATCTCATCGAGCGCGCCTGCATCCTTGAGCGGAGCGAGCTGATCACGCCCGACAGCATCCCCCAGGATCTCTTTGCCCCTGGTCACGGCCCGGTCACGGGGCGCACCGACATCTCCATCCCCCTGGGCCGGGCGAGACAGAACGTGGTGGACGCCTTTGAGCGCAGCTACCTGGCCGAACTGCTCGAAGCCACCCACGGCAGGATCAAGGACGCCGCCCAATGGGCCGGAATCACCCCGCGTCAGTTGCATAAGCTCATGTCCCGCCATGGGTTGCAGCGCCGGGACTTCCGCACCCAGGGCAAAAAGGTGAACTGACACTTCACACTGAACCTTTTCGGAACCCTCAGTTCACACTTTTTCGATATCCCAATTATTTCAAGATATTCTCTGTAAATCCTCCGACAGGACAGCCCCTGAGCCAGCCTCTGCCCGGCCCAGCCGCGGAAACAGGAACTCGCGGTTCCTGCCCATCCACAGGGGCCAGTCAAAATATTCCTTGTTTTTCAGACTATTACACAGTTGGCCCCATATATGCTTTGCAGTGCCGACCCCGTTTATTCACCAAGGAGCATGCATGGGACACAGGACACGCAAATCCGCGCCTGAAAGCGAGACCGTCATCGGCGTGCTCATTCCGCACGGCTGGGACGAGCATTTCAGCGTCACAAGCATTTCCCTGGCATGCGACGGCGAGAGAGAGATCGTCATCAACAACCTGGATGCCCACCCCGGGCTGCTCGTCCTGCTGCGCAAGCGGATCAGCGCCACCGGCGCAGTGGTCCGTGACGAACAGGGGGAATCCATGGCCGTGCAGTCATACCGGCCTCTCAAGGAAAACGACGGCAACGATTTTGAACCAAAGGGAACGACACATGAAAATTCGCTCTAGCGTTTGGGCGGCCCTGCTGCTCTTGCTGGCATGCGCGACGGTCGGGTTCGCGGCGCAGGCCAGGGCAGCGGAGCTGTTGGAAATCGAGGCGGACATCACCGTGGAGGGCATTGTCGCCGTCATGGACGACGGGGTGTTTCTCGACGACGGGGTCCGGCTCTTTCTCCTGATCGACATGGAGGACCCGAGGTACGAGGGCATGACCGTGGAGGTCTTCGGCCAGTACCTGCTGGTGGACGAGATGCCCGCCATCAAGGTCCAGGAGATCATCGTGCTTGATGAAGCCCCCCGCGAGCGGGAGCAGAACACCCCTGTCGGCACGTCCGACAGCAATGGGTGACGACGCCAACCATTTCACCAAACGAGGACACAGCAATGATTGAGATCGCAGCATGCACCGAACAGGAGCCTCCCCTTCCCCTGGTTTCCGAGCATGAAACCGCCGAGGAGGCCCGCACCGACGCCCCCCATGGCGACAGCGCCTACCCGTCCCTGCGCGCCTTTTGCGAGCACGTTTTTCCGGGAGTGACCGAAGCGCAGTGGAACGACTGGCGCTGGCAGATCGACAACCGCATCCTTGACGTGGACATGGTTGAAAAGATCCTTGGTTACTCCCGCGCCGGGTCCATGCCCCTTGGCAAGGGACTGCCCATGGCCGTGACCCCCTACTACCTCGGCGTGGCCGCCGTGGCCGGGTCCGCGAGCCTGCGCCGGTGCATCGAGCCGACCATCCACGAATTCGTCATGGACCAGAGCGAGGCCGAAGACCCGCTGGGCGAGGAAGGCCACATGGTCGTGCCCGGCATCGTCCACCGCTATCCCGACCGGGTCCTGTTCCTGGCCACCGACTACTGCTCCACCTACTGCCGCTACTGCACCCGCTCCCGGCTGGTGGGCAGGAATGGCCGCAAGCACGACACCAAGAAATGGAAAAGCGCCATCGCCTATATCAGGAACACCCCGGCCATCCGCGACGTGCTCCTGTCCGGCGGCGATCCGCTGACCCTGCCCGACGACCGGCTCGACTGGCTGCTCACCGAGCTGCGCGCCATTCCCCATGTGGAGATCATCCGCATCGGGACCAAGGTGCCCGCCGTGCTGCCCCAGCGCATCACGCCGGAGCTGACGGCCATGCTCAGGAAGCACCATCCGCTTTTCATCAGCCTGCATTTCGCCCACCCGGACGAGCTGACGGCAGAGACCGTGCGCGCCTGCACCATGCTGGCCGACGCGGGTATTCCGCTGGGCAGCCAGACCGTGTTGCTCAAGGGCGTCAACGACGACACCAACACCATGAAGCGGCTCATGCAGGGGCTGCTCAAGGCGCGGGTGCGTCCCTACTACCTCTACCAGTGCGACCCCATCCCCGGCTCGGCCCACTTCAGGACGCGCGTGGAAAAGGGGCTTGAAATCATCCAGGGGCTGCGCGGCCACACCTCGGGCTATGCAGTGCCCAGCTACGTCATCGACGCCCCGGGCGGCGGCGGCAAGATTCCCCTGCTGCCCGAATACTACGTGGGCCGCGACGAGCGCGGCGTGATCCTGCGCAACTACGAGGGCAACATCTACACCTACCCCGATCCCGAACCAGCCACCGCCACCCGGCTCCTTGAGGAAGTGGAATGAATATCGGCATGACCTACGACCTCAAGGACGACTACCTCAAAGAGGGGCTGTCGTGCGAAGAGGCCGCAGAGTTCGACTCCGAGGTGACCATCGCGGGCATCGAGCGGGTGCTCACCGGGCTCGGCCATGCGGTGGACCGCATCGGCAACATCTCGGCCCTGGTCGCGCGCCTGGCCGCGGGCGACCGGTGGGACATGGTCTTCAACATCGCCGAGGGGCTCCACGGCCTGGGGCGCGAGGCCCAGGTTCCGGCCCTGCTCGACGCGTGGTCCATTCCCTACTCCTTCTCCGGGCCGGAGCTGATGGCCCTGACCCTGCACAAGGGCTGGACCAACGCGGTGGTCCGCTCCCTTGGCGTAGCCACCGCCGACTTTGCGGTGGTCACCCGGATCGAAGATGTGGACTCAATGTCCCTGCCCTTCCCGCTCTTTGTCAAACCCGTGGCCGAGGGCACCAGCAAGGGCATCACCGAGCGCTCCCTGGTCCGCGACCCCGCGGCCCTGCGCGAGGTCTGCGCCGACCTGCTGACCACTTTCCGCCAGCCCGCGCTGGTGGAGACCTACCTGCCGGGCAGGGAGTTCACCGTCGGGCTGCTGGGCAGCGGCGACGAGAGCCGCGTGGCCGGGGTCATCGAGGTCAGGGCCGTGGGCAAGGGCGACGCCACGGCCTACACCTATGAAAACAAGCAGGACTGGACCCGGCGTGTTGCCTACGAACTGGTGGACGACGAGGTCGCCATGGCCGCCGCGAGCCTGGCCCTCAAGGCGTGGCGGGGCCTGGGCTGCCTGGACGCAGGCCGCATCGACGTGCGCCTGGGCGCGGACGGCGCGCCCCGCTTCATCGAGGTCAACCCGCTGCCCGGCCTCAACCCCGAGAGTTCGGACCTGCCCATCCTGTGGCGCCTGGGCGGCAAATCGTATGACGCCCTGATCCGGGAAATATTTCACTCCGCCGCCCGCCGCAAGGCGCGAAACAACGGCAACCGCGAGGTCACACCATGAGACGGACCGCAGCCATCGTCAGAAACCGGGTCCCGCGCGGAGCCGCCAGCGACGTGGCCGATGTCATCGACCAGAGCCGGTTCGTCAGCCGTGTCCTGCGCGAGCTGGGCTGGAGCGTGGTCGAGGTGGAGCTCGGCTCGGACCTGGGCGAGGCCGTGAGCACGCTCCAGGGCATTCGGCCCGGCGTGGTCTTCAACCTCGTTGAGAGCATCATGGATTCCGACGAACTGGCCAACCTGACACCGGTCATCTTCCGCAAGCTCGGCCTGCCCTTCACCGGGGCGGACAGCTCTGTGCTGTTCCTGACCAACGACAAGCTGGCCGCCAAACGGCACATGCAGTCCGTGGGCCTGCCCACCCCGGCGGGCGTGGACGAGACCGGCCTCAAGCGGGGCCGCTTCCCCGGGCCGGGCCGCTACATCGTCAAGAGCCGGTGCGAGCATGCCTCCCTGGGCCTTGACGAAACCTCGGTGGTCAATGTCAAGACCGCCGACGAGTTGCTGGCCGCCATGGCCGCCCGCCGCCACAAGCTGGGCGGGTCCTGCCTGGCAGAGCGGTTCATTGATGGCCGCGAGTTCAGCGTCTCCCTGCTCGAAACCGCACACCACGCCTCCGTGGTCCTCGGCTCGGCGGAGATCGTCTTCCGGGCCGACATGCCGGTCAAGATCGTGGGCTACGACGCCAAGTGGGAAGAGGGGTCGGACGCGGACCTGTCCACGGTGCGCGGGTTCGCTTTTCGCAAGGCCGAGCCCGGACTGGCCGCGCGCCTGGAGCAGACCGCCCGCGACTGTTGGGACGAGATGGGACTGAGCGGCTACGCCCGTGTGGATTTCAGGGTGGACGCCGAGGGTGCCCTGTCCATCATCGATGTCAACGCCAACCCCTGCCTCTCGGAAAACGCCGGGTTCATGGCCACGGCCAGGGAGTCGGGCAGAAAGCCGTCCGATGTCATTTCGGCCATCGTGGACGGCGCGCTCAGGCGGCACGTCGGCGAAAGAAAGGCGGCCTGACGTGAGCGAACCTGAAATCGTCCCCATGGACATCGAGTTTGGTGACGAGCTGGCCGTGGAGGATGTGCGCACCCTCTGCGCCCTGGCCGCCGAGACCCGCTTCTTTTCGGAAGAGGAGGTGCTCATCGTGGAGGAGCTGGCCTGGGCGGCCATCACCGAGGGCGAGGAGAGCGGCTACCACTTCCTGCTGGCCCGGCCCGCAGGGGACAGACAGGCCGCGCCTGTCGGTTTTGCCTGCTTCGGGCAGGTGCCGTGCACGTGCGGCAGCTGGGACCTCTACTGGATCGTGGTCGATCAGGCCATGCAGGGCCACGGCCTGGGCAGGCGCATCCTGCGCGAATCCGAGCGGCGAGTGCTCGCCCTTGGCGGGCGCAAGATGTTTCTTGAGACCTCGTCGCGCGAGCAGTACACTCCCACCAGAGGCTTCTACGAGGCGTGCGGCTACCGGCTCGAATCACGCCTGCTCGATTATTATGACCGGGGCGAGGACTGCCACATCTACACCAGAACCCTCGACTGACTGAGCGCCGAGCCCCGCGTCCAGAACAGCGCCAGACGCCGGTGGCCCCGCCGGGCCTGAATACACCCGACCTGGAAAAACCAAGGACGGACGCCATGTTCAAGATTCGCCCGGTCTACGATGTCCGCCTGCCTGCGGATCAGGTCGCCGTGACCAGGGTGCAGGCCATCATGCACGAGCGGTTCCCCCTGCTCGACGCGACCGAGATAGCGCAGTTGCCCGACCTGATCGCCAACCCGTTTCTCAAGCGCTACCGCTCCATCCTCTTCGTGGCCGAGAACGGCAAGGCCGAGGTGCGCGGGTTTGCCCTGCTCTGCCATTTTCCGGACCTCGACTTCTGCTACCTCGACTTCATCTCGGTCAGCCTGCGCCACGGCGGGGGCGGCATCGGCTCGGCCCTGTACGAGCGCATCCGCGAGGAGGCCCTGGCCCTGGGCGACACCGTCCTGTTTTTCGAATGCCTGCCCGATGACCCGGCCCTGTGCCCGCAGCCCGACATCCTCAAGGAGAACAAGGCCCGGCTCGCCTTCTACGAACGATACGGCGCGCGTCCCATCACCGGCACGGCCTACGAGACCCCGCTCACTCCGGGCGGCGATTGCCCGCCCTACCTGGTGGTCGACCCTCTGGGCAGACGGCTCAAGCTGACGCGTGCCCGCATCCGGGCCATTGTCCGGGCCATCCTGACCCGCAAATACGGCGACATCTGCCCGGCGGAGTACACGGACATGGTGGTCGCCTCCTTCACCACCGGCGATCTCGCCCTGCGCCCGCCGCGGTATGCCGCGAGCGAGACCACAGCGCCCGCCACGACCATGAGCCGCGACCGGCGCATCGCCCTGGTGGTCAACGACCGCCACGACATCCACCATGTGCGCGAGCGCGGCTACGTGGAGGCACCGGTGCGCATCGCCAAGATATACAAGGAGCTGGAGCGCAGCGGCCTGTTCGATGAACTGGCCGTGCACCACTTTCCGGAATCGGTCATCACTGCCGTGCACGACAAGGGATACGTCGATTATTTCAGGCGGGTCTGCGCCGGGCTGCCTGCGAACAAGTCCATCTACCCCTATGTCTTTCCCATCCGCAACGCCGCCCGCCCGCCGCGCGAACTGCCGGTGCGCGCGGGCTACTACTGCATGGACACCTTCACCCCGCTCAACGGCAACGCCTGGAAGGCGGCCAAACGCGCCGTGGACTGCGGGCTGACCGCGGCCCAGGCCCTGACAGACGGTCGCAGACTCGCCTACGCCCTGGTGCGCCCGCCCGGCCACCATGCCGAGCGCAAGGCGTTCGGCGGGTTCTGCTACTTCAATACCGGCGCCGTGGCCGCCCACTGGCTCTCGCGGCTTGGCCGCGTGGCCGTGCTCGACATCGACTACCACCACGGCAACGGCACCCAGAACATCTTCTACAAGCGCGACGACGTGCTGACCCTGTCCATCCACGGCCACCCCCGGTTCGCCTATCCCTATTTCAGCGGCTTCACCGAAGAGACGGGCAAGGACCAGGGGTTGGGCTACAACCGCAACTTCCCCCTGCTCGAACGGGTGGACGGCGAAAAATACCGCAACACCCTGATCCGGGCGCTGGCCCTGGTCCGCGACTTCGACCCCACCTTTCTCGTCGTCTCCCTGGGGCTGGACCCGGCCAAGGGAGACCCCACGGGCACATGGAGCCTGACCGCCCGCGATTTCGCGGCCAACGGGCAGCTCATCGGCAGGCTCGGCCTGCGCACCCTGGTGGTCCAGGAGGGCGGCTACCTGATCCGCTCCCTGGGAATCAACGCCCGCAGCTTCTTCCAGGGGTTGCACACCGGCATGGCAAGGGACGCGGCCAAGGCCGCCCAGCGATAGACGGGCAAGGCGGTCTCCAGGGCTCCGCTCTTTTGCGATGGCAAGGTCAGGAAGGGGTTGAATTCGACTCTGGGGTCGCCTGGCCGCAACGCAGGTTCGTCCCCAGGACAGTCCACCCGTCCCCGGTACGTTCCAGCACATTCAGGCCGCAGTAATCCTGGTCGATGGAGAAGAGGGCCGACAGATCGAGGCCTGTGGCATGGCAGAGCAGCGCCCGGTTGAACCCGCCGTGGGCCACGGCCAGGATGTCGCCCGACAACGGTTCGAGCGAGTGGAGGAAGCGGACGGCGCGCGTCTGCACGTCGCCAAAACTCTCGCCTCCGGGCGTGCGGTATCCGGCCATGTCCGCGCCGCGCCGCTCGTACTCTCCGGGGTATTGGCGGCGCACCTCGTCCACGGTCAGTCCCTCCCAGTCCCCCAGGGCGATCTCGCGCAGCAGGGGCGTCGGTGTGGCCGTCAGTTGCCGCCCGGCCAGGACGAGCCGGGCCGTCTGCCGCGCGCGCTCAAGGTCGCTGCACACGACCGCGTCAAAAGACACCTGGGCAAGGGCTTGGCCCATGGCGCGGGCCTGAATGATTCCGTGGGCATCAAGCGCCACGTCGCGCTGCCCCAGAAAACGTCTGGGCGTCACCTGGGCCACCTGGCCGTGGCGCAGCAGATACAGCCTGATCCCTGATCCGGGGTGGAACTCAATAGGAAAATGGATACTTGCGCCCGTCCTTCTCGTAGCTCTTGCTCTTGTCGAAGTTGAAGGATTCAAGCTCCTGCTTTGGCCTGCACTTGGGCTTTCGAGCCAGATACAGGACTAGGGCCAGTCCGACCACGGCCAGACCAGCGGCGATATATATGTAGATGCTCACTTTATCTCCTTTGCTGAAACATCCGCCGCCCGCCCGGCACAGGGCCGGGCCGGGCGGCAAACGATAGTATCCTAGAACCTCTCCACCCAGTCGTCAACACGCACCGCTGCCACCTGGCGCAAAGACCGCCCGCACCATCCGGCCCGCTCCGCTTAATCGCGCAGGGTCTCTTGGCGCACGGCCTCGACGGTCATGCCCGGCCTCAGCGTGTAGGGTTTGCCGAATATCTCAACCGGCAGCGCCCTGTCGCCCTGGTGATAGGCGGTCATGTTGACCCTGTCATGGGTGATGCTGAGGTCGAACCAGACCTTGCGCCAGACAAAGCTCAGACGGACCTCGCCCCAGTGGGGCGGCAGGTCCGGGTCCACCTTCATGGGCGTGGACGACATGTTCAGCCCGGCAAAGTCCTGCTTGACCACCTCCAGGGTCCCGGCCATGACGCCGGTATGGATGCCCTCGATGGTGGTGCCGCCCTGGGTGTCCTCGATGTCGCTGTGCATAGCCTCCATGAACCAGTCCCAGGAGACCCCGCTCGGATGGATGTAGCGCGAGATGACCGCGTGCACCACCTTGGACAGGGTCGAGCCATGGCTGGTGCGTTGCTCGTAGTAGTCGTAGTTGTCGCGCAGCAGCCTGATGGGGTCGTCGATGCGGTGTCCCAGTTGGGTCAGAATGCGGGCCACCTCGTCCGGTTCGAGCACGTACCAGATCATGAGCGTGTCCGCCTGCTTGGCCACCTTGTAATTGTCGGGCGAGTCGTTCTCGGCCTTGAGGATGCGGTCCATGCGGTGGATGGAGTAGAACCGCTTGCGGTACCCCTCCCAATCCAGTTCCTTGAGGTCCATGTAGCCGTCGAACTGGCTGATGATGCCGTCCTTGGTCATGATCACGTTGAGCTTGGTGATCATGTCCTTCCACTTGGCCACCTCGCTCCCGGTCAGGCCGATCCTGGCGGTCACCGCATCGCGCACCTTTGGCGGCAGTGCATCAAGGGTTTCCAGCGCCTTTTCGAGCAGCCAGACCACCATGATGTTGGTGTAGGCATTGTCCCTGACGCCCGGCGTCGGGCTGCCCGGCAGCCTCTCGTGGAATTCGTCTGGACCCATGATGCCCTCGATGTGGTACCTGCCCGTGACCTCGTCGAAGCGGGCGATGCCGCCCCAGAAGCGGGCGATGTCGAGCATCATCTCGGCCCCGAATTTCCTGAGGAACGACGTGTCGCCGCTCCATTCGACATAGCGCCAGACATTGACGAACACGGCGATGGAAACGTGCCGCTGGCGGCGCGACAGGTCCGGGTCCCACTTCTTGGATTCCGGGTTGTAGTGGACCTCCTGGGTCTCCTCGGAGCCGTCGTCCGCAGTCTGCCACGGGAACATGGCCCCGACCTGCCCGTTTTCCCTGGCGTATGCCCTGGCCGCGTCGAGCCGGTTGTAGCGGTACATGAGCAGGGAGCGGGAGATTTCCGGATAGTTGGAATCAAAAAACGGCAGGATGTACAGCTCGTCCCAGAAGATGTGGCCCCGGTACGCCTCGCCGTGCAGGCCGCGGGCGGGCATGCCCGCGTCGCGGTCGACGTTGTGTGGGCTGGCCGTGACCAGCAGGTGGTAGATGTGCAGTCGCAGCACGCGCTGCACAAACCGGTCGCCCGTGACCCGGATGTCCGCCTTCTGCCACAGCCCCTTCCAACTCCTGGCGTGGGGGCCATGGACCCCGGCAAAGGTGCGCACACCGCGCAACCCGTCGAGGCACAGCTCCATGAGGTCGCCCGGCTCCTGGTCCAGCGAGGTGCGCACATAGACGAACTTCTCCAGGGTGTACCGGGTGTTCTCCATGGCGGACACGCACACTTCCTCGGATACCCTGGCCTCGTTCTGGACCACCTTGCGCTGCACGCGCAGGGGCTTGCCGTCTACGAGCACCACGCACTTGGCGGCCATGACCACCTGATAGCGCGAGTGGCTGGTCTCCATGTGCAGGAAGATACCGTCCGGGGTTTGGCCGCCGCCGATCCGACGCAGGTGGCGGGTGTTGAGCGAGGCGTAGCGGGCCACGCCATTGTTCTCGACATTGCCGTCGATGGACGAGCGCAGGGTGATGCGCGACGAGTAGTTGAGTGGCGTCAGGTCGAAACGCAGAGCGCACAGGTGGCAATCGGCCATGGACACGAGACGGCGCGAGGCGATGCGCGTGATCCGGCCCACCTGATCCTTGACCACCATGTCGCGCGACATGACCCCTGTGCGCATATCCAGCCTGTGGGAGTAGCTGAGAATCTCCATGGACAGCGGACTGACGAACTCGCCCTGGCCGATGCGGAACTCCACGGGCAGCCAGTTGGGGCAGTTGACCATGTCGTTGTTCCAGACATCGCGCCCCTGCACCTGGCTGGCGGTCTTGTTGAACACCCCGGAGATGTAGGTGCCGGGATAGAAATAGTAGGATGAGCACTCGCACTCGTAGGCCCCGCGCGTGCCGAGGTAGCCGTTGCCAACAGCGGTCAGGGTCTCGCGCAGCTTCTCGTCGCCGGGGTCAAACCCGGAGTAGGTCAGGTACCACTCGTCGCTGGCCATGCCCGTCTCGAACCAGTCGAAGAGGTCGTCGGCCGTGATCTCGCCGAGGTCGGAGACGACCTTGTCCGCGCCAAAGCGCAGCAGCAGCTCGCCCGGCGTGTTGCGGGCCACGCCCAGCGTCATGCCGAAATTGCCCGCGCGCCCGGCCTGGACCCCGGAGATGGCGTCCTCCACCACCACGCATTCGCCGGGATTGCAGCCAAGCTCCCTGGCTGCGGCGATGAATATGTCCGGCTCGGGCTTGCCCTTGAGGCCGCGCTCTTCCGAGACCACGCCGTCCACATGGGCGTCGAACAGGGTGTCGATCCCGGCCAGCTCAAGCACGAGCATGCAGTTGCGGCTGGAGGTGGCCACGGCCACACCCACCCCGCGCGTCTTGAGGGCATCGATCAGACGCACCGAGCTTGCAAAGACTTCCGGGCCTTCCTCGCGCAGGATTCTCTGGTACAGCTCGTTCTTGCGGTTGCCCACGGCGCAGATGGTGTCCGTGCCGGGCGAATCGTCCGGCTCGCCGGCAGGCAGCCGGATATTGCGCGATTTGAGGAAGCTCAGGACGCCCTCGAAGCGGGGCTTGCCATCCACGTGATTCTGGTAGTCCTTGGTCCGGTCAAACGGCTCGAAGGGGACGTTCTTCTCTTCGGAGTGGAGTTTGAGGAACTCGTTGAACGCGGTCTCCCATGCCTGGGCATGGACGCTTGCGGTTCGGGTGATCACGCCGTCAAGATCAAAAACGACGCCTTTGAGAGCAATTGCAGCCACAGTATCTCCTTGGTCTAGAATTGGTCCCCGGTCACGGAGACAGGGAGCCCATGATCGCCACCAGCATGTCCGGCTCCGGGACGATCACCGCGTTGGCGGTCAACCCTCTGACCCGCCGCGACAGCTCCTCATTTCGGGTGACGTAGATGGCCCTGGTGTCGGCGGCCATTTGCAGGGCGGCTTCGAGCATGGGCACGTCGCTACCCGTGTCGCCGCAGATGAGGTGCGGGCCGTGGACCATCTCCAGGTCCAGCTCGGAGCAGAGGTATTTGACCCCGTCGCCCTTGTCGAAATCCTTGAGCCCCGCGCCAGCGCTCTCAATGGTCAGGATGATCTCCACGTCAAGCCCGGTGTCCTCGATGCGCAGGAGCTTGTGGTCCGGGTCCAGCTCGCCCGCCAGCCCGCGCAGAACATCAAGAAAAGCCAGGGATTCGTCCGCGGGAATCGAGCCGCCGATGTCCTGGCGGGCCACGGTGGACTGGCCGAACTTGAACTGGAGCCCAGAGCCGATGAGCGAGAACTTCTCGTACTGCGGCTGCGCCACCAGGGCTGCCAGCCGCCGGTTGAGGGCGTCCATGGCCCGCTGCTTGTCCGGCGTGATGGGCAGGCGGCGCACCCGGCCCTCCAGGTCGAGGCACTCGCGCCCCTTGGACGCGGCGTAGTAGATGTGCCCCTCCGGGTTGACGCTGATCTCGATCAGACCCGCCAGGGGGGCCGAGGTCAGGATCACGGGCCGCTGCACCCGGCCCATGGCGAACCGGGACAGGAAAACCGCGTTGTAGACGGACTGGATCGAGGTCAGGTAGCGGGCACAATAGTTGTTGATGGTCCCGTCGCGGTCGGTGATCAGGCAGTTGAGATGCAGCCCGTCCAGCAGCTCCCGCCCGGCGGCCACATGATCCTCGAAGCCGGGATGCAGATCGGCCAGGAATTCGAGGAAGGTCTCCTCGCCCTCCTCCAGGAAGAAGAGGTCCTTGCGGGTCTCGTTGATCTCGTAGTCCATCTCCAGCCCGATGTCGCGCTCGCCGTCCAGGGAGAGCACCCGTCTGCCACCGGCCTTGGGCACGTCCTCCAGCGAGTTGAGGGCGTTCCTGAGGGAGGGGACGACATCCGGCGGCACCTCGTCGCCGCGCAGGATGGCGGCCACCGCCCTGGACCGCACCCGCCGGGTGGCGGCCATCAGCGCGTAGAACTCCTTGAGCGTGCCTGTCCTGGTCGGCGCGATCTTCAGCGTCTCAGGAACCGCCTGAACCTCATGCATGGCTGCCATCCTTCTAGTAGGTCACCTGGACGGTGTAGTTGACAACGGTCGGCTTGCCGTCGTGTGACGGCGGCACGGTCAGATCGAATTGCAGGCTTCCGGAATCGGGCGTGGTATAGGCCTGATCGGCTGCGGTCACGGTCCACTGGCCCGGATAGCCGTCAGTCAGGCTGATCGCCTGAGGCGCTTTCTTGCCGTTTTGCACCTCGATGCGCCACGTCATCTCCACGGAATTCTTGCCCAGCCTCGCAAAGCCGGTCTGGGTGCGCGTGACCGCCACGTCAAAGGAGCGGCCCAGGGTGAGCCTGATCTCGCCGCCACGACCCACATGGCCTACCTGGGACTCGCCCGCCAGGAGCAGCCGCTTGTCCGAGGCGGGCATGAAGACGCGCACCAACCCGGCGGGCATGGGCTTGCCAAGGCCATTTTTCTCGATGTTGTCCAGGCGCAGGGTCAGGTCCGCCGCCTGTTTGACCGGGCCGGACATCTGGCCGATCCCGGACTGGAAGCGGCTCGAAAGCTCCTGCGCAAGCGTTACGTTGGGAGCCGAGAAGAGACTGAGCTGAACCATGCCCGAACCGGGCAGGTCCACCGGCTGCTCCACGGTGTAGACGTGGTATTCGGAAAACGACTCCTCCACCGGCTGTGCTGCCGAGTCCATGCCTTCGTTCATGGCCCTGGTCATCATCAGCCCCTTGGCCATCCGGGGGGCCGGAGCCTGGCGCACATCGCCCGCCACCAGCTTGAGGGCCGCCCCGCTGTGGCTGTAGCCCGACTGGTTTTCCAGCGTGGCCCAGGCGTCCAGGGAGCCGGAGTCACCAGAAGGCCCCACGGTCAAAGTATAGTCCGCCCGCCAGGTGAGCCCGCCCATAAGGTAGGTCAGGCGCACGTCCTGCTTGCCTGCGTTCTCGTTCTCGGTGAGCAGAGCCAGGGTCGGCTCCCGGGTCAGGTCCGCTGGCAGTTCGGGGAGGAGCAGGGCCTCGTAGCTGCCCACATAGACCTCGTCGCCCACCAGAAATATCGGCGCGCCCTCGTTCGAGAGCAGGGTCGCCTTGCGCAAGGTCCGGGCCGTGGCGTCCGCCGGGTCCGGCAGGATCACGGTCAGCTCGCGGCCCACATAACGGTCGAGCAGGCTCTGCACCGTGATGGGCTGCGAGGCGTACTCCAGGCCGAGGACGCGCATGCCCGGTGCCGAGGCGCGCACAGAGCCGGGCTCCAGGGTGGCGGGGACATCCTTGAACACGACCCTGGCCGGTCCCTTGGGCAGGGTCACGCTGCGCGTTTCCTCCACCAGGGCACGGCCAGAATTGTACACGGCCAATGCGGCCCCGGTGGTTCCGGCCCCGTGCGAGACTGCGGGCAGCGCCAGAGGCAGAGCAAGAGACAGGACTAGGGCAAAGAAATTAAAAGTGTTTGATTTCGACATATTACGTTCTTCTCCATCTTGAGTAAACACGGTTGTCTTGCGAAAATTGAGATGCACTCTACCTGCAAACTACATTGCCGCGCCGGGATTTGCAAAATTTTTACTCCAATTCTCTGTCACTGTGCCGGAAAGGCCTGACCAGCCCGCTCCGTTTCGTCGCAGAATCGAAGTCTGGAACACTCGCCATGGACAATGATTTCTGTTACTCCGGGTTCAGCCATGAAAATACTCATCGTCGATGACTGCACGGCTTCGGTGTCATCCATGAAGGAAGTTCTCGCCAACGCGGGATACACCACGACCATAGCCGTGTCGCATTTCGAGCAGGCCATGGCCGTGCTCTCGGCCTCTGCCGAGACCGATGCCTCTGTGGACCTCGTCATCATCGGCGTGGACATGCCGGGTATCGGCGGCATCGGCGCCGTGCTGACCATCAAGTCCCACCGCGCCTACGAGGACATCCCGGTCATCGTGGTCACCGAGCACAACGACGAAGCGATCCTGGACCAGGCCTTTGCCGCCGGAGCCTCGGACTACATCGTCAAGCCGGTGAGCGCCATCGAGCTGCGGGCGCGGGTGCGCTCGGCCCTGCAACTGCGGCGCGAGATGGTCAAACGCCTGCTGCGCGAGCGCGAGCTGGAGCGGCTGGCCCGCAAGCTGGAGCGCATGTCCAACCTGGACAGCCTGACCGGGCTGGCCAACCGCCGCTGCTTTGACGACACCCTGGTCAAGGAATGGGTGCGCAATGGCCGCGCCGACGCCCACCTGGGGCTGATCATGATCGACATCGACCACTTCAAGCACTACAACGACGCCCTTGGGCACGTTGACGGCGATACCTGTCTGCGCCGCGTGGCCGAGGCCATCAAGGGGGTGGTCCATCGCCCAGGCGACATGGTGGCCCGCTACGGCGGCGAGGAATTCGCCGTCATCCTGCCGGGCACGGACTACACCGGGGCCATGGCCGTGGCCGACAACATCCACGCCAGCGTGGCCCAAACCAGCATCGAGCATCCCGACTCCGCTGTCAGTTGCGTGGTCACCGTATCCATCGGCGTATCCTCGGGCATCCCCACCTGCGGTTCCACCCCGGAGCAACTGATCCAGGCCGCTGACCGCGCCCTGTACGAGGCCAAGGAGGCAGGCCGCAACCGCACCCGCAGCACCTGCCTGCCCGGCCCGGAAGACCTCCGCCAGTAACGCGCCCCCAAGATCAACCCTGGCCCGGTGTAGAACGGACTGGCCGCTCTCCCTGCCCTTTCCCCCCGCCAGCCCCGGCATGCCCAGGCCACCCACGCGCACCAAAGCACCGCAACCCCACGCACACCCCCGCAGCAGCCTCCCCCGGCGCACCGAGACAGAACCCGCCATGCAGGCAAGCCAACACGGGAAAGGCCGAAAACGAGGAAAGCATGGACCGACCGCATCGGGGAATGCGTCCGGCCCATGCTCAACAGGGATGGGGATGGCGGAGGAGTGTCCGGGGAAACGGACGCCGCCTTGGGAAGTATGGTTTGAAAACTCCGCCGCGACTAGCGCAGGAAGTGGATGGACAGGTACGACCCGCAGCAGGGGCAGACCTTGACCGGCGACTCGGCGCAGTCGCCCTTGAGAATGACCGCCTCCCAGGGAATGTACCCGTCGAGGGTGTACTGGACCTTCAGCTTGTGACCGCACTTGCAAAAACGTTCCTGCATGGCTCTTCTCCTTGATCAGCGTCTGGCGCGATTTCGTTGCCTTCATGGCAACGTGAGTCCTTGATAGACAAACCAAGTCACCGTGTCAAGTAATAATCTACATTTGTATCATAAAAATTTACACTCTTTCTCAACAGGTGAACAACGCCCGCTCTCGTGAACCGCCCGCCACACAACAGGCGCACACGCCTGCGGGAATAACCCACGGGATATGAATACTAAAAGCAAGCCCGAATGGATGGGAGACAATGAAAGAGCGCGGAACAGTGGGAGAGACACAAGGCGCAGGCCCGAAACACAGCTCACCACGGGTGAGCCTGGAGCGTGGGCCCGGAGCGTGGGTCTGGACGGTTTCTCCCCCCGGCCAGACGCGCCGGAGGGGCGGATGCTAGCGGTATTCCCGCGAGGTCCAGAGGATCTTGCCGATGACGCGGACGTTGTTCAGCTCGTCGCCGGAGAGGTGGATGGGCGAATAGTCCATGTTGTCGCTGCGCAGGACCAGGATGCCGGGCAAGCGCTCCACGCGCTTGACCATGACCGTGTCCTCCACGCCCACGGCGTAGATGGAGCCTGAGAGGATGTCGCAGCGGGCCTGATCGATGAGGACCATGTCGCCCTCCTTGATCTCCGGCTCCATGGAGTTGCCCACCACCTCCATCAGGACCATGTTGGCCGGGTTGCCACGCGAGCGCAGCCAGTCGGACCGGAAAGAGTAATACCCCTCCACCTGCCCCTCGGTCTCAAAGGAACCGCCCCCGGCGCAGAGCCGGGCGCGGACCTTGGGAATCTCGTGGTAGGGGGTGTCTGCCGGGTCGCAGGCGGCCTCTGCGCGCACGGCCCCCTTGCCCTTCTCCAACCAGAGCGGGTTGAGGCCGAACCGGGCCGACAAATCAAGAATCCATCGGGGTGGCACGGTTCCCTTGCGCTTGGACAGGGACACGGCTGCCCGACCCACCTCCAACTCGCGGGCGAGCTGGGATTGGCTGGCGATGTCCGTCTCGGAACAGAGCCTTGCGAAGAATGCGTCAAAGTCGTTGCTCATCATTGCGCCTTGGTTCATAAGGTGTTGCTCCAATGACAAGCTGTTTATCAACGATATACGAACTAGTCAACAAAAACTTGCACCCCTGTGTAGCCGCTCAGATGAGGTCCTTGTAGTCCTTGGCCGAGTCGGCGATGGATTTGAGGGTGAAGCTCAGTTCCAGCCGCTCCAGGCTCGCCTCCTCCAGCACCACCTCCACGGACTGGCCGAGCTTGAACGCCTGCCCGGTGCGCTCTCCCACCAGCATCTCGCGCTGGGGCCAGTAGGTGTAGTAGTCGTCGTCCATGGACGAGAGGCGGACCATGCCCTCGGCCATGACCTCGCGCAGCTCCACATAGAACCCGTAGTCCGTGATGTGCGAGATGACGCCGCCGTATGTGCCGCCCACCTTGTCGCGCATGAACAGGACCATGACCCGCTTGTGGATCTCGCGCTCGGCGTCCATGGCCGCGCGCTCGCGGCCCGAGAGATGCCCGGCCACGTTGAAGAGCTTCTTGCGGCCCGGAATGGCCATGGACGGCTGGCTCTCGTCCTTGGCGGCCAGTGCGCCCTTGACCAGCCTGTGGACCACGAGGTCCGCATAGCGGCGGATGGGCGAGGTGAAGTGGCAGTATTCGTCCGAGGCAAGGCCGAAATGGCCCTCGTTGTCGGGCGAGTACTTGGCCTGCTTCATGGAGCGCAGGAGCATGCGGTTGACCACGTATTCCTTGTCCGTGCCCTTTTGCGAGGCGATGAGCAGTTGCAGGGCGCGCGGGGTTATCTCCTTGGGCATGACCACGCTCGGATCGGTCTGGCCCAGGAGGCGGAAGAGATTCTTGAGCCGCTCCTCGTCCGCCGGGGGATGGATGCGGAACAGGCAGGGCAGCTCGCGCTCGGTGAGGAACCGGGCCACGGCCTCGTTAGCCGCGATCATGAACTCCTCGATGAGCTGATGGCCGAAGTGGCGGATTCTGGGCCGGATGTCCTTGGTGTCGCCATGCACGTCAAAGAGGATCTCAGGCTCGGGCAGATCAAAGTCGAGGCTGCCGCGCCGGGTGCGCAGACCGTTGATCTTGCGGGCCAGCTCCACGGCCAGCTCCAGCATGGACAGGACCGGTGCGAGCGCGGCCCGCTCCTCTGCCTCGCCATCGAGCACGCCGCGCTTGATCTGGCCGTAGGTCAGCCGCGCCTGGCTCCTGATGACCGCAGGGAACACCTCGGTCCGCCGGGTCACGCCCTGGGGATCGGCCTCCATGCGGGCGACCATGACCAGCCGGTTGACATCGGGGTTGAGCGAGCACAGGCCGTTTGAGAGCCGCTCCGGGAACATGGGCTCCACGGATTGGGGGAAATAATAGGAATTGCCGCGCTCCAGGGCCTCGCGGTCGAGCGGTGTGCCCTCGTGCACATAGTGGGCCACGTCGGCGATGGCCACCCAGAGGACGTACCCATTGCCCGCGCGCTCCACCAGGATGGCGTCGTCGAAATCGCGCGCCGTGGCCCCGTCGATGGTCACGAACTGGCGGCGAGTGAGATCACGCCGACCGGCCAGATCCTTGCCCGACGGCTCCTGCGGCATCCCCTCAGCCTGGGACAGCGCCCCGGACGGGAAGCGCAGCCGGATATTGTGGTTGGACTTGACCAGGGCCTCCTGCACCGAGATGTCCGTCTCGGGACCGAGGTAGGCCGTGATCTGCCCTTCCCACATGGTCGGGTCGATGCGCTCGCCGGGCGCGCACAGGGCGATGTCGCCGGGACGCACCTCGATGGTCTCGTCGGCCAGCCCGGCGATGATGCCGAACCCCAGGCGCGGGTCCGTGGGGCGGCAGAGCCACTCGCCGCCGCGCATGCGCTTGTGGATCTTGACCGGCAGCACCTTGCGCCCGCGTTCCAGGACGCGGACCACTCGGCCCTCGTTGTTGCGGTCGCCCTTGTTCTCGCGGACGATGGCGGCCACCACCTTGTCGCCGTGCCAGGCATCGCCGATATCGCGCTGGTTGATGAAGACATCCCGCCGCCGCGAATCCTCGGGCACCACGAAGCCGAAGCCGCCGCGCTGGATTTCGAGCCGCCCGGTGATGCAGTGCATGGCCTCGGCCAGCCCGTAGCCGCGCCGGATGCGGATGAGCTTGCCCTGCTCCACCAGCTCGTGCAGCATCTCCTTGACCGCGCTCTTCTCCTTTTTCTTGAGCTTGAGCTGGCGGATGACCTCGGCCCCGGACATGGGCCTGCGCACCTCCTTGAACACCCTGAGCACGGTTGCCGGGGACAGGGGCGGAGTGGCGGGACCGGGGCCGGACTGTTTGCGCCTATTCTTTGCCATGGGTCTGCTCCTCGCTTTGGGTGTCGGACTGGTCGGCCTGCATCGGCTCCATATCTTCGAGGCTGTCGGTGCGGCGCAGGTTGAAGGCGTCGAAACGGCGGCTCCACCAGACGTTGAACGGCTTTCCCGACCCCAGGATGGACGGGCCGAAATCCAGGCGCAGGTCGAACTGCCAGAATTCCTCGGAACACATGGGGCCGAGCTTGACCGCGTCCTTGGGCGTGCACAGGATCGCCTCGCAACCCAGGCGGCTGGCCGCAGCCTGCATGGCCAGCACGTCGGCCTTGGTAAAGGCGTGGTGATCGCGAAAAACCAGATGCCGGGCCGGGGGATAGCCGAAAAACCGCGCCGCCGTGCGCCTGACCTGCTCCGGGTCGCCCACGCCCGTGACCAGCAGATAGGCCCCGCCGCCGAACCCGGCCTCGGCATTGCCGTGCAGCACATGGCGCACGCCGGTCGGGCGAATCTGAAAGCTGAACACGGGCTTGCGGAACCGCTCCAGCCGCTCTTTGATGAACGGGGTGAGCCGGGCGAAATTCTCAGGCCCGATCTTGATCATGAAGGCGTCGGCCCGCTTCAGGGCAGAGACTGGCTCCCGCCACGATCCGGCGGGGATGACCCGGTTCCACTGCCCGGCCAAGTCATCGGGCCGCAGCAGCACGAGATCGAGGTGGCGCTTGACCGCCAGATGCTGGAAGCCGTCGTCCAGCACCACCAGTCCGGGGTGGAACTGCTGCATGGCCCAGCGCCCGGCGCGGGTGCGCACCGGGTCCACCACCACCCTGGCCTTGGGATGCATGGTGGCGAGCATGAGCGGCTCATCGCCCGCCTCCTCGGCCAGCGCGCCCGGCTTGACCAGATAGGGATAGGTCACGGGCCGGGCCTTGTAGCCGCGCGTGAGCAGCAGCGCCTCCAGGCCCCGGCTCTCGGCCCAGCCGAGCAGCCAGCCGGCCACCGGGGTCTTGCCCGTGCCGCCCCAGCCGATGTTGCCCACTGAAACAGTGAGCGCGCCCGGCTCCCACGAGGGAAGCAGGCCGCGCCCGTAAAGCCCCGCCCGCATCCGCATCCCCGCTCCGTAGGCCCAGGAAAAGGGCGTCAGTATCGGGGAGAGGGACCGTTGCAGCGCGTCTATGGAATGTGACATCGCAAAAAGGGGAGGCCTTCCGGCCTCCCCGAACGCGCTATCTGCGGTCGCCCATGAGCCGGAGCAGCATGAGGAAGAGGTTGATGAAGTCGAGATACAGGGTCAGGGCGCCCAGGATGGTGCCGCGACGGATGGCCGCGGTGTCTCCCACCGGGACGTTCTCGCCCATGGTCTTGAGCTTCTGCGTGTCGTAGGCGGTCAGGCCGAGGAAGATGATCACGCCGATGACCGAGATGGCAAACGCCATGGCCGAGCTCTGCATGAACATGTTCACCACCATGGCGATGATGATGCCGATGAGGCCCATGAAGAGCAGGCTGCCCCAGCTGGTCAGGTCTTTTTTGGTCAGCAGGCCGTAGGCGGACATGGCCCCGAACATGCCTGCGGAGATGAAGAAGGTGGAGGCCACGGACTCTGCGGTATAGGCCAGCAGGATGGGCGTCAGGGTCAGTCCGTTCAGGCCGCTGTAAAGCATGAACAGGCCGGTGGCCGTAGCCGGGTTCATGGTCGAGATGCGGGCGCTGAGGTAGAAGACGATGCCCAGCTCGGCAAAGAGCAGAATGAAGACCAGGGTGGACATGCTCGCCGTGCCGGTGGCAGGGTCCACCACAAAGAACATCTGCATGAGGGCCTGGGAGTTGATTACGATGTACGACACGAGGGCGGTCAGGGCGAGGCCGCCGCTCATCCACCCGTACACGCCGCGCATGAAAGCATTGACGACCTCGGTTTTCGCCATCTGGCCGGATGCGCTGGGATATTGACTCATGAATATTCCTCCAAGTTTTGTTCTCTGGTTCTGGGTCGGAACAGTGCCGACATTGATATCAATTAATCAGCTTTTCCGCACGAGGCAAGTGAAAGCGGTTTTCTGCACATAAATAATTTGACGCACTGTCGGAATAGGGCAGTATGAAATGGATAGAACTCTTACGCGCAGGAGCGGCCCGTCATGGCGTCCAGGCATTGCAATATCGCCAAAGTGCATGTTGCCGGCGACAAATCCGTCTTTCTCCCTGTTTCCGGCTCGGACAAGCCGGACATATCCCCCATGGTCCTCGCCAAATGGCAGGGCCTGGCCGATCTGGCGGCCAAGTCCATCGGCGTCGCGGCAGGGCTGATCATGCGCCTGCACCCGGAGGATATTGAAGTCTGTACAGCCAGTGCCGCCCAGGACATCTACAAGTCAGAGGACAGGGAACGCCTCGGTCTTGGACTGTACTGCGAGACTGTGGTCGGCACCCGCGACATCCTGAACATTCCCGACGCCCTGGCCGACGAACAGTGGAAGAGCAACCCGGACATCCGGCGGGGCATGGTCGCCTACCTGGGCATGCCCCTCAAGTGGCCCGACGGAGAGATATTCGGCACCATCTGCGTGCTTGGCAGGGAAGCGCATCCCTTTTTGGACCTGCATATCGAGATACTGGCCCACCTGCGCATGGCCGTGGAGACCGACCTGCACATGCTCTCGGAGCGGCAGCGGCTGGAGCGGCTGTGCCATGAGAAGGACCTGGCCCTGCGCGAGGCGCACCACCGGATCATGAACCACCTGCACATGCTCTCCGGCCTGATCCAGCTCGGAGTCTATGGCGAGCCGTCCACTGCGGAGGAAATAGCCGCCCTGCTCGGCGACCTGACGGACCGCATCCGGGCCATTGCCATGCTCCATTCGCACATCGCCTCGGCAGAAGGGGCGCAGGTGCCGATCAGCGACTTCATCGAGACCATCGCCGTGACCACCATCGACACCCTTGCCAGCAAGGACATCGACCTGAAGCTGGACCTCGCGCCCATGGCCGTGAACCGCCGCACGTTCTTTCATCTGGGGCTCTTGGTCAGCGAGCTGATCACCAACGCCATCAAACACGCCTTTGCCGAGACCTCGCGTCCGGAGATTCACGTCACCCTCAGGAACATCGACGAGAACGCCTTCTCCCTCCAGATCCGCGACAACGGTCCGGGACTGCCCGCAGGCCTCATCCCCGAGGAATGCACCTCCATAGGCATGATGCTCATCAGCGACCTGCCCGTCCAGATGGGCGGTAGCCACTCCATCCGTACCGACCACGGCGCGGTCTTCGATTTCACGCTGGAAAAGCGGGCCGGGGAACCGGACCCGCCACTGGAGCAGGACAAGCCAAAGCAGGCTTAGCCGCGCGGGAAGCGGGCCTCGGCCTCCCTGATGGAGATGACGGCCATGCCCACCGGGGCCAGGGTGATGGCCGCCAGCTTGAGGTGCTGCCACCCCCACGGGATGCCGATGATGGTCACGAAGCAGCCCAGGGCCGAAATAACATGGCCCAGGCACAGCCACCACCCGGCAAAGACGAACCAGAGAACATTGCCGATGATGCCCCACTCCGAGGTGCCGATATCCCTGCGCCCGGTCAGGATATCGCGCCGGATAAGGGTGCGACCAAAGGGGACCAGGGCGAACCCGGCGATGACAAAGGCCGAGCGCGCCCAGGGCAGCCCGATGATGGACACGGCCATCAGGCACCCGGCCAGGAGCCAGCCCAGCGCCATGAACACCCCGCCCATCACGAACCAGATCACATTGCCGAGAAATGAGAGCATGCCGCCTCCGTCATATCATGAAGAGCTGTCAGCCCGTAAAATCGTTGATCCAGCGCAGCAGGGTGATGCCCACCAGGAGGCCGCCTTCGAGCCGGGTGATACGCCAGCCGGTGCGCAGCATGACCAGCACCAGCCCGACCATGACCACCAGGACGATGAGTCCTGACCCGGCCTCTGGCGACACGGGCAGGGGCTTGAGCAGGCAGGTCAGCCCGAGCACACCGGCGAAATTGAAGAAATCCGAGCCGATGAGATTGCCGAGCAGCATCTCGTTCTTGCCCTTGACCGAGGCGGCGAGGCAGGTGACCAACTCGGGCAGGCTCGTGCCCGCGGCCACGATGGTCACGCCGATGACCCACGACGACACGCCCAGGTCCGTGGCAATGGAGGTAGCTGCCGTGACCATCAGGTGGCCGCCGCCGGAAATGGCCGCAAAGCCGAGCGCGAGCATGAGCCAGTCGCGCCAGGACGCGGCGCGTCCCTTGATCTCCTCAAGCTCTGCCTCGCCCGGCGACTCGCGCTTCACGCCGAGATAGACGAGGTAGCAGACCAGCAGGCCCACCAGCACCGCGCCAAAGACCCTGCCCATCTCCCCGGTGAAGGAGACAGCCAGGATGCCCGCCGTGGTCAGGAAGAGCAGCAGCCCGTCGCGGTAGACAATGGTCCTGGTCGTCACCAGCGGCCTGATCATGGCCATCAGGCCGAGGATGAAGCCGAGGTTGAAGATGTTGGAGCCGACCACGTTGGACAGGGAGATGTCGTTGTGGCCGCGAAAGGCGGCGTTCACCGTGACCAGGAACTCCGGGGCCGAGGTGCCCATGGCCACGATGGTCAGGCCGATGACCAGCTCCGAGACATTGAACTTGCGCGCGATGAGCGCCGCCGAGGTGACGATCCAGCTGGCCCCGAACCAGAGCAGGGCGGCAGACACGGCAAAGGTGAGAAAATCTATCAGCATGAGTCAATCCTATGGCAGATGACGGGGCGGGGCAAGGGCTACTTGCCACCCGCTGCCTGCGTTTTCTTCCACTCCCGGACAATCTCCGGCCTGGGCTCGGCCCAAGGCAGCGCGGTTTCACGCGAGGGCGCGACTTCGATCGTGTCGACGGCGCCGGCGCGGCGCACGGTGACGCGCACCAGCTGGCCCGTGGTCTCGAAATGGCGGCGCGCCCGGGTGGCGTAGGAGGCGACCAGGGAGGCCGCGTCGCGCACCGCCTCGGCGGACCATTCGCCCGCCAGGGGACGGGCCACGGCCAGGGGGCCGGGGAACTCCGCGAGCTTGAACACGTAATCGTCCGGGCCAAGGCACGCCTCAAGCTCGACGTTGTCCTCGGCAGTGCGGCCAAAGGCGAGCCAGTGCGGCCCGGCCCAGTATTGCCTGCCAGCGCGGGCAAGGCGAAAATCCACCGGCTCGGGGCGCGGGCGGTACAGGAGCAGCTGGACAAACCGGGCCGCGCCCTGGACCTCGGTCAGGCAGCACCCTCCTGCCGGGGTGGGGATCTCGGTGAAGCCGTAGCGCTCGGCCAGTTCGTACTGGGGCCTGCGTCCCCGGCCCCGCCAGTCGAGCAGCCGGGCGCGGTCCACCAGCCCGGATTCCTCCATGGGCGTAGGCGGCAGGTTGCGGGCGCACAGGGGCCGCAGGAGCAGATCGCGCACCCCGGCCCGCTTGGTGATGACGTTGAGGGCGTCGGCGCGCTGGCTCATGGGCCGCTGGCCGAGCACCTCGCCGGACACGAGGAAGGCGGCGCCGTATGCGGGCATCAGCTCCACGGCCCGACCAAGCATGGCGATCTTGCAATCGATGCACGGGTTGAGCCACTTGCCGAACCCCTGGGACGGGCCGGACAGGAGCATGTCCACATAGCGGTCACTGATGTCCACCGCCTCGACCTCAATTCCGTAATGATCCCGCCAGAAGGGAATCAGGTGCGCCTTGCCGAAAAAGGGCGTCATGAAGTGCAGGCCGAGTACGGCAAGACCCTGGTCCATGACCGTGCGCATGGCCAGGATGGAGTCCAGCCCGCCGGAGAGCAGCGCAAGGGCGTCGTATTTCCTGTTCATGGGTGCGACCCTTATTGGAGAATCGGGCCGAGGTCAAAGGGATACCGCATCGGCCAAAACGGCCAAGAAGTATCTTTTTGTGGTAACATCCCTCAATTGCGCGTAGCGAACATGGGAACTGCAGTTTTCGGCCTAGGAGACCATCCATGACCAAAATCAACTGGAACGACGAACTCAGCGTCAATGTCCCGGCCATTGACAACCAGCACAAGGAGCTCATCAGGATAGCGAATGTGCTCATCAACGCCGTCTCCCTCGGACGCGATGATCGTGTGGTGGGGGACGTCATCAGAAAGCTCCGCGACTACACCGTGTTCCACTTCAGCAGCGAAGAAACTCTCATGCAGGACATCCGCTACCCCAAGCGGGCCGAGCACGAGGCGGAACACAGAAGACTCAAGCAGAGCGTCAAAAACTACCAGCGGGTTCTCTACAAGAAAGAATCCATCACCCCCCACGAGGTTCTCGACTTCCTGAAGGAGTGGCTCCTGACGCACATCCTGACATTTGACCGCGAACTCGCGCGATTCATCCATGCCCAGGAAGCCGCCAAGGCATTGGCCGAGGAGCAGGCCCAGGCCATAAAGGGCATGACGCCTCCCAACGGCCCCGCGCCGGACTCGCCCAGCTCCGAGTCTTCGCCACCCGTAGACGCAATTCCCAGCCGTGGGGACTCATCTGAAACGTAGTACGCTATAAAAACTGGCATTTTCACCCAAGCATATCCCTGTTGCCCGGCGGACGCGTATCTGGTATCCAAGCGTGTTGCTCATTCGTTGCGTCTGTAACACCCGGAGGAAATTCACATGGCACGAAAAGCCGTCGACGCCGACGCCTTGCGCAAGGAAGCTCTCGGCACTGCCCTGACCACCATCGAGCGCAAATTCGGCAAGGGCGCCATCATGCGCCTTGACGACGAGGCGTCCCACGCCATCCCCTTCATCCCCACGGGTTCCATCGGCCTGGACATCGCCCTTGGCATCGGCGGCGTGCCGCGCGGCCGCGTCATAGAGATTTACGGCCCGGAATCGTCAGGCAAGACGACCCTGGCCCTGCACATCGTGGCCCAGGCGCAAAAACAGGGCGGCAACGCAGCCTTTGTGGACGCGGAGCACGCCCTTGACCCCGGCTATGCCAAGCGGCTGGGCGTCAAGACCGACGAGATGCTCATCTCCCAGCCCGACTATGGCGAGCAGGCGCTGGAAATCGCCGACCTGCTGGTGCGCTCCGGCGCTGTGGACGTGATCGTCATCGACTCGGTGGCCGCGCTCATCCCCCAGGCCGAGCTGGAAGGCCAGATGGGCGAGACCCAGGTGGGCGGTCAGGCCCGGCTCATGTCCCATGCCCTGCGCAAGCTGACTGGCACCATCCACAAGTCCAACTGCGTGGTCATCTTCATCAACCAGATCCGCATGAAGATCGGCATGACCGGCTACGGCAACCCGGAGACCACCTCTGGCGGCAACGCGCTCAAGTTCTACGCCTCCTGCCGGCTCGACATCCGCCGCATCCAGACCCTCAAGGACAAGGACGAATCCTACGGCATTCGCGCCCGGATCAAGGTGGTCAAGAACAAGGTCGCCCCGCCCTTCAGGGAGGCGCTGGTGGACGTGCTCTACGGCCAGGGCATCAGCCGCACCGGCGAGCTGATCGACATGGGCGTGGAGCTCGGCATCATCGAAAAATCCGGCTCCTGGTTCGCCTTTGGGTCCGAAAAACTCGGCCAGGGCAAGGAGAACGTGCGCCAGCTGCTTGAGGACAACCCGGATATCGCCGGGGCCATCGAGGAAAAACTCATGGCCCACCTGGGATATCGCGGCGAGCCGGCAGCAGGCAAGCTCACCCGGTCGACCAGGGACTCGGCCGGGGACTCGACCGGGGACTCGACCGAAACCGACGACTAGACACCGTATACGCCCGGCAACGGCGCCTCGGCCACCCGGCCCGGGGCGCTTTTGTCTGGAACCTAATTTTGTGGAGAACACCGAACCATGCACGCTGCTGAAATCCGCCAGAGATTCCTCGAATATTTCCAGGAGAACAACCACGCCATCGTGGAGTCGTCGCCGCTCATTCCCAAGGACGACCCCACCCTGCTCTTCACCAACGCGGGCATGGTCCAGTTCAAGCGGCTCTTCCTCGGGCAGGAAAAGCGCGAGTACAGCCGGGCCACCACCTCGCAAAAATGCCTGCGCGTGGGCGGCAAGCACAACGACCTGGAGAACGTGGGCCGCACCGCGCGCCACCACACCTTCTTCGAGATGCTCGGCAACTTCTCGTTCGGCGACTATTTCAAGGAAGACGCCATCCGCTACTGCTGGCAGTTCCTGACCGAGGAGCTGAAGCTGCCCAAGGACCGCCTCTATATTACAATATATAAAGACGACGACGAGGCAGGCGAGCTGTGGCAGAAGGTGGCGGGCGTCCCGATCGAGCGCATCTACCGGCTGGGCGAGAAGGACAACTTCTGGTCCATGGGCGACACCGGCCCGTGCGGCCCGTGCTCCGAGGTCCACTTCGACCAGGGCGAGCATGTGGGCTGCGGCCCGGAGTGCGGCATCGGCAAGTGCGACTGTGACCGCTACCTCGAAATCTGGAACCTCGTGTTCATGCAATACGACCAGGCCGAGGACGGCACCCGCACGCCCCTGCCGCGCCCGTCCATCGACACGGGCATGGGATTGGAGCGCATCGCCGCCGTGTGCCAGGGCGTGGCCTCCAACTACGAGACCGACCTTTTCCAGTCCATCATCCGCTACACCGCCGAGCTGGCCGGGGTGAAATACCGCGAAAATCAGGAAATCGACACCGCGCTCCAGGTCATCGCCGATCACAGCCGGGCCATCGCCTTCCTCATCCCGGATCAGGTTCTGCCCTCCAACGAAGGGAGGGGGTACATCCTGCGCCGCCTCATCCGCCGCGCCTGCCGTTTTGGCAAGCTCATGGGCCTGACCGAGCCGTTCCTGTGGAAGACCGCCAGCAAGGTCGTGGACGACATGGGCGGCCATTTCTCGGAGCTTAGGGATTCCAAGGAGTTCATGATCGAGGTGGTCCGGGGCGAGGAAGAGGGCTTTGCCAAGACCCTGGACAAGGGGCTGGACATGCTCGAAGCCGAGCTGGCCGAACTGACTGCGGCCAAGGCCGCCATCGTGCCCGGCGACACCGCCTTCAGGCTCTACGACACCTACGGATTTCCCATCGACATCGTCCGCGACGTGGCCGAGCGCCAGGGCATGAGCGTGGACGAGCCGGGCTTCGACGCCCTGATGCAGGAACAGAAATCCCGCTCCAAGGCAGCCTGGAAGGGTTCGGGCGACAAGGACGTGGCCGCAGTGTTCCACACCCTGCTCGAACAGGGGATCACCAGCGGATTCACGGGCTACGAGACCATGGCCGACCAGTCCGAGATCACCCATGTGCTCAGCCCGGCGGGCGCAGTGGTCGAGCGTCTTGCCGCGGGCGACACCGGCTGGGTCGTGACCCGGTCCACCCCGTTCTACGGCGAATCCGGCGGCCAGACCGGCGACACCGGCGAAATCGCGGCCTCGTCGGGCCGGGGTGCGGTCACCGACACGGTCAAGCCGTCCCAGTCGCTCACCGCCCACAAGGTCGAGATGGCCCAGGGCGAGCTCAAGCCCGGCAACTCCGTGTTCCTGACCGTGGACCGGGGCCAGCGGCTGGCCACCATGCGCAACCATACCGTCACCCACCTGCTCCACGCGGCCCTGCAAAAGGTGCTGGGCGACCACGCCCGGCAGGCAGGCTCGCTGGTCGGGCCGGACCGGCTGCGCTTTGATTTCACCCACATCAAGGGACTGACCGTGGAGGAGATTGGCCGCGTCGAAACCCTGGTCAACCAGAGTATCCTCGACGCCATCCCGGTCAGCCGCGAGGTCATGAGCATCGAACAAGCCCAGACCAAAGGGGCGACCGCCCTGTTTGGCGAAAAATACGGGGACACGGTCTCGGTCATTGAAGTGCCCGGCGTGTCCATGGAATTCTGCGGCGGCACCCACCTCGACAACACCGGCATCGCCGGATCGTTCGTCATCGTCAGCGAGTCCGGCGTGGCCGCAGGCATCCGGCGCATCGAGGCGGCCACCGGCGGCAACGCCATCGCCTACTTCAACGAGCGGCGCGCGGCGGCTGCCGAGGCCTCGTCCATGCTCAAGGCCCAGCCCGCCGAACTGCCCGCCAGGGTCCGCGCCCTGCAACAGCAGGTCAAGGACATGGCCCGCGAGATGAAGCAGCTCCAGACCAGGCTCGCTTCCGGCACGGGCCGCGACATGCTCGCCGAGGCGCAGCAGATAGGCGGGGTCACGGTGCTGGCCGTCGAGGTGGAGGCCCCGGACATGAACGTCATGCTCGAACAGATGGACGCCCTGCGCAGCAAGCTGCCGTCGGCCATCGTCTGCCTCGTGGCCGGACACGCGGACGGCAAGGTCTCGGTGGCCCTGTCCGTGACCAAGGACCTGCATGGCCGGTTCAAGGCTGGCGAGCTGATCAAGCCCGTGGCCGCCGAGGTGGGCGGCGGAGGCGGCGGACGCCCGGATCTGGCCCGCGCGGGCGGCACCGATGCCTCGGGTATCAAGAACGCGCTGGCCAAGCTGAAAGAGCTTGTGGCCGGATAGATTTTTGTGTATCACCGGTCTCCCGGTCGCGAGAGGCGGGCCCAAGGAACAACCCCGTTACACCCCGTTCCTTTGGCAGCGCAGACCATGACCGGGCGAACGCCATAAACGACAGTTGACAAGGACTGCCGATCAAATCATCCGCCGGGGCCAAGGGCTGCGGCAGACGATACGGTATCGGCGGTCTGAAAAATGGGTTGACACACGGAATCAAACTCCGTAAAAGTCCCCTTCTCAGTTTGCGCAAGGAGCATTCACCATGAAGACATATAGCCCCAAGCCGGAAGACGCGAACCGCGAATGGTTCATCGTCGACGCCACCGACAAGATCCTCGGCCGCTTGGCCACCGAGATCACCACCCGTCTGCGTGGCAAGCACAAGCCTGAATTCGCCCCCCACATGGACATGGGCGACTTCATCGTCGTGATCAACGCCGAGAAGATCAAGGTGACCGGCCAGAAGCTCGACAAGAAGATGTACTACAAGCACTCCAACCATCCCGGCGGGCTCAAGGAAAAGACCCTGCGCGAGATGCTGGACAAGAAGCCTGAGAACGTCATCACCGCCGCAGTCAAGGGCATGCTGCCCAAGAACCGCCTGGCCGCCCAGCTTCTCAAGAAGCTCAAGGTCTACGCCGGTTCCGAGCACCCGCACGCTGCCCAGGCTCCCAAAACTCTGGATATCTAATCGGGGATTATCATGAGCGATTTCACTTACAGCACTGGCAAGAGAAAGAACGCCATCTCCCGCACCCGCCTCTACGCCGGGACCGGGCAGATCACCGTCAACGGTCGTCCCTTTGAGGACTACTTCCCCCGCAAGACCCTGCAGATGATCGTCCAGCAGCCGCTCAAACTGGTGCGCATGCTCGAACGGTTTGACATCAAGGCCAACTGCACCGGCGGCGGTGTCACCGGACAGGCCGAGGCCCTGCGCCACGGCATCTCCCGCGCCCTGTGCGAGATCAACCCCGAGCTTCGCGCCGTGCTCAAGCCCGCCGGTCTGCTGACCCGCGATGCACGCAAGAAGGAACGCAAAAAGTACGGCCTGCGCGGCGCCCGCGCCAGCTTCCAGTACTCCAAGCGTTAAGCCGCTTCCGGGATACACGGTTCATTCAAGGCCGACACCCTCATGGTGTCGGCCTTTTCCTGTCTGGCGCGGAGCGAACGGGCCACAGGCAGTGCTGCGCAGACCAGTCCAAGCCAACGCGCATTCACTCCTTGCCCTGGCTCGCCGTTTTCCCGTATAACCCCGGCATGCCGTCAAAGAAAAAACCCCAGCCGCACATGCTCTTCGCCACCCCGGAAGGCGAAATCTACGACCACCCGGATCTGCTCATGCTCTGCCGCCGGGGCAACGAGTTCGGCCTGCCCCGGCCCGACGAGATCACGCCGCTGCCCGAGGAGTCGGAGTTCTTCCTGCTGCCGGGCCGCCACGCCATGGGCTACGACCCGGAGACCGGCCAGACCGAGGTCATGGAAGAGCTGGCCGTGGCCGCCTTTGCCTGCCCCGGCAACACCGTCACCGGCATCGCGGCCTACGAGACCGACGACGGCGCGCCCATCCTGCCCCTGCTCTCCTACGCGGCCATCGGCTTTGCCAACGGCAAATTCTGGGTCTGCGCCAAACAGGTGGACGAAGACAAACGGCAGGTCTTCACGCACATCCCGCCGGACCGCATCGAGGCGGGCGCGCACCAGCTCATCACGGAGATGCCCCAGAACCGACTGGTCAACCATCTGGCCGGGTGCGCCCTGACCAACGGCTGCCCGGCGGCCAAGAATCTCGCCCTGGGCCGGTTCGAGTGTCCGCTGCCCACCTCGCGCACCTGCAACGCCCAGTGCGTGGGCTGCATTTCCCATCAGCCCGAGGATTCGGGCTTTCCCTCGCCCCAGTGCCGTATCGCCTTCACGCCCACGGCAGAGGAGATCGTCCAGATCATGCGCCGGCACGAGGCGCGCGAGCGCAACCCCATCTTCTCCTTTGGTCAGGGGTGCGAGGGCGAGCCGCTGCTCGAGGCCGAGCTCATCTGCGAGGCGGTCAAGGCCTACCGCGCCGACGGCGGCACCGGCACGGTCAATGTCAACACCAACTGCTCCCGGCCCCAGGCCATGCCCGCCCTCAAGATCGCCGGGGTCAACTCCATCCGCATCAGCCTCAACTCGGCCAGACCCGGCCCCTACGAGGCCTACTACCGGCCAAAGGGGTATACCTTTGACGACGTGCGCGAGGCCGCGGCCAAGGCCCACGACGTGGGGCTGTTCATCTCCCTGAACCTGCTCTATTTCCCCGGCATCACCGATACCGAGGAGGAGCTGGCCGCACTCATCGAACTGGGCGAGACCTGCCGCTACGACTTTGTCCAGCTCAGAAACCTCAACCTCGATCCGGAGCTGTACCTGCGCCTGATGGCCCCGTTCGGCCACTCCCCGTGCATGGGCTTCATGAACTTCAAAAAACGGCTGAAAAAGGGTTTGCCCTGGATCAACTACGGGTATTTCAACCCCTATCTCCCCTGACCAGCCACGGAGCCAGCCATGTCGGTGATCATTAGAAAGAGTCTGCTCGAACTCATTTTTTCTGGCGCGTTCATGAAACGCTGGAACGACAAGCTGCGGCCCATGGAGCTGGTGGAGGTGGACAAGCAGGCCCACAAGATGATCGTGGCCTGGCTTCTGTTCGTGCTCAACTCCGGGTCCATGGATGTGGCCAGCAAGCGCGCTCTGGGCGAATCCATCGTCGAGGGCGGCATCTTTGACTATCTCTACCGCCTCGTCATCACCGACATCAAGCCGCCTGTCTTCTACCGCATCAAGGAGAACCCGGCGGACTACCAGACCCTGACCAACTGGGTCCTCTCCGAGCTGCGCCCGCGCATCACGCCCCTGGGCGACGACTTCATGCGCCGCATGTCCGCCTATCTCATGCAGCCCGAGGACACCGGGCTGGCCCGGCGCATCCTGCATGCGGCCCATCTCTACGCCAGCTATTCAGAATTCAAGCTGCTCAAATCCATCAACCGCATGGACCACGAGCTGATAGAGATCGAGCAGAGCTTCATCGACCGCTTGAGCGCCATGCGCGACATCACGGGCGTGGCCGAGCTGCTGGACGAGGACAGCAACGTCTTTGGCCGGTTCGCGCGCATGTGCGGCAGGCTGCGCTTCCAGAAGCGCTGGTCCCAGACCCCGCGCGTGCCCGAAACCTCGGTGCTGGGGCATCTGTTCATCGTGGCCGCCTTCTCCTGGTTCTTCAGCATGGAGGTGGGCGCCTGCCGCGCCCGCTGCCAGAACAACTTCTTTGCCGGGCTGTTCCACGACCTGCCGGAGCTTTTGACCCGCGACATCATCTCGCCGGTCAAAAGCTCGTCCCAGGACATCGCGGACCTCATCCACGAGTATGAAAACCGCGAGCTGCACCGGGTCGTGCTCACCCCCCTCAAGGAGGGCGGCTATTCGGTCATCGCGGACCGGCTCGAATACCTGCTCGGCCTGGCCGTGGGCAGCGAGTTCAAGGCCACCATCTGCCAGGACGGGGCCGTGGTCGAGGCCGACGAGGCCCAGCTCGCAGGCGGGTTCAACCAGGATTCCCTGGACCCCAAGGACGGCCCCCTGCTCAAGGTGTGCGACTCCCTGGCCGCCTTCATCGAGGCCCATACTGCCCTGAAGAACGGCATCTCCTCGGGCCAGTTGCACCACGCCCTGTACCGCATCCGCGCCCGCTACAACGAGACCCCGGTCATCGCCGGGGTCCAGATCAGCGCCCTGCTCGCCGATTTCGACTAGTGTGCCCCCCGGCCTGACCGGCCGATCCGCGCGCCCCCTTGCCTTGCGGCGCGGATGGGCGTATACGGAATCCGGATTGTTCACACGCCGCAGCTATTCGCCCAAGGCCCGCCCGTGCGGGAGTGCGGCGATCCGGCACAACATCGGGGCGAACAGCACATGCACATTTCCGAAGGAGTCCTGTCCGCACCCGTGCTGCTCGGCGGGGCCGCCCTGGCCATTGCGGGCACGGCCATCGGGCTGAAGAGGACCGACTACGACCGGATCATGCCCGTGGCCATCCTCTCGGCGGCCTTTTTCATCGCCTCCCTGGTGCATGTGCCCATCGGGCCGGTGAGCGCGCATCTGGTGCTCAACGGGCTGCTGGGCGTCATGCTCGGCTGGGCGGCCTTTCCGTCCATCCTGGTGGCCCTGCTGCTCCAGGCCGTGCTCTTCCAGTACGGCGGGCTGACCTCCCTTGGCGTCAACACCTTCAACATGGCCGCACCGGCAGTGCTGTGCTATTTCCTCTTCCGTCCCCTGCTGGCCAAAGGGACGACCTTCCGCTTTGCCGCCGCCTTTGCCTGCGGGTTCGTGGCCGTGCTGCTCAGCGCCGTGCTCACCGCCGGCTCGCTGGCCCTGTCGGGCGACGCCTTCAACAGCGCGGCGGGCGCCCTACTGGCGGCCCATCTGCCGATCATGGTCATCGAGGGCGTCATCACCGGCTTTGCCTACACCTTTCTCGCCAAGGTCAAGCCCGAGGCCCTGGCCGCACCCATCAACTGATCCCGGAGCCGTCATGACCCGATACGCCCTTGCCGCCTGCGCCCTCCTGGCCGCCATCCTCTGCCTGGCCCCGGCCAGCCACGCCCACCGGGTCAACATCTTCGCCTATGTGGACGGCGACACCGTGGTCACGGACAGCGGCTACAGCCGCACCAGCCGGGTCATGGGCGGCACTGTCGAGGTCTTTGACGCGACCACGGGGCAGCGTCTGCTCTCCGGCACCACCGACGACACAGGGCATTTTGCCTTCCCGGTTCCGGAGCAGGCGCGCGCCGGAGCCATGGACCTGCGCCTCCTGCTCACGGCAGGCGAAGGCCATCAGGCCAAGTGGACCATCAAGGCCGAGGAACTGGCGGCAGCTGCGACCCTTGCCGGGACGACTGCCGGGACGGCTGCGGTACAACCGGCGCAATCGGCCACCCCTGCCCCGGCGCAGGTCGCGCCCACGCCCACCCTGTCGATGACGACCGGTCAGCAGGACCAGCTCACCGCTGCCCCACTCACCGCCGCCCAGGCAGACGCCATGCTGCGCCGCGAGCTGGCCCCGATAAAGCAGATGCTCGCCGAGCTGAACCAGCCCGGACCAGGCATGACCGAGGTCGTCGGCGGCATCGGCTACATCCTCGGCATCTTCGGCATCGCCGCCTACATGAAAAGCCGCAGCCGTCCCGCAAGCCAGGAGTGAGCCACGGGGCGCGGTTTTGAGGCTGCGAATCATTGTCGCGCCGTTCCTTTTGTGCTAATTTCCCTCCATGACGAACCCATAATTCGCGTAGTGCAATGATTCCAACCAGTAGGAAGTCGGCTTTCCCGACCCCTGCGGGTTGCATTGACCGGCAACGCCGGCATACACCAAAAACAGCCAGGGGGACCATGCGACTCACCACGCGCAGCAGATACGGCACACGGATGGCTCTGGACATCGCCCAGCACTGCGGCCCCGGCCCGGTCAGGATCCAGGACATCGCCGAGCGGCAGGGGGTTTCCACCAAATACCTCGAAAAGCTCATTCGCAGGCTCAAGGACGGCGGCTATGTGGTCAGCAAGCGCGGCCCCAGGGGCGGCCACACCCTGGCCCGGCCCGCCTCCGAAATCCTCATAGGCGAGCTGGTCCGCGTGCTTGAGGGCGACGACTCGCTGGTGGAATGCCGCACCGGCAAGAAGGACTGCCAGCGCCGCAGCGTCTGCCTCACCAGCAGGCTGTGGGTCGAAGCGGCAGAGGCCATGTACCAGCGCCTCAACTCCTTCACCCTGGCCGACATGCTCGCCGATGCCGAGCAGTGCTCCAAGCCCGAAGCGCCCCCCATGCTCATGGACTGACGCGACCGGTTCAAGCACTTGTTTCACCCCGAGAATGGGGGTAGTGATCTGGCTGGAGCAACCCAGGAGAAGCCATGTTCCGCTTTCTGCGCGACCCCATGAACGGCCTGACCCACTGCGTTGCCGCGGCCCTGGCCGTGGCCGGAACGGTCGCGCTCATCCTGCGCTCCCTTGATCCGGTCCAACCCCTGCACATCGTGGCCTTCTCCATCTTCGGGGGCGGCATGATCCTGCTCTACACGGCCAGCACCCTCTACCACTGGCTGCCCCTTGACGAGCGGGGCGTCCGCGTCCTGCGCCGGGTGGACCACTCCATGATCTTCATCTCCATCGCGGCCACCTACACGCCCATCTGCCTCATCACCCTGCGCGGCCCGTGGGGGTGGTCCATCCTCTCCGTCGTCTGGACCGTCGCCCTGGCCGGAATCCTGCTCAAGGTCTTGTGGATCACGGCCCCGCGTTGGCTCTCCACGGCCATCTACCTGGGCATGGGTTGGATAGCCCTGGTCGGCATCTACCCCCTGGTCAGGAGCCTGCCCCTGGCCGGGCTGACCTGGCTCGTGTCCGGCGGGCTGCTCTACAGCCTGGGCGCGGTCATCTACGCCCTCAAGCGGCCCGATCCCTTCCCCGGCTCCCTCGGATTCCACGAGATCTTCCACCTCTTCGTCATCGGCGGCAGCGCCTGCCATTTCATCCTCATGTACCGCTTCGTCTGATCGACCACGCCCGCCAGCCAGCCAAAACCGCCCTGCCTCTGACAGCGCATCCCTGGATTCCCTGGAACCGGGTCGAAAAATTTGGCCCAGACACGGGCCAGGGCCGGACATGTTGAAATTTTTATACCCAGGCAGGCGCGCTACCGACGAAAGCCCAAACAAACGCCAATCACAACTAGCTGTTTTTATACTATAAATTTTTTATACGCACAACATCCAACGTTTGGCACACCTCCTGCTAAAAGAAAAGCATCTTCCTTTTTTGCACCGAGAAAGTTCAGGCCTCCGCAAGGAGGCCTTTCTCGTTTCGCGCTCTGGCACCGGAGCGCGGCCCTGGGCCCGGCCAGAAATCCGGACCAAAAAAAAGACCCGATCCCGGATATGCGGGATCGGGCCTCTCGCCCGGCACAAGGCCGGGAGCGGCGGCTGACGCCTAGCTCTCCTCGTCCTTGTCTGCCGGGGCCTGCTCGTCGGAGTCATCACCAGGATCGTTGTCGGGCTGGCCGTCCTGGTCGTCCGACTGTTTGCGCGTCATCTTGCGCTGCATCTTCTCTTCCTTTTTCTTCTGTTTCGCCAAATCCTTCTGACGCTTTTCGAACTTGTAGTTACGGTTGACCAATGGTCCTCCTCTGGGCTGAATGGTTGCGAGAAAGAAAACGCCCGCCTCCCGAAAGAGAGGCGGGCGCCGGGGACCAGATTATTTCCCGGATATGAAGGCTACCAACGGGGGCGTTCCGCGCGGGGCTTGGCCTCGTTGACCTTGATGTTGCGACCGCCGAAATCCTTGCCATCCAGGTTCTCGATGGCTTCAAGAGCGCCGGCATCGTCCATCTCGACGAAGCCGAAGCCGCGGGGACGACCAGTCTCGCGATCTTCGATGAGTTTGACGGAGGTCACCTCGCCGTACGCGCCAAACGCTGCACGGATTTCGTCTTCGGTGGCGGACCAGGGCAGATTGCCGACATAAATGTTCTTGGACATTGGAAAAAGTCTCCTGAAAGAATGAGTGACAACGAATGGCGCCCGTACACCAAACTTAAAGAAGCAACGCACAAGATGCACGCCGCTTCTTGATATCCCTGTCTCTATTCCAACCAGCGCCGGACAACATTCAGACCGCGCCTCCACGGGTGCCGCTGGTATAATGGTTTTAAGCGTAGGCCACCAGAAAAATAAAAGCAAGAGCCTGACACTGGATTTTGTCAAAAATTTCTCCCTGCCAGCGGCAGGAAATCTTGGCAAAAACGGTCTGCATGGGGTGGGTCGCCGATGCCATCAGCCCCGCGGATCATCTCCGCTGGCGGCCTTTGCCTTGCCCCGGCCAAAGAACCCGGCCACACGGCGGCCCGCACGGGCGATCCGGCCCTGATCCGCAGCCGCTTTCCCGGTCGTTTTCCCGGCCACGCCCCCTGCCCTGCTCTTTGCTCCCTTGCGGACGGCCCTGAGCCTTTCCAGGGCCTTGGCCGCCGCGCTTCTGGCCGCCGCGCCTGCCCGGCCCGCAGCCTGGCCCACGGTCCGACCCAGGCTCCTGGTTCCCCCGCCCACGGCCCCGACCGTGCCGGAGACAGCGCCGGACACCGCACCGCTCACGCCCTGGAAGGCTCGCACCGACCCGGATCTGACCGCCGAAGTCGAGCCCCTGACCAGGGCCTTGGTGACATAGAGCACGGTCTCCGCGCTCATGGTCACGAACAGTTTCGAGGCCTCCAGCGTGGCCGAGCGGCGCATGGCCCCCCTGGCGTCGAGGCGCAGGCTCAGATAGTCGCGGGCCACGATGCCGCAGCGCAGGGTGAGCAGGCAGTTGGTGGAGCCGCTCAGGACCGAGGCGGTGATGACCCCGGCCACGGCCTGGGCGCCCGGCACCGCGCCGATGGCCGAGCCGCCCACCAGCGGCCCCATCAGCTCGCGCACGTACTCGTCCACGCCCAGCTCGTCGATGGCCCCGGCCAAGAACGAGGTCACGGCGATATTGGCGTAGAGATTGATCATTTCCCGATAATGGGGCCGCTGGTTGTAGAGCCGGGAAATGCGCCACGTCAGCCGGGTGATGAGAAAGAGGACCACCAGCGCGTCCAGCCGCCCGTTCTGGGCCAGGGCCGTGCTGATGAAGACCTGCTTGGCCGTGGTCCGTATCTCGCTGTCGGCCCTGGCCTTGAGCACGCCAAGGGCCGCTTCGAGGTCCGCGTCCGAGACCACGCGCACGCCTGCCTCGCGCAGGGTCCGGTTGCTGCGCAGCCGCTGGCCCAGGGTGCGCCGGAATTCGGCCAGATCCTCGGGCGTGGGGTCTGCATACACGAGCATGGGCTTTGGCCGGACCAGGGCCACGGCCAGCGCCCAGCCCAGCGAAACCAGGACCGGAATGAAGAGCGCCCAGAAAGCCCATGGCTCCAGGGCCGGGTTGAACCGCCCGGCAAAGGCGGCCAGCCCGGCGACGCTCTCATAGAGAAACGCCAGGAACGAGGCGACAATGATCACCCCGACCAGGGTGAGGAGGTTTTTCATGTATCTGGGCATGTCTCGTTCACTACCCCGTTTCCGCCCCGGTGCAAAGCCGCTTTGAACCCCGGCGTTGAACCTGGCTCACAATCCGCAAAAAAAAGGCCGGGCGAACCCGGCCTTTGTCATTCTCTGCGAAACAGGTCGGCGGTCTAGTCCGGGAAGGCGAGCAGGGGCTCGATGACCTGCTGCATGGCCTTGCCCGTGGCCGTGTCGCGGTGGACCTTCATGAAGGGGAACCCCTCGTCGCCCGAAATAGAGACTTCGGGGTCCAGGGGGATGCGGCCCAGGAAGCGGACCCCGGCCTCCCTGGCCAGCTCTTCGCCGCCGCCGGTGTTGAAGATGTTGTGGACCGCGCCGCAGTCCGGGCAGGCAAAGCCGGACATGTTCTCGACAATGCCGAGCACCCGGTTGCCCAGCTCGCCCACAAAGGAGACCGAGCGGCGCACATCGTCCACGGCCACGCCCTGGGGCGTGGTGACGATGACCGCGATGGCCGTGGGTCCGAGGGTTTGCAGGGTGGAGAGCGGCTCGTCGCCCGTGCCGGGGGGACAGTCCACGATGAGGAAGTCGAGGTCGCCCCACATGACATCCTCCACGAACTGCTTGATCAGCCCCATCTTGACCGGCCCGCGCCAGATCACGGCCTGCTTGTCGTCCTCCAGCAGAAATCCGAGGGACATGACCGAGAGATTCTTGCTCCAGGGCACCGGCTCCATGACATGATCGCCCATGTGCGGTTTCTGCCCCTTGAGGGAAAGCAGGCGGGGGATGCTCGGACCGTGCACGTCCACGTCGAGCAGGCCGACCTTCTTGCCGGCCAGGGACAGGGCCACGGCGATGTTGGCGGCCACGGTGGACTTGCCCACCCCGCCCTTGCCGGACATGACCACTATCTTGTGCCGGATGCGGCCCAGGGTCTTCTGAAGCTTCTCGTCAGCCTTGTCGCATCCGCTCTCGCTGGAGCAGCTGCCGTCCGGCGCGGCTGAGGCGCACCCACTGCATTCACTCATGACACTCTCCTGAAAAAAGCGGCCCAGGGCCGCGAAAGGTGTTGGCCCGCATCACGGGCATCCTGTTTCGACTGAAGTGATCTAGAGATAACCACAGTCGGGAAAAAGTCAAATTCGCCAACGGGATTCACTCCCGCCCCTTGCGCGCCTGGGGCGGCCTCTCCCCGCTGTCGGTTCCGGGGCGGCGGCAGCCGGGCATGGTCAGACCGGCCAGGGTGCCGTCCTGATAGGCGGCCACCACCTCGTCGATCCTGCCGGTGAGCCAGGGGATGACGCCCACCCCGTTGCCCTGGAGACGGGCGCGGGTGTCAACGCCGATGGCTCCGCACAACAAAAAGGTTACCCCGCAGGCCAATATGGCGGATGTCCTGTCCATAGGGTCCTTTGAGGGAAGGGATAGGCGGCCTGCGGGGTAAATAGTGTCGTCACGTATTTCAAATAGCTTGTACTCGTCCGCATTCTCGCAGACGGATGCCAGCCGGTCCTGATAGCACGCCAGACAGAGCAGCGTTCCGGGTTCATGGCGCATGCAAGCTCCACCCCCAGCAGGACCGATCCGACATGCTTTTCATAGAGCATGGACCGTGCCATGGGCGTTTGTTCAATTATGACTGATGAATGCGGGAAAGCCGCGCCGGAGGGTGGGCGATTTTTGCGCCCATGCGCTCCGGAAAGGACTTATTCTGCGTCGTCGGGGCAGCGGGCGAGCAGTCGGCGCAGGGTGTCCTTGGAGATGTCGAGCTCGCGGCAGGCGGCCATCTTCCTGCCGCCCTGCCGCTCCACGGCCCGCCATGCGGCGCGGCACTTGATCTCCTCCATGGTGCCGCACAGGTCGGCCCCCTGGGCCGAGCGCCCGGCGGGATGGAGATATTCCGGCAGGTGCTCGATCTGGATGAACCCGGCGTTGCACAGGATAAAGGCGTATTCCAGGATATTCTCCAGCTCGCGGATGTTGCCGGGATACTCGTGGCGCATGAGCAGTTGGAGCACGTCCTCGCTGACGCCCCGGACCGCCCTGCCCTGGACCGTGTTGAACTCGTCCACAAAGTGGTCGATGAGCAGGGGGATGTCCTCGCGCCTGTCCCTGAGGGCGGGCAGACGCAGGGAGACGACGTTGAGCCGGTAGTAGAGATCCTGGCGGAACAACCCCTCGGCCATGCGGGCGTGCAGGTCGGCATTGGTGGCGGCCACCACGCGCACATCCGCGCTGACCGGCCCCAGCCCGCCCAGGGGCTCGTAGGTCTTCTCCTGCAGAAAGCGCAGCAGCTTGACCTGGAGCAGGCCCGGCAGGTCGCCGATCTCGTCGAGAAACACGGTACCGCCCTCGGCCAGGGCGATGCGGCCCGGCTTGTCCGTGCGCGCGTCGGTGAACGCCCCGGCCTTGTAGCCGAACAGCTCGGATTCGAGCAGGCTGTCGGGCAGCGCGCCGCAGTTGACTGCCACGAACGGCCCGTCCTTGCGCGGGCTCAAGGCGTGGATGGCGCGGGCGAACAGCTCCTTGCCCGTCCCAGATGGGCCGAGAATGAGCGCCGTGGCCTCGCTTGAGCTCACCTGCGGCAGGATGCCGAAGAGTTTTTCCAGGGCCGGACTGCGGCCTATGATGTCCTCGAACCGGTACAGCCCCTCGACCTTCTTGCGCATGACATGGATCTCGGTCAGATCACGGAAGGTCTCCACCCCGCCCACCACCTCGCCCCGGCTGTTGCGCAGCGGCGAGGCCGAGATGGACACCGGCACCCTGGTGCCGTCGCCCCGGACGATGAAGATGGACTTGTTGACCACGCGCCCGCTGCAACGCAGGCAGTGGTCGATGACGCACTGGCCGTCGCACAGGCTGGAGCGCAGCACGTCCCAGCACTTGCGGCCCACGGCCTCATCGGCGGCAATGCCGGTGATGCGCTGGGCCGACTCGTTGAAGTAGGTCACGTTCCAATCGGTGTCCACGGTGAAGAGGCCGTCGGCGATGGACGCGAACACTTCTTCCAGGGCCAGGTCTTGGGGAAAAGGCATGGCGCGAGCATACCCCCTCGACGCAATTATGCCAATGGTTCGGGACGCTGTTTCGCACACCCGCCCCGAACCTCCACACAAAAACCCCCTCGCCGGGGCAAGGGGGTTCGGATCGGTGCAGGAAAGCTGCCGGGCTAGAGCTTCTCGGCCCGCTTGGCGCGGAGCCAGTCGTACCAGCCATCCATGTTCTCGCCTTTTCTGGCGGACACGGGAAAGACCTTGATGTCCTTGTTCAGCTTGCGGGCGTGGCCCTCGGCCTTGGCCAGGTCAAAGTCCACATAGGGCAGCAGATCGATCTTGTTGAGCAGCATGACTGCGGAGATGTGGAACATGAGGGGATACTTCTCAGGCTTGTCGTCACCTTCGGCCACGGACAGGAGCGTGACCTTGTAGTCCTCGCCCACCTCGAACTCAGCCGGACAGACGAGGTTGCCCACGTTCTCCACGAACAGGATGTCCACCCCGTCCAGGTCCAGGGCCTTGATGGCCTCAAGGACCATGCCCGAATCGAGATGGCAGCCGCCCTCGGTGTTGATCTGCACGGCCTGGGCGCCGGTGGCGGCCACACGCCGGGCGTCGTTGTCCGTTTGCAGGTCGCCCTCGACCACAGCCATCCGGAACTCGTCCTTCAGGTCGGTCAGGGTGCGCTCCAGCAGCGTGGTCTTGCCCGCGCCGGGCGAGCTCATGAGGTTCAGACAGAGTATCTTCTTGGCCTTGAACGTGGCCCGCAACTCTTCAGCGAGCTTGTCGTTGGCCTCAAGCACGTTGCGGACAATGCTGACTTCCTGGGACATGGCGATTCCTCTCCTTATTGCTTACGCGTCGTCGATCTCTATGGAATCGATGAGCATTTCCTTTCCCTGCAAGACCTTGTGGCCGAGCAGCGCCTCGCACTTGGGGCAGGGCATGCAGCGGGCGTGCTCCGGGCTGAACTCCTCGCCGCACTCGCCGCAGGCCACCCGGATGGGGATCTCGACCACCTCAAGCTGTGCGCCGTCGAACTCGCCGCCGGGCGTGAGCGCCTCCCAGGCGAAAAGCAGCGATTCGGTGACGATGCCAGCCAGCGCGCCGTTCCTGACCACCACCTTCCTGAGGCGTTGGCCGTCGTATTTGACCATTTCCTCGCGCAGGATGCCGAGGATGGATTCGACTATTGACATTTCATGCATGGAGAGTTCGCTTACCCCATAAACACGAGGGGGGCAAGAGGACACGAACACCTTGATCAAACTCGACTTCCGGGAGAGGAAATGGCGAGCATGGGACCGCCCTCTGGTTGTCATGCCCATTGCACGACCCGTGGAAACAGGCTAGCGTGGAAAACCGTCGACACCTATCCCCGGCAGGCAACCTCCAACCCGACCCGCCATGAAACTGAGAAACATCACCTTCATCAGCATCGCCGCCCTGACTCTTGTCTTTGTGGCCATCGAATCCTGGGTTTCGCAGTCCGTGGTCAAGCAGGGATTCGACACCCTGGAGCGGGAATTCGCGGTCGCCGATGCCAGAAGGGTCAGAAACGAGGTACTGCGCGAAATCGAAGCGCTCGGCACCTTCGTGTGGGACTGGTCCTCCTGGGACGACACCTACGATTTCGCCAGGACCGGCAACCCGGAATACATCGAGTCCAACCTGCCCATTGAGACCTTTGACAACCAGTCGCTGAACGCGATTATCATCACGGACACCCAGGGCCGCCTCGTCTTTGGCCGCGCCCTGGACACCGAGCGAAACGACGACACCCCCATGCTTGAGCGGCTCATGGCAGCGGTCATGGAACGGCCCGCCAACGGGCAGGGAGAGATCAAGGGACTGCTGGCCGTGCCCGAAGGAATCCTGTTCTTCGCCCGCCGCGACATCCTCAACTCACAGGACCTGGGGCCGCCCGCCGGGCGCATGCTCATGGCCCGCCTGCTGACCGAGGAAACCCGGCAGGCCATAGCCGAGCGGCTCGAACTCCCGGTTGAATTCTTCCCGGTCGCAGACGGCGACACCGGCTTGGCCCCGGTCACGCTGGAATCGCTCACCCACGGCGACGGGCTGTTCGTGGAGGAGCAGGACGCAGACATCATCAACGGCTACGCCCTGCTGCGCGATGCGGACGGCCAGCCCGCGCTTGTGGTCAAGGCGGTCCGGGAGCGCTCGATCTCCAGGCAGGGCCGCTCCGTGGCCAACCTCAACTTCATGATCCTGGCCGCAGTCCTGGTCGCCTTCAGCCTGCTCGTGTTCTACCTGCTGCAAAGCAAGGTGCTCTCCCGCATGGAGCGGCTCAACGCCGAGGTCAAGACACTGAACGGCAGCGGAGAGGTCACGGTCCAGGGCCGGGACGAAATCGCGGAGCTGAGCCGGAACATCAACGCCATGCTCCATCAGATCGACGAGAGCCGGACCGCGCTCCAGACCGCGCACGACGACCTGGAGCGCAAGGTCAGGGAGCGGACCGCCGAGTTGGAAAAGGCCAACCGGGAACTCCAGTGGCTGGATCAGGCCAAGTCGCATTTTCTCTCCTCCACCTCCCACGAGCTGCGCACCCCGCTGACCTCGATCCTCGGCTTTGTCAAGCTCATGGAACGGACCTTCAAGGAGACCTTTGAGCCAAGCCTCGCGGCCAGCGCCGAGCCGCCAGAAAAAATCGCCAAGCACCTGCAAAACTACAAGATCGTCAGGGCAGAGGCAGAGCGGCTGAGTCGGCTCATCAACGACCTGCTCGACTTCAGCAAGATCTCGGCAGGCAAGGTGGACTGGCACGAAGACGAGGTAACCCCGGCGGAACTGGTGCGCGACGCGGGCGAGGCCATCGCCGGGCAACTGGGGGACAATCCGCAGGTGGAACTGACCACCGACGTTGCCCCGGACCTGCCCACCCTGCGCGTGAGCCGCGACCGCATCCATCAGGTGTTGATCAACCTGCTGGGCAACGCGGCCAGGCACACCGAGAGCGGATACATCCGCATTGCCGCGCGCCGAAGCGGTGACGCCATCGAGTTCTCGGTCAGCGACACCGGCGTCGGCGTGCTGCTCGAGGACAGGGAGCGCATCTTCGAGGTTTTCTACCAATCCACCGGGGAGTACAGGGACGCGGGGCGCTCTGCCGGGACCGGCCTCGGGCTGGCCATCTGCAAGGAGATCGTCGAGCACTACGGCGGTCGCATCCGTGTCGAATCCGAGCCGGGCAAGGGCAGTGTTTTCAGCTTCTCCCTGCCGATCTCGCGGCCGATCTCCCTGACTGTTCAGGCCTGACCCGCCCCCCTGTTTCCACTGGGCGCAGGCTTGACATGACGGACGATCTGGTCTTTCATCACCCCACTTGTTCTCAGGGCGGGGTGAAAGTCCCCACCGGCGGTGATCCGGCCTTGGCCGGAAAGCCCGCGAGCGCTCCCCCGCGCGGGGGAGGTCAGCAGACCCGGTGCGACTCCGGGGCCGACGGTAACAGTCCGGATGAAAGAGAATGAGACAGTCCGCACCGTGGCCGCGCGCCTGCGCCCGGCCCACGTCTGCTCCCGTGTGTCCGCGTTTGTCTACGCCCGCATCCGGGAGACTGTCTTTCCTTGCGCCCTGATTCACCCAGACTCTTCAAGGAGTTCCATGATGAATCAGTCCCTGCTCAGCCTGTTCGGCACCCCTGCCGAACGCGTCGAAAACGCCCTGGCCGCCCTGCGCGACGGCCACGGCATCCTGGTCACCGACAACGAGGACCGGGAGAACGAAGGCGATCTCATCTTCGCCGCCCAGACCCTGACCGAGGCCCAGATGGCCCTGCTCATCCGCGAGTGCAGCGGCATCGTCTGCCTGTGCCTGACCGACGAGAAGGCCCGCTCCCTGAACCTGCCCATGATGGTGGAGCACAATGACAGCCGCTATCAGACCGCCTTCACCATCTCCATCGAGGCCGCGCGCGGCGTGACCACCGGAGTGTCCGCCGCCGACCGCACGGCCACGGTCCTGGCCGCAGTGGCCGACAACGCCCTGCCCTCGGACCTGGCCAGCCCCGGCCATGTCTTCCCCCTGCGCGCCCGGCCCGGCGGCGTGCTGGAGCGCGGCGGCCACACCGAGGCCACCGTGGACATGGCCCGCATGGCCGGGCTCGCCCCCTGCGGCGTGCTCTGCGAGCTGACCAACCCGGACGGCACCATGGCCCGCCTGCCCGAGATCGTGGCCTTTGCGCACAAGCACGGCCTGCCCGTATGCACCGTGGCTGACATCGTCGCTTATCGACAAGCGCACGAAAAAGCCGCTGCCTGACCTTTGACCATCACCTTTGAGAACAGGAGGCCCCGCATGACACGGGGCCTTCTTGTTCCCGCTCCGGGAAGATGCGGTGTTCATGGCGGAATCGCCCCATGGCGCAAGGCAGCCCTGGCCGCCACGGGCGGTCAATGAAACAGTCGGGCGCGGGAATCCTGGGGCAATTCTTCGACGAGTTCGCCGTATCGCGGCCCCTGGAGTGCCATGGCGGCCCGGAGCAGCAAGGGGGTGAGGTCCGGAGGGACCAATCGATCGGCGCAGTCGGGCGCGTGGCTGCACGGCGAGTCTGGCCGGACACCCTCCATGGCCCGCCCGAGGGAATCGTGACCCCAGATGTTCACCCCCGCCCGCTCGCCCACGGCAGCCAGCGTGAGCATGGCCCGGAGGGCAAAACCGCTTGGCGCGGGCCTGCCGGAAATGGTCATGGCCGCCATGCGTTGGCAGGAACCCTCGACCGTGTCGCGGGCCAGGGCACCATCGCCGACAAAGAGGGCAAAGGCAGCCACCTGGGCGTCGCGCCACAGGCCGAGGCAGCCCTGGTCAGCGGCGGCCTGCCGCCCGAATTCGCTGCCACGCAGCCAGCGGAGAAACTCGCCAAACCATCCCTTGACCGCGCGGTCCACCGCCCTGCTCCAGGCCGGGGAGTCAGCGAGAAGGCACGCGGCCTCAACTGCGTCGATCAGGTCGCGGGCTTCGATGATGCCGGTATGGCTGCCGATATGGTTGCCGGTAATATCGGCGGGCCGGGCATGGGCATACGTCATGGCGGGCCGGGCGCGCGTCAGGGAGTCGCAGCACCACGCCCAGAGCAGGGCCGTGCCCTTGCCCGCGTAGTCGGCGTTGCCGGTCAGATGCCACGCCTGGGCCAGGGTCAGGCTGTCGCGCGCCATGCGGCGCAGGCGCAAGCGGTCGTATGTGTCGGCGCAGGGATCGCTGTCCTGAGCCGCATCCGGGGCCAGGGACCAGAAGTCGTGCAGATCGCCGCCGGGCGGGGGTCCGGGCTTGAGGACCACGGCCTGGGCCTGGGCGGCCATGGCCGCGTCCGCGTCCCGGATCAGGGCGCTCAGGGCGGGCATGAGCGCGGGATCGCCCGCCAGCACCTGCGCGCGTGTCCGGGCAAGGACTTCGGGTGAAAAGACGATGGTCGGCGGCTCGCCTGCCAAGCTTGCAACGGGCGCGGGCCAGGGGGCCAGGAGCGCGGCCAAGAACGCGGCCAAGAACGCTGTCAGACGCAGCAGGCCCGCAAGCCGGGCGCACGGGGCGCGAGACCGGCCCGCCACGCTCATCCCTTGAGCTTGGTGACCATCTTGAGCATGGTGTAGACCTTGACCGGCCCGCCGGGCACGTTGCGCGAGTCAAAGCTCGACGCCCGGCGAAAGCGCAGTTTTCCGAAGAACTCCAGCGCGTCCGGGTTGGCCTCGTAGCAGTACAGGGTGATGGTGGGAAAGCCCATGGCCCGGAACTCGGACTCGATCCAGTGGATCAGGGCGCGGCCCACCCCCTGCCGCTGGTAGATGGGGTCCACCCACAGCTCGGTGATGGTGTTGTCCGAGTACATGACGAAGCCGACCACGCGGCCCATGATCTCGGCCACCCCGGCCCGGCTCAGGCTGGTGCGCACTGTGCGCTCGGCCATGTTGCCGTCGTACCACTCGCGCACGTACTGCTCGGGCATGAAGGTGGCGTAGCTCTGGGCAAAGGCGTCGCGCATGATCTGTTCCATGACAAAGACATCGTTCTGGGTCGCAGGGCGGGTGTAGGGAGGGATGCTCATTGTTTCAGCCTCGGATCAAGCAAATCCCGCAGGGATTCGCCAAGCAGGTTGTAGCCCAGGACCGTGACGAGGATGGCCAGGCCGGGAAAGACCGACAGCCACCACGCAATGCCCAGCACTTCCTTGCCCTCAAGGAGCATGTTGCCCCAGGAGGCATCGGGCGGCTGGACGCCCAGGCCGAGAAAGGAGAGGGAGGATTCCGTCAAGATCGCCCCGGCCACGCCCAGGGTGGCCGAGACCAGCACCGGGGCCAGGGCATTGGGCAGGATGTGGCGCAGGATGATGCGGCTTGACCCGGCCCCGGCGGCGCGGGCGGCCAGCACATAGTCGCGCTCGCGTATGGTCAGGGTCTCGGCGCGCACCAGCCGGGCCACGCCCATCCAGCCCGTCAGGCCGATGACCACCATGATGTTGGTCAGGCTCGGCTCCAGAAAGGCGATGACCGCCAGGATCAGGAAAAACGACGGGAAGCAGAGCATGACATCCACCCCGCGCATGATGATCTCGTCGGCCAGCCGTCCGAAGTAGCCAGCCACCAGCCCGAGGACCAGCCCGATGGACGTGGCGATGCCAACGGCCACGAACCCCACCCACAGCGAGACGCGCCCGCCGAACAGGATGCGCGAGAACACGTCGCGGCCCAGGGCGTCGGTGCCCATCAGGTGCGCGGCGCTGGGAGCCCTGAGCAGGGCGTCCACATTGATCAGGTCCGGATTATAGGGGGCCACCCACGGGGCGAGCAGCGCGCCCAGCGACATCAGCCCGACGATGAGCCCGCCCGCCGCCAGCAGGGCGTGGCGCGACCAGGGCGAGGGCCGTTTCAGGGGGCGTCGTTTCCGGATGCGGGCGGGCAGGGTCATCGCTCGCGCCCTCCACCCAGGCGCACGCGCGGGTCGGCCAGCCCGTAGCCCATGTCTGCCAGCAGGTTGCCCGCCAGGGTCAGCACCGCGCCCAGCACGAGGCTGCCCATGATCAGCGGGTAGTCGCGGGCCATGACCGCCTGATAAAAGAGCTGGCCCAGTCCGGGCAGGGCAAAGATGGATTCGATGATCACCGAGCCGCCGATAAGGGCAGGCACCGACAGGCCGAGGATGGTGATGACCGGCATGAGCGCGTTCCTGAGCGCATGCTTGAAGAGCACCACCCGGCTGGGCAGCCCCTTGGCCCGCGCGGTCATGATGTAGTCCTGGCGCAGCACCTCAAGCATGGAGGAGCGCATGAAGCGGGACATGCCCGCCCAGGAGCCGGAGGTGTAGATGAAGACCGGCAGGATGAGGTGTTTGATGACGTCCCAGACCTTTTGCGGCCCGGACATGGTCTCGTACCCCATGGACGTGAGCCCGGAGATGGGCAGGATGGGCCAGGCGATGCCGAGCCAGAGCATGAGCAGCAGCGCCAGCCAGAAGCCGGGCATGGCAAAGCCGATGAAGACCACCACCGTGGAGAGTCTGTCAAAGGTGCCGCCCCGCCACCACGCCGCGGCCACGCCGATGGGCACGGCAATGAGCAGGGTCAGGACCAGCGAGGCCACGTTCATGCCAAAGGTGAGCGGCAGCCGCTCCTTGATCTTGTCCCACACGGGCCGGTGGTCGCCGGACATGGACTGGCCGAAGTCGAGCCGCACCAGCCGCGATATCCAGCTGGCGTACTGGATGTGCAGGGGCTGGTCGAGGCCGTAGAGTTTTTCGAGCTGGGCACGGGCTTCCATGCCCGCCTCGGGATTGAGCGTGGTCTGCAAATCCGTGGGCGAGCCGGGCGCAAGGTGGATGACCCAGAAGCTGATGACCGTGATGCCCAGAAAGACCACGCCCACCCAGATGAGTTTGATGAAAATCCGCTTGAGTATCTGGGCCATTGATCGTCCTTGTCGTTCCTGTCCTGCTCCCTACTTACTGCAAGAAGCCAGTCGAATCAATGAACACCGCCCACAATAATCCGGCCCCCAGCCCTATTTCCGATTGACATCCGCCGCCCCCTTGGCTAATTACCCTCCACCCAACAGCGTGGGGCTGTAGCTCAGTTGGGAGAGCGCTTGAATGGCATTCAAGAGGTCGTGGGTTCGATTCCCTCCAGCTCCACCACAAGAAAGTTAAGGGTTTCAAGTAAATACTTGGAACCCTTTTTTCGTGCCTGATGGCGGATTTCAGGAAAATGTCCGCTCTGTGTCCGCCGCTTCCGACGGGGTTGTAAGCTGACACCCGCCCGGAACACCCCTGTAGGGGGACACTTAACTTGAGAAGGTAGGAAGTGCCGGGGGAATCTGGCACAGGCTCCCCAAGTTCATGCTGGGCTGCGATGTCGGCTTCACCATGATTCGATATCGCCACCATTGATCCGGCTGAAGGTTTGCCGTAGGTTGCAGGAAACTTTGATGGTTGCGAAATTTCTGCAAGGCCGGAGGCCGCTTTATGGTTGCGTTTCGATTTTCACTGCCCCTCCTGTTGGCGGTCATCCTGCTGGCTGGCGGCTGCGCCTCCAGGAAGACCGCGCCCGCGACCCATGGCTCGATAGCCCTGCTGCACGCCCTCTGGTTCGACGAGCAGTTGGCCGGGGCCGACAGCGATCTGGCGCGCGCCACGCTGCCCGAGCCGGACCTGCGTCCACCGCTTCGCACCACGCCTGTGCGCGCGCTGCCCCCGATTACGCCGGAGCGCAGGCAGGTCATCACCTGCGTGACGCCGCGGGACGGACGCAAGGTGGTGGCCCTGACCTTTGACCTGTGCGAGCGTGCGCCGCATCTGGCGGGATATCAGAAGGACATCGTCAACTTCCTGCGCAGCCAGGGCGTGAAGGCGACTTTTTTCGCAGGCGGAAAATGGATGCGCAGCCACCCGGATAAGACGCTGCAACTGATGGCCGACCCGCTTTTCGAGCTGGGCAATCACGCCTGGACACACGGCAATCTGGCCCTGATGGACGAGGACGAGGTGCGCCAGCAGATGGACTGGACGCAGGCCCAGTACGAGTTGCTTTACGAATCGCTGAAGGCGCGCGCGCAAGAGCGCGGCCTGGGCCATGCGATGAACACGGTGCCACAGTCCCTGCGCCTGATGCGGCTGCCCTATGGCCGCAACAACGCCCGGACCGGCGACCTGCTGGCTTCCATGGGGCTGCCCATGATCCAGTGGTCGGTGGAGGGCGAGCAGGATGAACTTGAGCGCACCGTGGACCAGCTGGTGGAGTGGAACCTGGGCAAGGTGCGGCCCGGCGCCATCATCCTGATGCACGCCAACGCCGTGCCGCAGAAGACGCACCTGCTGGTGCCCCGGCTGGTGCCGGAGCTGCGAAAGCGTGGCTACGAGTTCGTCACCGTGAGCGAACTGCTCGAAATGGGACCGGCAGTGACCGTGACCGACGGCTATTTCGACAAGCCGGGCGACAATCTCTACGTGGACGATCTCTTCGGCGGCAAGGGCACCCTTGGCCGGGTGCGGTAGCCGGGTGCAATAGCCGGGCGCATGCGACCGCAACCGGGGCCTATCGCCCAACAAACCTTCTCCCCCCAATTACACCACGAGTTGCGACGCTACCGAAACAGGCACCGATGCTATTAGGATTGGCGTCTCACATTTTTGAGTCGAAATTATTCGGGGAAGGTGCTACAGCCTCACTATTCAAAGTGAGGCTACACATGGAATGGGTTGAAAAGCACTTGTTTGAGCTTCTGACGTTAGTTGCCATATTTATGGGGCCTGTAATGGCTGTGTTGGTTGGGCAGCATCTCCAAGACAGGAGACAGCGTTCGGACCGGAGGCAGCAGGTCTACAAAGATTTGATGGGAACGCGCCGCATTGTTCTCCACATCGACCATGTTAAGGCCCTCAATATGATAGATGTTGAGTTCTCTTCAGCGAGCAAGGAAGATGTTGCTATCAGGGACGCTTGGCAACTATATATCCGCCATCTTGAGGATGTTCAATTTAGAGATAATGACCTTAATGGGTGGGGGCGCAAGACTGACGAACTCCTTCATAGTTTATTAGAGAAAATGTCTTTGGCTGTTGGTGTATCGGTCCAGCGCCATCAGATTGCAAAGGGTGGATATTCACCTGAATTCTATGGGAATGTTGAGTTTGAGCAACAAATTTTGAGGAGAAGCCTGATCGACCTTGCCCTTGGTCGCAAGACATTGAAAGTCTACCACACAGACGAAGACCCCATTCGTGTTGACGCTCCTGTGCCTGAGGTCGGGGTGAAGTAAGGAAAATGAAATAAGCTACTTCAATTCGGTTTGCTCAATCTGGCGGAAGAACTTGGCAATGGCTCGAAGGCCTGCACGTTGATAGGCTTTTCTCGGGATACTTTTTTACCGATAGCAAGCGGCAAGGGCACCCTTGGCCGGGTGCGGTAGCCGCTCGCATTCGACCGCATCCGGGGCGCGTCCAAGCCCGTGAGTCCCTTCCATTTTCAGAAACGCCCTTGCGGCAAAAAAAGAGACCGCAGGATAACGCCTGCGGTCTCGGATGATCACTGGTCGGGGCGGAGAGATTTGAACTCCCGGCATCCTGCTCCCAAAGCAGGCGCGCTACCAGACTGCGCCACGCCCCGTCGTGTGGTCGGTTACCCCTGGTCGGGGGCCTGAATACCTACGGGAAAAGGGAGCCGTTGGCAAGAGTTCGCCGCTTGCCCCGTCAGCCCATGTCCACGCCAGACACTGCCGCGCCGCAGCGAGAGCATCGGCCATGACCAAGGGCCAGGAGCGTGGAGGCGAACCCGGTCCGGTCGATGAGCGTGGCTCCGCAGCCGGGACACAGAGTCTGCTGCCGGTTCGAGCCGGGCATGTTGCCGATGTAGACGTACTTGAGCCCCTTGTCGCGGCCCATGGCATAGGCCGCCTCCAGGGTGTCGCCCCTGGTGGCGGACACGTCGTTCATCTTGAAGTCCGGGTGGAAGCGCGAGATGTGCCAGGGCGTGTCCTCGCCCAGCTCCCGGATCAGGAAATCCGTCAGCTGGTCCAGCTCGTCCGGCGAGTCGTTTTTGCCGGGGATGAGCAGTGTGGTCACCTCCAGCCACCAGCCGAGATCGTGGCGGATGCGCACCAGATTCTCCAGCACCGGCTTGAGGCGCGCGCCGCAGACATCCTGGTAGAAATCGTCGCTGAAGCTCTTGAGGTCCACGTTGGCCGCGTCGATGAGCGGCCCCATCTCGTCCAGACATTCCGAACTCATGAAGCCGTTGGTGACCATGATGTTGGACAGCCCTTGGCCTGCGGCCAGCCGGGCCGTGTCCTGCATGATTTCGAAGAAGATGGTGGGCTCGGAGTAAGTGTAGGAGATGCTTGAAGCCTTGAGCTTCAGGGCCTCGTCCACCAGATCCTGCGGGGTCATGGCCCGGCCCGTGACGCGCCCGCCCTCGCGGGGCGCTTGCGAGAGAGACCAGTTCTGGCAGAAGGAACAGCTCAGGTTGCACCCGGCGGTGGCAAAGGAGTAGGTCCGGCTGCCGGGCTGAAAGTGATACAGGGGTTTCTTTTCCACCGGATCGAGGTTGAGGGCCGCGATCCTGCCGTAGTTGAGGGCCATGAGCGTGCCCTCGCGGTTTTCGCGCACGCCGCACAGGCCGCGCTCACCCTGGCCGATGACGCAGAAATGGCTGCACAGGCGACACTGGACCGTGTCGCCCTTGAGCCGTTTCCAAAGCCGTGCCTCATGCATGCCGCACCTCCCGGACCCTGACCATGCCACAGGACGCAGCCGCCGTCACCGCCCTGGTCCCAAAAACCACTACCAGTTTTTTTCCCGGGTCGTGGTGGTCCTGGTCTCGGTGTCGGTGGCATTGTCGTAGGAGGTCGAAGAGCTGGATGAGGAACTGGTACCGGAGGTGGGCCACCTGGTCTCCGGGTTCACGGTGATGATGACCTTGTCATACCAGTCCACCTCTTCCTGCTTGGGCCGGGCCTTGCTCTTGACGGTGGTGTCCCCGGCCTCGTTGGTGCCGAAGGTGGCGGTGGCGGCGTCTTCGTCCGGGTCGGTGCCAATGGTGTTGGTGCGGCGATCTCTGGCCGTGTCCTTGTTCTTGATCTTGGACTGGGCCGCAGCCAGGGAGAGCGTCAAAACGACAACGCCCACGGCAACGATCACTATCTTGCTGAAACGATGCATTGTTCCCTCCGCGATTCGGGCCGGTTCTCTCATCCCTCTTGCATACGACCGGCTGCCTGAAATGGCAAATGCAATTCACGGGCCGGGCGCGGCGTGCAGTTGTCCCTTGAACTTGCCCGGCCAAACCCCTATAACCCAGGAATCTTGAACGCACATGAGGAGCAAGACATGAGCGAGAGCGCCAGACGTTCCCAGGCATACACCGCCGCAGGCGTGGACATAGAAGCGGGCAACCGGTTCATCGGTCGCATCAAGGACATGGTCAAGTCCACCTTCACGCCCGGCGTGGCCATGGATATCGGCGGATTCGGCGGGCTGTTCAAGCCGGACATCTCCGGCATGGAGGCCCCCATGCTCGTGGCCGGGGCCGATGGCGTGGGCACCAAGCTCAAGCTCGCCTTCCAGTTCGACCGGCACGACACCGTGGGCATCGATCTGGTGGCCATGTCGGTCAATGACGTGCTCGTCCAGGGCGCGGCCCCCCTCTTCTTTCTCGACTATTTCGCCACCGGCAAGCTCGAATCGGGCGTGGCCGAACAAGTGGTGGCAGGCGTGTGCGAGGGCTGCCGCCGCTCGGACTGCGCCCTGCTCGGCGGCGAGACCGCCGAGATGCCCGGCTTCTACCCCGACGGCGAGTACGACCTTTCCGGCTTTGCCGTAGGCATGGTCGACACCCCCCGCCTGGTGACCGGCACGTCCGTGACCCCCGGCGACGTGCTCATCGGGCTCGGCTCGTCCGGCGCGCACTCCAACGGCTACTCCCTCATCCGAAAGCTCTTCGACCAGTCGGGCCTGCGGCCTGACCAGCCCTTCCCCGGCTCGGACAGGACCGTGGCCGAGGTGCTCATCGAGCCGACGAAAATCTATGTCCGCGCCGTGCTGGCCCTGCTGCAGACCATCGGGATCAAGGGCATGGTCCACGTCACGGGCGGCGGGTTTTACGACAACGTGCCCAGGGTTCTGCCCGAGACGACCACGGCCCGCATCGAGTTCGGCTCCTGGCCCATCCTGCCCGTGTTCGACTGGCTCAAGACCGAGGGCCGTCTCTCCTGGCCAGAAATGCTCCAGATCTTCAACTGCGGCATCGGCTACATCCTCATCTGCTCGCCGGAGAACGCGGAAAAGGCCATGGAACTGCTCGACGCCCGCGACGACGTGGACGCCTACCGCATCGGCGAGATCACCCCACGCGAACCGGCCAGCGAACAGGTGGAAGTCGTCTTCCCCTGACCACGATCCCCATACCCCCGAACGCACAAAGAGCCCGGCCTATTATGGCCGGGCTCTTTTTTTCCAATAAACTCACAGCAGCCTCTCCCCTTCCCCCCGGCAGCCTCTACGCCCGCAGCTCCAGCAGGGCCACGGTCTCGATGTGGTGGGTGTGCGGGAACATGTCCACGGCCCGGACGCGGGTAACATGGTACCGGTCGGCCAGCCGCTTCACGTCGCGGGCCAGGGTGGCCGGGTCGCAGGACACGGCCACGATTCTGGGCGCACCCAGGGCCAGCAGTGCCTCGGCGGTCTTCTCGTGCATCCCGGAGCGGGGCGGATCGACCACCACCACGTCGGGCACGGCCTGATCCCCGGAACCGGCAAAGCCGGGGATGCCCTGCTCCAACGACCCGGAGACAAAGGAACAGTTGGTCAGCCCGTTGAGCCTGGCGCTTTCGCGGGCCTTGGTCACGGCCTCCTCGCTCTGCTCATAGCCGATGACGCGGCCCGCCTCACCGGCCAGATAGATGCCGATGGCCCCGGTGCCGCAATAAAGATCGAGCAGCACATGGGTGTCGGACAGGGCGCAGAATTCGGCCACGGTGCCGAACAGCTCGGACGCGCCGCCCGTGTTGGTCTGGAAGAATGCGTTGGGAGAGAGGCGGTAGCGCACCTCGCGTTCGCCACGGGCCAGCCGCTCCTCGACAAAGGCGTTGCCCAGGCTGTAGACGATCTTTTCGCCAAAGGCCACGGTGGTCCGCTTGACGCGGGTGGAGTGGACAAAGGAGGCCAGCTCCGGGAAGCGTTGAAGAAAGAGTTCGGCCATGTCCTTGATCAGGTTGTCCTTGCGCTCGTCGCGGGCCGTGATCAGGTGGACCATGACCTCGCCAGCCGCCGCGTGCCGGATGACCAGATGCCGCCAGAAGCCGCTCTCGGTGGCCGGATTGTAGGCGGGCACGCCGGTGGCGGCGCAGAATTGGCGCACCGCGACCATGATCTCCACATCCCAGGCCGCGCACAGGTGACACTGGTCGATGTCGAGCACCGGGCCGGGCCGGTTGCTCCCCTCCGGGGTGGGCTCGCGCAGGCCAAGGTGCAGCCCGTCCTCGCGCTGCTCAAAGGCGAACTCCATCTTGTTGCGATAGCCCCAGATGTCGGGCGAGCCTGCGGGCGCGTCCATGACCAGGTCCTGTACGCCGCCGATGCGGGTCAGGGCCGCGGCCACTTGGGCGTTCTTCTGGGCCAGCTGCTCCGGGTAGGCGAGATGCTGGAGCGCGCAGCCGCCGCAGGTGCCGAAATGGGCGCAAAGAGGCTCCACGCGGTGGATCGACGGGGTCAGCACCGCCTCGGCCACACCCTCGGCAAAGCGCTTTTTGGAACGGGTGATGCGGGCCGACACCGTGTCGCCGGGCAGGCCGCCAGCCACGAAGACGGCCATGCCGTCCACATGGGCCACGCCCCGGCCACCATAGGCCAGGGATTCTATTTCACACTGCACGAGACTGTCTTTGGGCAGGGGCATGGGCGCTCCGGGTTGAGGTGAGAGTGGTCGTTTGACACGGATCGCTCCGACTGTCTATGGTAATATGCATGATTGACAAGGCCACGGCCATGGAAACCGTCATGCGCAGGCTGGAAAAACTGCCCGTGGGCCACGCCCTGGACCTGCGCACCTACAAGCGCAACCGCTCGGTGGTCATCGCCCGCACCGGGGAGGATGCCTTTGACGTGGTGGAAAACGGCTTTGCCCAGGAACGGTTCCAGGCCTCGGCAGGATCCATGAAGAAGTTGCTCCGGACCCTTTTCAAGCGCGAGTTCCCGCGCAGCACCAAGATTCGCCTCTATGACCTCGGCCCGGCGCAAGCGGATGTGGTCATCGCGCGCAAGCCCCTCTGACGCGGGCCGACACCCGGAGACCGGCAAGGCGGGACGCCTGCCGGGTGGCACGCAACGGATCCAGGCGCGCCGCCCATGATATGGACGGCGCGAGGGTGCGGAGATGCTAAAAAAAGGGACTTCCGCGAGCGACTCGATCAGGGCCTGCGCGGTCGGCCCGTGACCCAAGACTCGGCCCGTGCCAGAGGCAGGCGAGCCGCCCGGCAGGCGGACGCTACTTCCGCTCCGCTCCTGTGGACTTGATCTGGTTGAGCAGGGAGACCACCCGCTCGGGATCGGCGAAGACCGCCCTGCGGACCGCCTCGGACACCTTGCCGTTCATGGCCAGGAGCAGCTCCGGGTCATCTCCCAGTTCCTCGGCCAGGGCGATGATGCGCTTCTCGCACAGTGAGGCGGGCTCGCCCCGTTCGATCTTGCTCAGGTACGAGTGGTGGATGCCGATCCGCTTGGCGACCTTGCGGATGGAATACTCCGGGTCAGCCTTGCGGATGGACTCTCGCCGTGATCGGATGTAATCGCCAAAAAGCTTGCTCACGTCTACCCCTGGGAATATACTGACAGGTTTCCCACCATTCTTCCGTCTACTATACAGTAGCCAACAACCCATCGACAAGATTGAACAAGATGGGATTCCAAACATTTTCTCCCGCCAAACACGAGCGGACCGCGCGCCTGGGGCGACGGCGTGGTGCAGACGTCGTGGCAATTGCGGGGCGTTGCGCCTAGTTGTCGTTGGTTGTTTGGAGTTCGGCTGGCGGCTGGTAATCGACCAGTTCCAGGGTGAAATGACCGACCACCACCTTGGAGCGGACCCGGACCGGGATGCGGCGGCTGTCCGCCGAGAACCAGACCAGCAGCTCGGCGTCCGGACTCTTGCGGAACACGCCTGAGAGGTGGCGGACATCGAGGCGGACCCGGAAGCAGGGGATGTCTCCCATGGGGGTTTTGAGGGTCTCGGTGTCCTCGACATGGGCCTTGCCCACCACGCTGACCTTGCCGTCGGTCACATTGGCTCCGAACTGCATGGTCTTGTAGAGAACCTGCTTGCGGAAGGCGAAGAGCACGGACATGGGGTCGAAAACGGATTCCGGCTGCTCAAGCTCATGCTTCAGTTCGCCTTCGATGTAGCGGAAGGTGCGCCGGTTGGCCGGGTCAAAGACAAGGTCCGCCTTCTTGCTGTACTTGCCCTCGTTCTGGTCGCTTTGGTAGCGCAGGGCGTGGGTGACATCAGGGTCGGTCCAGGCGTCCATGGTGTCGCGGACCTTGTAGAACTTGTCCACCCAGGGCACGGTGCTGGCCGTGCCCCGGAAGTGGCGGGCAGACGCCCCGTCCACTTTAGTGTCGGGCATGACCTCAAGCACGGCGTTTCCCGCGTGGACAAAGGTCCAGTGGATCTCATAGGTCATCTTCTCGCCCGGCCCGAAGGGGATGCTCCGGGCGTGCGCGGGCGGGGAGGCCCAGAGGAGCGCGGCAGCGAGGAGGACGAAACTGGCCGTCAGGATACGGGTCGTGATCGGGGTCCGGGTCTTGCGTATTTCCATACAGCTTTTTCCCAGCCCTTGCGGCCCAAGTCAAGCCGAACCGAAACAGGGTCGGATATGGACAAATGCCGCACGAGAGGCTAGGACTATGCCAAGCGACAAGACCATTCATGCATGCATGTGAAGGAGATACAGGACTATGATGCTGAGAAAACGCGCCTGGGACATGATGCGCGACGAATTCCCCACCGTGCAGGACGACGCCAGCCTGGCCGAGGCCATCCGCGTCATGCGCAACGCCATGACCGACGCCCCGGACTCGCAGGTGGTGGTGGTCCGGAACAAGGGCGGCAAGCTCGTCGGGGCCATCAACCTGTGGAATCTCTTCAAGGCGGTCAAGCAGGCAGTCCTCAAGGACGACAATCTCAAGGCCGACGGCGAGGTGGACTGGGACCAGCAGTTTGCCAACGCCTGCCTGCTGTGCACCCAGCTGCGCCTTGACGACTACCTGATCACCAATCCTCCGACCCTCAAGCCCAACGAGCCCATCCTGCTGGTGCTCGACACCTTCATCAAGACCCGGCGCGACTGGGCCCTGGTGGTGGAGAACGACAAGGTCATGGGCGTGGTCTACGTCACCGACGTGTACCGCGAAATGACCCGCGACATGATCCAGCTCTTCAAATAGGCCCTGGCCGCCCGCACCGCGCAAGAGAAAGCGCCCCCTGCCTGCGGCGGGGGGCGCTTTTTTCACGCGTGTCGAGCGGTCACGACTTCATCTTCAGGTCCACCATCAGCAGCAGTTGAAGCGCCTTGGTGATATCCTTGTCGTAGCGCGCGTCGCCCGCAAGATCCGCCGCAGCCTTGAGAAAGGGCAGGCCCGGCGAATGGGGCCTGTCGGTGACCATGGCGCAGAACGAGTCCGCCACCGCGCAGAGCCTGCCGGGAAACTCCATGGCCGTGGTCTTCATGGGATACCCTGAGCCGTTGAGCCGCTCGTGGTGTTCCATGACGCACTGCTCGACTTCGGGATACTTGAGGTTGAGCTTGCCGAGCATCTCGTAGCCCACCTTGGTGTGGCCGTTGATCTTGGTCCGCTCGTCGCCGGTCAGGGGCTTGTCCTTGGAGCGGATGAAAGACGGCACCTTGGCCATGCCCAGGTCGTGCAGGAACAGCCCCGCGGCCAGCCGATCAAAGGTCTTGCGGCGCACGCCCTCGCGGAAGGTCTTTTCCTTGATCTTGCCGAACAGGGCCAGGCCGAGGAACCCGCTGTTGACGCTGTGGTTCTCCAGCGAGTGCTCCTTGTGCATGCGCCGGACCAGGGCGCGGGCGCGGCGGATATCCTCATAGAGGTATTCGGTGAGCACCATCAGGTCCACCCAGAGCTTCTCGAAGACCATGGGCACGGGCTGGTCGAAGAAATCCTTGAGCCTGCGTGTCAGGGCCTGGGTGAAGATGTCGGCGATCTCCTTTTCCTTGAGGTTCTTGTCCACCAGCACCAGATCGAGCTGGTAGCTGATGTGCTTGACGTAGACCGGGTGATCCTCACGCGAGACAAAGATGATCCCCTCGTTGGTCATGGCCAGCAATTCCTCCACCTGCTCGTTGGTCAGCCGCCCGCCCACCTTGTAATAAGGCATTATCCGAGCGACATCCTCCTTGAACAGGAAGATGTTGAGCGGCGGGCGGTACTTGTTGAAGCTGCCCAGGATATCGGTGCTGATCTGGTAGTATTCTTCGTTCAGCCCGTCGGGGATGTCGTGCTTCTGCTTGGAAATCATCATTCCCCTTCTTTGCCGGAAGTGTCCTTGCCGAGCTTCTCGTACAGCTTGACCACGTTGGTCTGGGTCATGGCCCTGCCCTTTTCCGGCTGGCCTGCGGTGACGATGACAATGTCGCCCTCTTCAAAGGCCGGGCACTGGCGCACGAAGACTTCGGCCCGCTCCTGGTGGTCGTCGATGACATCAAGCGGCGCAGCCGGGATGACACCCCAGGAGAAGTTGGTGAAATGCCGGACAATGGAGTCCCGGCTCAGGGCGTAGATGGACTGCTTGGGGCGGCAGGAGGCCAGGATGCGCGCCGTGCCGCCCGAGGTGGAGTGGCAGACGATGGCCTTGGCCCCGGTCTTGCCCGCCAGCATGGCGGCGGCATAGGCCAGGAAGGTGGAGGGATTGTCCTGCTCGCCGCCCCGGTCCACCTCGGCCCGGCCCGACTCGAACATGAACGCCTCGGTCTCGTAGGCGATCTTGCGCATGAACCGGACCGTCTCGCCGGGGTAGCGGCCAATGGCGGTCTCCTCGGAGAGCATGACGCAGTCGGCGCCGTCGAGGATGGCGTTGGCCACGTCCGTGGTCTCGGCCCTGGTTGCCATGGGCGAATTGACCATGGACAGAAGCATCTGGGTGGCCACGATGACCGGCTTGCCCGCCTCGTTGCACGCCTTGATGATGCGCTTCTGGGCCACCGGGAGCTCGGCCAGGTCGAGCTCCAGCCCCAGATCGCCGCGGGCCACCATGACACCGTCGGTCTCGCGCAGGATCTCGGGCAGGTTCTTGAGGGCCTCGACGCGCTCGAGCTTGGCCACGATGGGCAGGCGGCGGTTGTACTGGACCATCTCGGCGCGCAGGTTGCGGATGTCCTCGGCCTTCTGGACAAAGCTCATGGCCACCGCGTCCACGCCAAGCTCCATGCCGATGGCCAGATCAGCCTTGTCCTTGTCGGTCAGCGGGGCCAGCGGCGTGGTCTTGCCGGGAAAGGTGATGCCCTTGCGCGGCGGGCACAGGCCCGAATTGGTGGCGCGCAGGCGGATGAGGAACTCCTCCTCCACCTTGATGACCGTGAACCGGATCATGCCGTCGGACAGGGCCACGGAATCACCCTCCTTGACCCCGGCATAGAGGTCCGGGATATCGAGGCAGATGAACGGCCCCTCGACCTTGCCCGCCTTGTCCGAAGTGCCGAGCATGACCTCGGTCCCCTTCTCCACCTCGAAAACAGGCAGGCCGAGATCGCAGGTGCGGATCTTCGGGCCGGAAAGATCCTGCATGACGGTCAGGGTCAGCCCGGTCTCGACCTCCAGCCGCCGGATGATGCCGACCATCTTCTCGAAGAACTCACGGCCCCCGTGGGAAAAATTGAGGCGGAATATTTTGGCTCCCGATTCCACCAGCTCCTTGACCGCCTCGTATGAGCCGGTTCCAGGTCCCAGAGTCGCAATGATTTTTATGTGCCTGTCCATGGAGACCCCGTGCGAGTACGTCTTGCGTGCCGCGAGTTGCTTTGCCAGAAAAACAAATCACTGGCATTATTCGTTATTTTTAGCAGACAGCGTTGCGCATTCTTCCGTTTGCCACCCGCCGCTTGGGACGAAGTCTAAGCGTCCCCTCTCAAAAAATCAATGATACTCGCACTTTTTTGCCGACCATTTTCCTGTTTGCGATTGACTTTCTTTTATTTTTCAAGCACCCGTGGAAAGAAGTGGAACTTAGTGTAAAACTAGGGTAAGAATGTGGAGCAAACAGCAGCTCCGGGGGAACGATGAAATTCAGAGGTCACGCACACAGAAGCCTGGACGACAAGGGTCGGCTCATATTGCCGCCCGACTTCCGGGACATGATCCGCTCCGGCGTGCCGGAGTCGGTCATCGTGCTGACCATTTTCGACAGGCACGTCATCGGCATCACCCCCGCCCAATGGGCACGCATGGAAGACGAGCTGGAGAAGGTCAAGACTCCCAGCCGTGAACTGCAGAACACTATCCGCATCCTCTACTCCGGCTACACAGAGACGCCGGTCGGCGCGCAGGGGCGCATCGCCATTCCCGCGCACCTGCGCAAGAGCGGCAAGCTGGACAAGGATGTGGTGGTCATGGGCGCGGGGCGCCGTTTCGAGATTTGGCCGGCTGACAGCTTCGAACGTCTGCTCGACGAGGACTACGACGTGTCCCAGGAGCTGGCCGAAAACAACGTCAGCCTGCCGTTCTAGCGATGGATGGCCGCCTTGATCCAGGGTCCATCCACACGACGGTTCTTTTACATGAAGTGATCGAGTGGCTCCGGCCAAAACCGGGAGGCCGGTACCTGGACGGAACACTCGGCATGGGCGGCCACAGCCACGCGCTCCTGGAGCGCGCGGGCCAGGGGGCCGAGCTTGCCGGACTCGATCGCGATGCGCAGGCGCTTGCCCTGGCCGGGGAGCGTCTTGCCGGGATGGGCGACCGCGCCCACCTTTTCCGCCTGCCGTTCTCAAGGTTTGAGGAAGCCTTGGACGCACTGGGGTGGGAAACGGTGGATGGGGCCGTCCTTGATCTGGGCGTCTCGTCACTCCAGCTTGACGAGGCTGAACGGGGATTCAGCTTCCTGAGCGACGGGCCGCTGGACATGCGCATGGACCCGGACTGCGGCCCCTCGGCTGCGGATTTGGTCAATACGCTCAAGCACGGTGATTTGGCGCGGATCATCAGGACCTGGGGCGAGGATCCCCTGGCCGGAAAAATCGCGTCGGCAATACTGAGAGCACGGGACAAGGAAGCGATCATGAGGACGCTTCGACTGGCAGAGATTGTGCGGCTGGCCTACCCGCCCAAGATGCGGCACACCGCCCGCAACCATCCCGCCACCCGGACCTTTCAGGGACTGCGCATAGCGGTCAACAGGGAAGCAGAGGAACTTGAACATTACCTTCAGGCCATAGTAGGGCGGCTTGCGCCCGGTGCGAGACTGGCGATCATTTCGTTTCACTCCCTGGAGGACAGGGCCGTGAAGCGCGCCTTCCTGGCTGATGCCAAGGGATGCCACTGCCCGCCGCACCAGATGCACTGCACCTGCAACGGCGTGCCTTCGCTCAAGGTGCTGACCAGGAAGCCGCTTATCCCGTCCGATGACGAGATGGCACGCAACCCCCGCAGCCGCAGCGCCAAGCTCCGCGTGGCAGAGCGGCTCGGACCCGATGGAGAAGAGGCATGAGCACGACGGACAAGACGCTTTTGTGGATGATCCTCACCCTGCTGGGTGTGGCGCTCTCCCTTGGGCTCGGGGCGGTCTGGCTCAACATCGAGCGCATGGACGTGGCCTACGACCTGCGCAAGATGGAGAAAAGCCTGAACCAGAAAGAGGCATTGGCAGTGAAGCTTTCGGTTGAGAGGAACAACCTGGTTTCACCCTATCAACTCAAGAAGCTCGCCGGGAAACTGGACCTCGGCGTGGCCGCGCCCGGACAGATACGGCGCTTCACAGACACGAAATAGTCGGCGTCTGAATCATACCGGCGCCGCAGATTGGATACAGGGAAGAAAATGGCAAACGAAAGCCAGGGGCGCAAGGATCACAGCAGGGTGAAGATAGGGCTGGTCGCGGCCCTCTTCGCGCTTGCCTTTGCCGGGCTTTGGGTTCGCGCAGGATGGGTGCAGCTCCACATGGGCAGCGCGCTCCTGAGCCAGGCCTCGCGGCAGAGTCTTGCCTCCGAATTCGAATACGGCGAGCGTGGCCGCATCTTCGACCGCAACGGCGAGATGCTCGCCACCAGCGTGGAAGCCAAGTCCGTCTACGCCTGCCCCTTTGAGATAGCCGACCTGGACAAGGCCGCAGGCACCGTGGCCAAGGCCCTGGGCATGCCCCTGTCGCAAATCAGGAAGAAACTCGCATCCAAGAAACAGTTCATCTGGGTCAAACGGCAGATCAGCGACCGCGAGGCCGCGGCCCTGACCAAGGCCGACATCCCCGGCATCCGGCTGGCCAGCGAGTTCTCGCGCATCTATCCCAACGGCCATCTGGCCGGGCAGACGCTCGGCTTTGTTGACATTGACGGTCACGGGCTCGAGGGCGTGGAGCGCCTGTTTGACGCGCGCATGCAGCCCGGCAAGGCCAAGTTCGTGGTCCAGCGCGATGCCAAGGGCAGCCGCCTCTACCTCGACGCCCAAGGCCGCGAAGTGAACATCAACGGCCTGGACGTGCGCCTGACGCTGGACACCCACATCCAGCACGCCGCCGAGCAGGCCCTGGCCAACGCCATTGAACAGTACAAGGCCCGCGCGGGCATCGTGCTGGTGGTCGAGGTCGAGAGCGGCGACATCCTGGCCATGGCCAACCAGCCCTTCTTCAACCCCAACACGGTCAAGGGGTCCAATCCGACCCAGCGCAGACTGCGCGCCGTGACCGATGTCTACGAGCCGGGCTCGACCTTCAAGCCCTTCCTCTTTGCCGCCGCGCTGGAAGAGCGCGTCATCGACCCGGAAACGCTCATCAACTGCGAGAATGGCCGCTGGAAAGTGGCCAACCGGACCATCCGCGACACCCACCCCGAAGGATGGCTGCCCGCCCACAAGGTAATGCGCTACTCGTCCAACATCGGCACGGCCAAGATCGGCCTGGACATGGGCGCGGACGTGTACAGTTCATACCTGTCCAAGCTTGGATTCGGCGAAAAGACGAGCCTCGGCCTGTCGGGCGAATCCTCCGGCCTGGTCATGCACCCGGCCAAGTGGACCAGCGTGGACCTCGCGGCCATCAGCTTCGGCCAGGCCATCGGGGTCACGGCGGTGCAGATGGCGCGGGCATTCCTGTGTCTGGCCAACGGCGGCGTGACCAGGGATCTCAACCTCGTGCGCGACCCTGATCCGGGTCGCAAGAACGCGGCTGTCCGCGTCTTCAGCCCTGAGACGGCGGCCACGGTGCTCTCCATGATGAAGGACGTGGTCCATGAGGACGGCACCGGGCGCAACGCGCGCATCCCCGGCATCACCATGGCCGGCAAGACCGGCACTGCCCAGAAGGCGGCCAAGGGCGGCTACGGCGACGAATACCTCTCGTCCTTCGTGGCCCTGGTCCCGGCGGACCAGCCCAAGCTGCTGGTCATCACCATGATCGACGAACCCCAGAAAGCCAACTACGGCTCCATGGTCGCGGCCCCTGTCTGCCGCGACGTGACCGTGCGCACCCTGGCCTACTACGGGAAGGTGTCCGAGAACCTTGAATCCGTGGTGGCCGAAACCGTGTCCGTGGATTCGCTGGCAGACTTTCCCCTGGACCAGGCCATGGCCGATCCGGTCGAACAGCCGGAGACCGGCACCGTGCCCAACATCCGGGGGCTGACCGTGCGCCGCGCCCTGGAAGTGCTCGCGAGAAGGGGCATCGTCCCGGTTCTCAAGGGCCAGGGCACAACGATCAGGGACCAGAAACCAGGGGCGGGACAACCGTGGCCCGCAGAGCAACAGAGGGAGGGAACGGATGATGTTTTTATTCTCTGGCTCTCATAGCGAAAAGAAGACGAAGCGAGGGGTTATGGATTTCGAGACGCTGCTCAAAGAGGCGGCAAAAGGGCTGGTGGTGCGCACCGATTCGCGCAAGATCCTGCCCGGCGAGTGCTTTGTGGCCATGCCGGGCACCCATGTGCGCGGCATAGACTACATCCCCGCCGCCCTGGACAAGGGGGCGCAGTATGTCGTGGCCCCGGCCTCGGCCCGCGATCTCGTCGCTCCCGCGGTCGAAAAACGCGCCCTGGCGGTCTATCACGACAACCCGGCGGTGGCCCTGGGCCTGCTGGCCCGCGCCCATTTTCACCTCACGGACCGCGACCTCAAGCTGGTGGGCATCACCGGCACCAACGGCAAAACGACCACCTCCTACATCATCGAGCACCTGCTGGCCGCAACAGGCATCAAGGTGGGCGTGCTCGGCACGGTCAACTACCGCTGGCCCGGATTCGTCATGGACGCGCCCCTGACCACGCCCGACTGCTGGATGATCCACGAGCTGCTCTACAACATGAAGAAGGCGGACGTGGACGTGGCGGTCATGGAGGTTTCCTCCCACGCGCTCGACCAATACCGCGTGGCCGGGCTCGATTTCGACGCCGCAGTACTGACCAACGTCACCCAGGACCACCTCGACTATCACGGCGACATGGAGACCTATTTCCAGGCCAAGACCCGGCTCTTCTCCACCTACCTGCGTCCGGGCAGGGCGGGCGTCATCAACTTCAACGACCCCTATGGCCGCAGACTGCTTACCTCCACCGAGGGCGGCATCGGCTATGGCATTGGCGACAGCTCGCTGGTCACCCACGAGGTGGGCGACAAACCCATGGTCCAGGGCCGCATCCTCTCCCTGACCGGCCAGGGCATGCAGATCGAGACCTCGTACAAGGGCAAGAGCTGGGTCGTGGAGTCGCCGCTGATCGGCGCCTTCAACGCCATGAACCTGCTGGCCGCCCAGGCCGTGGGCCTGCAACTGGGGCTCAACTGCAAAGACATGTGCGTCCTCAAGGATTTCCCCGGCGTGCCGGGCCGCCTGGAGCGCGTCATCAACGACCAGGGCCTCGACATCTTCGTGGATTACGCCCACACCCCAGACGCGCTGGAGAACGTCCAGCACACCCTGAAGAGCCTCGACTTCAAACGGCTGATCACCGTGTTCGGCTGCGGCGGTGACCGCGACCGGGCCAAGCGGCCCCTCATGGCCAAGGCTGTGGCCCGCTATGCCGACGTGGCCGTGCTGACCTCGGACAACCCGCGCAGCGAGAAGCCCGAGGCGATCATGGACGACGCGCGCCCTGGCCTGGCCAGGGCCGCCGTGGTCCTTGAGCATCCCGACCGCCAGACCGCCATCACCATGGCCGTGGCCGGGATGCAACCGGGCGACGTGCTGCTCATCGCGGGCAAGGGACATGAGGACTACCAGCAGATCGCCGGGACCACCATCCACTTTTCGGACAAGGAAGCAGCGCTTCGGGCCATCGGGGAGACGCGATGAAGCTGACCCTGGGCGATGTCCAGCACTGCCTGACGGGCATGGCCGAAGAGTGCCGCGAGTTCGCCGTCATCAACGCGGTGCGCACGGACAGCCGCGCCGTGGAGCCAGGCGACCTCTTCTTCTGCATCGAGGGCTGGAACTTCGACGGCCACGAATTCGCGGCCCAGGCCGAGACCAGGGGCGCGGTGGCCGTGGTCGCCTCGCGCATGCCAGAGGGCGTGACCGTCCCGGTGATCATGGTCCGCGACACGGTCCGCGCCCTGGGCCAGCTCGCCTCCTGCTGGCGCGACCTGTGCGGGTCCATCCTGGTGGCCGTCACCGGCACGGCGGGCAAGACAACCGTCAAGGAAATGCTGGCCGCCGTGGTCTCCAGAAAATTCACCGTGGCCAAGAACTACCGCAACCTGAACAACCAGATCGGCCTGCCCGTGTCCATGCTCAAGGCGGACAGCGGGCAGGAGGTGTGGATCATGGAGCTTGGCATCTCCGTCAAAGGCGACATGGAGGAACTGGCCGTCATCGCCAGCCCTGACGTGGCCGTCATCACCAATGTCGGCCCCGGCCACCTCGAAGGCCTGGGCGACGTGGCCGGCGTGGCCAGGGCCAAGAGCAGCCTGCTCAAGTACATGCGCCAGGATGGCACGGCAATCGTCAGCAAGGACTATCCCGAGCTCTGGGCAGCAGCAACGGAGCTGACCGGGTCGCCGGTGGGTTTCTCCACCAGTGACGAGTCAGCCTCCTGCCACGCCGTCTTCCTGGGCGCGGACGACGATGGGCGCGGACGTTTTCGCCTGCGCACCCCGACAGGCCAGGGCGAATTCACGGCCCCCTTCTGCGGCGACCACTACGCCGAGAACGTGGCCTGCGTGGCTGCTGCGGCCAATGCACTCGGCCTGCCCTTTGATGACATCGTGGCCGGAGTGCAGGCCGTGGAGGCCGACTGCCAGCGGTTCTGCTGCCGCCCGATGGGCGATGCCCTGGTCATCGACGACACCTACAACGCCAACCCTCTGTCCATGGGCCGGTCCATCCGGACCGCCGTGGCCATGGCCAAGGATCGGCCCCTGGTGCTCGTGCTCGGCGACATGCGCGAGCTGGGCGACGAGGCCCAGGCCCGCCACGAGGAGCTGGGCCGCCTGATCCGCGATGTGGCGCCCAGGGCCGTCTTCTTCAAGGGCGCGCATTGCGGCGATGTGCTGTGCGGCCTGGACGGGGGCGTGGACTTCACCGCTGTCGAGGGGCCGGGCGAGTTCCTCGCCGCGTGGCGCGACATGGAGCTGGCCGACGCCGTGGTGCTGGTCAAGGGATCGCGGTCCCTGAAAATGGAAGCCTTTGCCGCCGCCCTGTGCCGGGAGCTGGACGACAGGGCGGGAACCCAGGGAGGTGTCCGGTGATCTACAATCTTCTCGTTCCGCTGAGCAGTGATGTCGGCATTTTCAACGTCTTCCGCTACATAACCTTCCGGTCGGTGTGGGCGCTGCTCACGGCGCTGATCATCTCCATCATCTTCGGCCCGGCCATGATCCGCTGGCTGCAGCGCATCAAGTGCGGCCAGTACATCCGCGAGGACGGCCCCAAGCACCAGGCCAAGCAGGGCACCCCGACCATGGGCGGGATCATGATCATCATCGCGGTCTGCGCCTCCACCCTGCTCTGGGCCGACCTCGCCAACGTCTACGTCTGGCTGACGCTCCTCGTGTTCACCGGCTTCGGCGCGGTGGGCTTTGCCGACGACTACCTCAAGGTGGTCAAGCGGCAGAACAAAGGGCTCTCGGCCAAGGCCAAATTTTTCTTCCAGTGCTTCGTGGCCGCGGCAGCTATCGCCCTGCTCATCCAGGAACCTGCCTACTCGACCCAGTTGGCCGTGCCGTTCTTCAAGAATTTCAACCCGGACCTCGGCTGGTTCTACCTGCCCTTCGCCCTGGTGGTCATGGTCGGAGCAAGCAACGCGGTCAACCTCACCGACGGCCTGGACGGGCTGGCCATCGGCCCCATGGTCGTGGCCATGGCCTGCTTCGCCATTTTCATCTACGTCTCGGGCCACGCCAGGATGGCCGACTATCTGGCCGTGCCCAACGTGGTCGGCATCGGCGAAGTCACGGTCTTCTGCGGGGCCATGGTCGGCGCGGGCCTCGGCTTTTTGTGGTTCAACGCCCACCCGGCCCAGGTCTTCATGGGGGATGTGGGCTCCCTGTCCCTGGGCGGCGCGCTCGGCTTCGTGGCCGTGCTGGCCAAGCAGGAGCTGCTGCTGGCCATCGTGGGCGGCGTGTTCGTCTTCGAGACCCTCTCGGTCATCCTCCAGGTGGGCTACTTCAAGCTCTCCGGCGGCAAGCGCATCTTCAAGATGGCCCCGCTGCACCACCATTTTGAACTCAAGGGCATCCCGGAATCCAAGATCATCGTCCGGTTCTGGATTCTCTCCATACTCATGGCGCTCATGGCGCTCTCGACCCTCAAACTGAGGTAGACCGTGAACCGCATCGTCACAAATTTCATCGAGCAGCGCACCCTGGCAGGCAAGCGGGGCGTTGTGGTGGGCACGGGCCGCTCCGGCCTCGCCGCCGCCCGGCTCCTGACCGTGCTCGGCTGCCAGGTGCGCGTGGCGGACAGCAACGAGGCCGTGACCCCGGAGCGTCTGGGCGAGTTGAAGGACACAGTGGAACTGGTCACCGGCCCGCACAAAAAGGAACATTTCGCGGACGCGGACATGATCGTCCTGTCGCCCGGCGTGCCGGTCAGGAAACTGGCCCACGCCCTTGAGGGCATCCCGGCCCGCACCATCGTGGCCGAGCTTGAGCTGGCCTCCTGGTTCATCGAGGCTCCGGTGCTGGCCGTGACCGGCACCAACGGCAAGACCACGACCACCACCCTGATCAGCGAAATTTTCAGGCACGCGGGCATCAAGGCGTTCACGGGCGGCAACATCGGCACCCCGCTGTGCGAATACCTGCTCGACATGGAGCAGGCCGAGGTCATCGTGCTGGAGGTGTCGAGCTTCCAGCTCCAGAACTGCCGCCTGTTCAAGCCGCGCGTCGGGCTGTTCCTCAATTTCGCGGCCAACCACCTCGACTACCACGAGGACATGGACGAATACCTGAGCGCCAAGCTGACCATGTTCAGCCGCATGACCGGCGAAGACACCGCCCTGCTGCACGAATCCCTGCGCCCGGCCATCGGCGACCGGGGATTCACCAATGCGCGGGTCGAGTGGTTCGGCCCCACGGACCGCTTCGAGGCCCCGCACCTGCCCGGCGAGCACAACCGCTCCAACGTGGAGGGCGCGTGGCAGGCCGTGCGCCGCTTCGGCGTGACCGAGGCCCAGGCCGCCGAGGCCATCCGCGCCTTCAAGCCCCTGGCCCACCGCATCGAGCGCGTGGCCGAGGTCACGGGCGTGGTCTACATCGACGACTCCAAGGCTACCACGCTGGACGCGGTCATCGCCGCAGTGCGCAGTTGCGACCGCCCGGTGCGCCTGCTCATGGGCGGGGTGTGGAAGGGCGGCGACGTGGCCGCCTTTGCCCGCGAAGTCAGGGATTCGGTCATCCACATCGGCCTGTTCGGCGGCAGCCGCGAGGTGTTCGAGCCGATCCTTTCCAAGACTTTCCCCGTGACCTGGGACGCGACCCTGGAACTGGCCGTCACACGGCAGGCAGGGCTGGCCCGACCCGGCGAGATCGTGCTCCTCTCCCCGGCCACGTCGAGCTTCGACCAGTACAAGAGCTACAGCGAGCGCGGCGACGACTTCAAGCGCGCCGTGGGGAGTCTGGCATGAGCGGCACACTGAACAGCCCATCCAGCGCAGGCCGTCTGGACCCCTGGCTGATGACCGCCACCCTGCTCCTTGGCGGGTTCGGCCTGATCATGGTCCTCTCGTCGAGCGGCATCATGGCCGAGCGCGTGTACGGCGACACCTACTTCTTCTTCAAGCGGCAGGCCCTGTACACCGGGTTCGGGCTGGTGGCCATGCTTGCCTGCATGCAGATGCCGCGCCGGATTCTCTACGGCCTGACCTACCTCTGGGTTGCCACCGCCCTGATCCTGCTGACCCTGTGCCTGTCGCCGCTTGGCTTCAGCGTCAACGGCGCCAGCCGCTGGGTCAACCTGGGACCGGTCCACCTCCAGCCGCTGGAATTCGCCAAGATCGCCATGGTCCTGTATCTGGCCTATTTCTTCGCCCGCAAGCAGGACATGGTGCGCACCTTTTCCGTGGGCTTTCTGCCCCCGTTCCTGGTCACCGGCATCCTCTGCGGCCTGCTCCTGCTCCAGCCGGACTTCGGCGGGGCCGTGGTCCTGGCCGGGCTGCTCTTTTTCATGTGTCTGGTGGGCGGCACCCGGTTCAGCTACCTCTTCATCTCACTCATCTTCGCCGTGGGCGCAGGCTGGCTGCTCATCTCGTCGTCGCCCTACCGCTTCAAGCGCTGGACCGCCTTCCTCGACCCCTTTGCCTCGGCCCAGAACGAGGGCTACCAGCTGGTCCAGTCCCTCTACGCCTTTGGCTCGGGCCGCATCTTCGGCACCGGCCTGGGAGTGGGCAAGCAAAAGCTCTTTTTCCTGCCCGAGGCGCACAACGACTTCATCATGGCTGTGGTGGGCGAGGAGCTCGGCTTTGTGGGCATGTCGCTCTTTTTCATCGCCATCGGCTTCTTCCTGTGGCGGGCGCTGAGGATCTGCTTCAAGCTCGACGATCTCCAGGACCGGTTCACGGCCTTTGGCGTCACCTGCGTCATCGCGCTCGGCATGCTGCTCAACCTCGCCGTGGTGCTCGGCACCGTGCCGCCCAAGGGCGTGGCCATGCCCTTCATCAGCTACGGCGGCTCGTCGCTGACCGCGTCCTTCATCTGCGCGGGCATCCTGCTCAACCTCTCGCGGAGGGTGTCGTCATGACCCTCAAGCGGGTGATCATCGCCACCGGCGGCACCGGGGGCCACATCTTCCCGGCTCTGGCCGTGGCCGACGAGCTGGCGGCCCGCAACCCCGGCACGACCATCCTCTTTGCGGGTGGCGCAGGCCCGGAGGGCGACATGGCCCGCAACCACGGCCTCGAATTCCTGGAACTCCCGGCCAAAGGCATCATGGGCCGCGGCCTGTCCGGCCTGCTCGGCGGAGTGTCCTGGCTCGGCAGAGGGCTGCCCAAGGCCATGGCCGCAGTCAGCCGGTTCAAACCCGACGCGGCCATCGGGTTTGGCGGCTACGCGGGCTTCTGCCCGGTGCTGGCCGCCGCTCTGCTCGGCGTGCCCTCGGCGGTGCACGAGCAGAACTCGGTGCCCGGCGTAACCAACAAGATCCTGGGCAAGGTGGTCAAAAGGATTTTCCTGAGCTTCCCGGACACGCACGGCGCGTTTCCGGCAGGCAAGACCGCGCTCACGGGCAACCCGGTGCGCGCGGCCATCGTCGCGGCTGGCGACGCGCGCTTCGCCGACCCGGAGCGCACGCCGGGCAAACGGGTCCTGGTCCTTGGCGGCAGCCAGGGAGCGCGGCCCGTGAACAACGCGGTCATCGCCGCCCTGCCCCGGCTCATGGCCGAGGGCGTGACCCTGGTCCATCAGGCGGGCCGGGCCGACGCGGCACGGGTGCGCGCCGCCTACGAGGCAGTCGGGAGCGATCCGGCCCAGGTGCATGATTTCATTGAAGACATGGCCGCCATGTATGCCCGGACCGATCTGGCCATCTGCCGGGCGGGCGCGACCACGGTCTTCGAGGTGGCGGCAGCCGGGGTTCCGGCCCTGTTCGTGCCCTTCCCCCAGGCCACCCACGACCACCAGACCATGAACGCGCGCGCCATGACCGACATGGGCGCGGCCCTGCTGCTCCCCCAGAGCACCCTGACCGGCGAGGGGCTGGCTGACACGGCCCTGGCCCTGCTGGGCGACCCTGATCAACTGATGACAATGGAAAATGCGGCACGCGCCTTTGCCAGACCCGGCGCGGCCTCGGATATAGCGACAGGGCTGGAGGCCCTGGCTGCCTAGCCCTGCAGGGCCAGGCAAAGGAGACAGGAAATGGCGGCAGCACAGGGACCATATCTGACCGTGGGCGGCGAGGCCTGCCCGGCCATGCGGGCCAGGGTCAACAAAATCCACATGGTGGGCATCGGCGGGTCAGGCATGAACGGCATCGCCGAGGTGCTCATCAACATGGGCTTTTCGGTCACCGGCTCGGACCTGAGCGCGTCCGCCGCAGTGCGCAGGCTGGAGAAACTCGGGGCCACGGTCTTCATCGGCCACGGGGCGGCCAACCTGGGCGAGGCCGACGTGCTCATCAAGTCCACGGCCATCCCGGACAAGAACCCGGAGCTGGTGGCGGCGCGCGGACGCGGCATTCCCATCATCCCCCGCGCCGAGATGCTGGCCGAGCTGATGCGGCTGCGCACCGGCGTGGCCATCGCGGGCACCCACGGCAAGACCACCACCACCTCGCTGTTGGCCACCATCTTTACCGAGGCCGGGCTCGACCCCACCGTGATCATCGGCGGCAAGCTGAACACATACGGCGCCAATGCGCGCCTGGGCGGCGGCGACTATCTGATCGCCGAGGCCGACGAGTCGGACGGCTCGTTCCTCCTGCTCTCGCCCATCATCAGCGTGGTCACCAACGTGGACAAGGACCACATGGATTTCTACGCCGACCAGGACGCCATCGACGACGCCTTCACCCGGTTCATGAACTCAATCCCCTTCTACGGCATGAACGTGGTCTGCGGCGACGACGAGGGCGTGCAGCGCCTTTTGCCCACCATCAAGCGCCCCTGCCTGACCTATGGACTGGGGCCCAAGAACCGGCTGCGCGGCGAAATCATCACCTCCCACCTGCGCAGCCTCTTCAGGGTCTTTCTCGACGGCCAGCCATGGGGCGAGGTGACTGTGGCCCAGCCCGGCATCCACAATGTCCAGAACGCCCTGGCCTGCATCGGCGTGGCCCTCGAGGCCGGGCTGGACAAGGAGGACATCGTCAACGGACTGGCCAATTTCGGCGGGGTGGGCCGCCGCTTCGAGCGCAAGGGCGAGCGCAAGGGCGTGCTGGTGGTGGACGACTACGGCCACCACCCGGCGGAGATCATCGCCAACCTGCGCACGGCCAGGGCGTGCTACCCGGACCGGCGGCTGGTGGTCGCCTTCCAGCCCCACCGCTTCACCCGGACCCAGGCCCTGTTCGGCGAATTCTGCAAGGCGTTCACCGATGCCGACCTGCTCCTGCTGACCGAGATATACCCGGCCAGCGAATCGCCCATACCCGGCGTCAGCGGCCTGTCCCTGGCCCAGGGCATCAAGCAGGTGAGCGATACCAAGGTCCAGTTCTTCCCGGATTTCGAGTCGCTCGAAGCACGGCTCGCGGACACGCTGCGGCCCGGCGACCTGTTCATGACCCAAGGCGCAGGCTCCATCTGGCGCATCGGCGAGAACTGGCTCAACCAGGACACAGAAAACACTGAGAACGAGGCGTAGCCGCATGGCCCTGGAACTGATCCCCAACCCGTCGCTGGCGCAGCGAACCACCTTGCGGCTCGGCGGCTCCGCCGAGGTCGAGGCCGTGGTACGCGACGAGCGCGACCTCGACGACCTGGGCGGCTTCCTGGCCACGCAGACCCTGCGCCCGTTTGTCATCGGTCGGGGCAGCAACCTGCTGGCCCGCGAGGGGCAGCTCGATCTCGCCCTGATCCGCGTGGGCGCGGCCCCCGGCCCCCTGCGCGTGGAGCGGGCAAACGACAGGCTGATGGTGCGCTGCTGCGCGGCCCAAGGGCTGCCCGGCCTGCTCGGCTGGGCGCAAAAGGCCGGGCTGTCCGGCCTTGAGGGGCTGACCGGCATCCCCGGCTCCGTAGGCGGGGCCGTGGCCATGAACGCTGGCTCCTACGGCGTCGAGTTTGGCGATCTGGTCACCCGCGTGCGCTTGTGGTCGCCCGCCGGCGGCCTGGACTGGGTGGACGCGGCGGACTGCGCCTTCAGCTACCGCCATTTCTCCTCCCCGGCACGCCCGGCCGGGCGACTGGTCTGGGAGGTGGAGATCGGCCTGACTGAGTCCACCCCGCGCGCCGTGCGCAAGGCCATGCAAGGGATCTACGACAAGAAGCGGGCCACCCAGCCGGTCACGGCCCGGAGCGCGGGCTGCGTCTTCAAGAATCCCGAGGGCGAGAGCGCCGGACGGCTGCTCGACGAAGCGGGCCTGAAGGGCGTCAGCCGAGGCGGCATGGCTTTTTCTGACATCCACGCGAATTTCCTGATTAACCTCGGCGGAGGAACCAGCGCCCAGGCCCTGGAACTGATCGAACTGGGCCGCGAGTCGGTCCGGACCGCCTTTGGCGTCACCCTCGAAACGGAGGTCATCATCCTGTGAGCACCCTGACCATGAACAACCAGGGCCGCCTCAATCTCGGAGGCAAGCGGAACAACTCCCTGCACAAGCGCAAGCCGCTCCCGACCCGCTCCCTGTCCCACGCCCGCGCTTCAGGCTCGGTCTTTTCGGGCGCGGGGAGGCTGGTGGTGCGTCTGGTCATGACACTCTTGACCCTGTCGCTGGTGGCGGTGCTTGGCGTGGGGCTGCTCTACGGCTACCGCGTGATCACCTCGCATCCCTATTTCGGGCTCAAGGAGATCCAGGTTACGGGCAACACCCGCATCTCGCGCGGCGACATCCTCAAGGCCGCCGAGGTCGGTCTGGGCCTCAACAGTTTCGAGATGAACGTCTCCCTGGTGGAGAGCCGGGTGTCCGAGAATCCCTGGGTCCAGTCGGCCATGGTCAGGCGCGAATTCCCCAACCGGCTGCGCATCACCGTGGTCGAGAAAGTGCCCTCCTTCTGGCTGCGCCAGGGCGATGGCCTCTATTTTGCCGATGCCCAGGGCCGGGTCATCGCGCCCATGCATCCGGGCGAGTCCGACTCCCTGCCCGTGCTCTCGGTGGCCGACGGCATCGACGACGGCGGCGCGGTCCTGACCGGCCTGCTCAAGAAAATGGAAGACCGCCAGACGCCCTTTACCCAGGCCCAGACCGCCTGGATGCGGCTGACCAGCGCGCATGACGTGGAGATTTACCTCGACGGCCACGGGGGAGGCCAAGGGCTGACCGTCCAGCTGTCCATGGACCGATGGGAGGTCCAGCTGGAGCGGCTCAAGGTGGTCTGGCGCGACCTGATGCGCCGGGGCGAGTTCAAGGACGCGGCCATCATCGCGGCCAGCGGCGACAAGATATGGGTCAAGAAGCGTCCGGAAAACAGTTAGGACGCACAGGATATCACAGGGAACACCGAACCAAATTCGGCGGAGAGCCGGGCACGACAACGCCCCGGAAAACTGCGGAGGAGACAGAACATGGCCAAGAACGATCTCATAGTGGGCCTGGACGTGGGCACCACGAAAATATGCACCGTGGTGGGCGAGGCGACCGAAAACGGCGTGGACATCATCGGCATCGGCACGTCCCCGTCCACGGGCTTGCGCCGCGGCGTGGTGGTCAATATCGAAAAGACGGTCCAATGCATCAAAAAATCCCTTGAGGACGCCGAGCTCATGGCGGGCTGCGACATCCGCACCGTATACGCGGGCATCGCGGGCAGCCACATCCAGGGCTTCAACTCCCACGGCGTCATCGCGGTCAAGGGCGGCGAGGTCACCCAGCGCGACGTGGACCGCGTCATCGAGGCGGCCAAGGCCATCGCCATCCCCATGGACCGCGAGGTGCTGCACACCCTGCCACAGGAATTCATCGTGGACGACCAGCGCGGCATCGCCGATCCGCTAGGCATGGCCGGGGTGCGCCTGGAGGTCAAGGTCCATATCGTCACCGGCGCGGTCACCTCGGCCCAGAACATCATCCGCTCCTGCAACCGCTCCGGGCTCGATGTCTCCAACATCGTCCTGGAGTCGCTGGCATCGAGCAAGGCCGTGCTCTCGCCCGAGGAGCGCGAGATCGGCGTGGCCCTGGTGGACCTGGGCGGCGGCACCACGGACATCGCCATCTTCTCCAAGGACTCCATCAAGCACACCTCGGTCCTGGCCCTGGGCGGGCACAACCTGACCAACGATATCGCCTACGGGCTGCGCACGCCCATGATGAGCGCCGAGAAGATCAAGATAGATTTCGGCTGCGCCATGGCCGACATGGTCACCAGCGACGAGATCATCGAGGTGCCCAGCGTGGGTGGCCGCGAGTCGCGCCGCATGAGCAAGCGGGTGCTGGCCGAGATATGCGAGCCGCGCTGCGAGGAGATATTGGCCCTGGTGGACCAGGAACTGATCAAATCCGGATTCAAGAACATGATCGCGGCGGGCGTCGTCCTCACGGGCGGCACCTGCCTCATAGACGGCATGCAGGAGCTGGCCGAGCAGATTTTCGATCTGCCGGTGCGCATCGGCGTGCCCGGGGAGGGCATCGGAGGACTGACAGAGGAAGTCAGGAGCCCGAAATATGCCACCGCCGTAGGCCTGCTGCTCCACGGGGCAGAAGAGCAGGGCCTGCACAACAAGGTGCGCCCCTTCAAGATCCGCGACGATTCCGGTTTCGACCGCATCGTCTCGCGCATGAAGAAGTGGTTCACCGACATCGCCTAGGACTTTTGAGGAATTACAGGGAACTTCTAACAGGGAAGAGGATTTGAGGAGGAAGACACATGGAATACTTTGAAATCGAACATGACACCAACGCCAAGATCAAGGTCGTGGGGTGCGGCGGCGGCGGAGGCAACGCGGTTAACAACATGATCCTTTCGGCGCTCAAGGGCGTCAAATTCATCGTGGCCAACACCGACAGCCAGGACATCCAGAAATCCCTGGCCGAGCACAAGATCCAGATCGGCGAAAAGCTGACCAAGGGCCTTGGCGCAGGCGCAAACCCGGAGATCGGGCGCAGCGCGGCCATGGAGTCCGTGGACCAGATCCGCGCCGCGCTTGAGGGCTCGGACATGGTCTTCATCACCGCGGGCATGGGCGGCGGCACCGGCACCGGCTCCGCGCCCGTGGTGGCCGAGATTGCCAAGGAGCTGGGCGCGCTGACCGTGGGCGTGGTCACCAAGCCCTTCTACTTCGAGGGCAAGCGCCGCCTGGAACAGGCCGAGGCAGGCACCCGCGCCCTGGCCGACGTGGTGGACTCCATCATCACCATCCCCAACGACCGCCTGCTCCAGCTGGCCGCCAAGAAGGCGTCCTTCTCCGACATGCTCAAGAAGGCCGACGAGGTGCTCTACTACGCGGTCAAGGGCATCGCCGACCTGATCACGGTCCACGGCCTGATCAACCTCGACTTTGCGGACGTCAAGGCCGCCATGTCGTGCTCGGGCATGGCCCTGATGGGCACCGGCATCGCCAGGGGCGAGGGCCGGGCCAAGGAAGCGGCCATGAAGGCCATCACCAGCCCGCTGCTGGAAGACGTGTCCATCGAGGGTGCCAAAGGCGTGCTCATCAACATCACCTGCGGCCCGGACATGCTCATCGACGAGGTCTCCGAGGCAGCGGACATCATCTACAAAGAAGCCCACGACGACGCCGAGATTTTCTTCGGCACGGTCTTTGACCCGGACGCGGGCGACGAGATGCGCATCACGGTCATCGCCACCGGCATCCAGAACGCCATGGAAGAGCCGGTACCCTCCATAAGCAAGGCCGAGCAGCAGAAGCTCCTGCTCCTCGGACCCCGCGGTGTGGACAAGACCCCGGCCCGCCGTGCCGGCCACCAGAAGGTCATTGCCCAGGATCGCAACATCCCGGCCTATCTGCGCAAATCCGGCGGCGAGCTGAACGCCCCAGAGATGCCCCAGCGCCGCGTCAGCCAGCGCGCCGTGGCCGGTCCCGGCGAAGAGGAGTTCATCTTCGAGGAGGACAACCTCGACGTGCCCGCCTTCATCCGCAAGAACGTGGACTAGGCGCAACCAGAAACACAAGAGAGACAACACCATGATCGTCTGCGGTTCAAGCATCCGTCTCAAGCGGCGGGCAGTGGCCCCGCGCGTCCTCTGCGGCGCGCGCGGCACCTCCCCTGCGGCGCGGATGCCGGGCCGCTGTTAGCGATCCCAAGCGCGAAATGGGTGCCATCATCGGCAAGCGAGTCCTGTATCACGGCGTGTCCGAGCCAGCGGCTCCCGACCTCGGCGGACGACTGCCCGTAGCCATCGCCGTCCCTGGCGGCGAGAGCGCGGCCATATCGACCCTGGGCTGGCAGGCCGTCTACAGGATGCTGGCCGAAGAGCCGGGCCTGGCTGTTGAACGTGTCTTCCCGGACAAGCTCGGCCTCACCGACGGCCACGAACCCATAACGCGCGAATCACGGAGCCCACTATCCTCATTCCCTGTAATAGCCTGGAGCGTCATATTCGAGGAGGACTTCCTCAGCCTCCCTCGAATGCTCCGGGCAGCGGGCGTTCCGCCACTGTCGGCGGAACGCCCGCGCCTTCCCCTGGTCATGGCCGGGGGGCCGCCCGCCTTTCTCAACCCCGCGCCCATCGCGCCCTTTGTCGATCTCTTCTGGGTGGGCGAGGCCGACGACCATTTCATTCCCTTTTTCCTCAAGCTGCGCCGCCTCTTCTTTGACGGCGCGGACAAGGCCGCCATCCTCGACGCGATCAAGGACGACCCCGCCATCTATGTGCCGGGTCGCACCAAAACCCCGGTCCGGCGCGTGGTCACGGGCCGCTCGGGCACGACCCTGCCCGATCCCGCCTTTTCCTGCTTCATCAGCGGCCAGGCCGCCTTCCGCGACACCCTGCTCCTGGAGGTCAACCGGGGCTGCCCCTACGGCTGCCGGTTCTGCGCCGCCGGGTTCATCTACCGCCCGCCCCGCCATGCCGACCTCGACGAGCTCAAGCGCATCGTCACCCTGGCCGACCCGCCCAAGGTGGGGCTGGTGGGCACGGCCCTGACCGACTGGCCCGACCTGCTCCCCTTCCTCAAATGGCTGCACGGCCAAAAAAAGAAATTTTCCCTCTCGTCCATGCGCGCCGACGGCATCACCGAAGAGCTGCTCGTCTACCTGCGCGAGCGCGGCATCCGCACCGTGACCCTGGCCCTGGAGGGCGCGAGCGAGCGGCTGCGGCGCATGATGAGCAAGAAGCTCAAGCCCGAGGATTTTCTCAATGCCGTCCGCTTGTGCGCCCGCTACGGGGTCAACCACCTCAAGCTCTACCTCATCGCGGGCTGGCCCGGCGAGACCGATGCCGACTACGACGAGCTGCGCGAGTTCCTGGCCGGGATCATCCGCATCCGCTCCGAGGAGCCGGGCGGCCGCAAGAAGCAGTTCATGCGCATCACCATCGGCGTCAGTTCCCTGGTGCCCAAGCCCTTCACCCCCTTCCAATGGGCGCCCATGGCCTCGGAGAGTGCCCTTGAGGCGCGCATGAAGCAGCTCACCGCCATGGTCAAGCCCTACAAGGGCGTGACTCTGCATCACGACGCCCCCTTTCAGGCACGGCTGCAGGGCATGCTCGCCCGGGGCGGCGAGGAGCTGGCCGAGTTCATCCTCCTGGCCGCTGACCACGGCGGCTGGAAAAAAGCCCTCAAGCTCTGGCCCGGCGACCAGTCCGCCATCATCGACCGCGAACGCGACGAGCATGAGCCCTTCCCCTGGGAGGTCATCGATATCGGCGTGTCCCGCGAGCATCTGTGGAAGGAATGGCAACGAGCCAAGGAGGCGGTTGTCTCGGCAGGCTGCCCGCCCAAAGGGTGTGAGAAGTGTGCAGGGTGCGGGATGAAGGAGTAAGAGGGGAGCCGTCGCTGGCGCTCCTCCAGGCTTTAAGAGCCCTCCCCTGCTTGAGCCGCTTCGCGTCTCTCTGCCCTTCGGGCAGACGCACTTCGTGCGACGCTGGATTCCCTTCGGTCACCGGCGGGGTTACTTTCTTTTGCTGGCCCAAAAGAAAGTAACCAAAGAAAAGGGCCTTGCCAGCTTGGCCGCCGCACTCCACGGCCAAGAATCTGATCAAATCGCGCTGCTCCCGAATCAAGTCGCCGAAGCGGCTCCGTGATTCGAAGAGCCGCAGCCTGCGATTTGTCAGCTTCTAGGCCTTAGGAGGCTTAATGGCTGGGTGGGGTTGGGGCTTTACCTTTTTTGGCGAAAAACGGCGATTTTGTGCTATGGGAGGTTATCCACTCTCTGCATCCGAAAGAAATGATCTCACTTTTCCCGGACACAGATTCATCCCCTCTTCCAAGGCCTCCTCAGGGGTAGAACGAATAATGCTAAACCACGACCCATCGGTGGAGATATCAATACGTGGAACTTTCGTTTTAAAGTTATTACCCACAATTGAAATCATTTGATCAGGGCAATCTTCTAAAACCTCCTTTAACCTTGTATGAATAGCCTCCAAATACACACATGCCACGTAGACGACTTCTTCAACGCCCCCTGACAAGTGTTTTGTCCCTTTTAAGACGACTATTTCCCGCACACTCTCGCAAGGCACATCAACTTCACATGCAATTGATTTATCGAAACAAACTAACAAAACCGCTGCAACCCAAACAACTACCAAACTTTTCCTAGTCATCCAAATCCTCGTACGTAATCGTATAATTAATTCCAGTGTTATTTCCGACGGCCATCAACGTATCCTCCAAGAGACAGGGGGTGTCTAGGGTGACATCTCATGAGGCAACAAGCGCAACATCACTTCCTATAAGTGATGACGGAGTAGAAAATGAGAAGAGGAGAGCCGTCGCTTTCGCTCCTCCAGTTTTTATAATGCCCTCCCGGCGGGGTTCTTTTTTGGCTGAGCCGCCCCAAAAAAGAACCAAATACTATGCTGGCCTTACCTGAGGTAGTCTGAGTTTGAACGACAACTTAGAACCGCAGGAGGCACAGCATGGCAAAGTATTCAGTATCACGAATCAGCGATTTTCTGGAAGCGTTTGAAGGCCGGGAGATTCACGTCGGCGTGGACGTTCACAAACTCAGTTATCATGTGGCGGTGCGTCGCGAGGATGGGGCTTGTGAGACATGGGTAGCGCCTGCCAAGCCATATGATTTGGTCCTGGCGTTGCTCGAATTGGGGCAGCCAATAGCACAGGTCACTTATGAATCCGGCCCAACGGGTTTTGGGCTATGTCGGGCCATGGAAGAGGCTGGCATAGATTGCTGCGTGGTTGCCCCGAGCAAGGTTCCCCGTGCTGTGGTTGCGGGGTCAAAGACAGATCGGTTGGACTGTATCAAACTGGCCGACTATGCCGCCAAGGGCATGCTTAAGGGGATCGCCGTGCCTACTCCTGCCGAGGAAGGAGAGCGCAGCCTGATTCGCCGCAGGTCGCAGATTGTCGACAACATCCGCCGCGCCAAGTTACGGATCAAGTCGTTGCTGCTTTACGTCGGCGCGGAGGAGCCGCCAGGGCTATCGCAGTGGTCCGGGCAAGCCGTTGGGAGACTGTCGACTCTTCAAATCGAGCCTGCCGCCAAGTTGACGCTGGACAGCCTGTTGCGCGAGTTGTCTTGGCAGAAGGTGGAGCTAAAAGAGATCGAGGCGACTCTGTCCATGATCATGGTAAAACGGCATGAAGAGGCTATGAAGCGGCTGCGGACGGTCCCCGGCGTCGGCCCGACGGTCGCCACCACGTTTTTGCTGGAGGTCTTTCGTCCGGAGCGTTTTCAGTGTCATGAACAGGTCGTGTCGTATCTCGGTCTTGCGCCGACGGTTCGCCAAAGTGGTGAGCGATCATCACGCGGCCGACTTGTTCCTGTCGGACAAAAACGATTGCGAAGCCTCCTGGTCGAATCCGCTTGGATATGGCAGGCAAAAGTTCCTAAAATCAAAGAACGTTACAACCAGCTTGTCGCAAAACAGGAGTGCCGCAAAAAGCCATTGCAGCCATAGCTCGCCTCCTGGCAATCGTTTTATGGCGTTTGAGTCTTTCGGGCCGTTGTTATCAAAGTTCATAACCTGAATCACCAATCTGCGCGGGCGTTTTTCGGCTGTTTAGACAGCGTGAACCAAATGGCGCAATAATGATTTTGTACCGAACGAATGGTACTTGGTGCCAGAGAGCACGAATAGGAAAAGGCTATACACAGATTCCCTTGACGGTGGGCCACATAGGAAAAAAGCGCGGCTTTCTAGCTTGGCCGCCGTGACCTTACCCCGCCGAGTATACCACCCGTAAGTTTGGGTTCTGGCTGGTCCGGTTTTCTTCATTCATGGTTCTTCCGTATTCCTCTGGGGCCAATCCGCCAAGTGCGCTGTGTGGTCGGGCTGTGTTGTAGTCCTGCCTCCACGCCTCGAGGATGTCCCTAGCCTCTGCGAGTGACTGGAACGCATGGGCGTTCAGGCACTCCTCACGGAATTTGCCGTTGAAGCTCTCCACATGCCCATTCTCCATCGGCCTGCCAGGCCGGATGAATTCCAACTGCACCCCCACGCTGGTCGCCCACTGATCCAGGGCCCTACCCGTGAACTCTGGCCCATTGTCAGAACGCAGATGCTTCGGGTATTCGCCGCGCTGGCGCAATTGCTCCAGCACCCGGACCACGCCCTCGCCCGGAATCGATGAGTCCGCTTCGAGCTTGGGGCAGCGGCGGTCCCACAGGTCAATGATCGTCAGCACCTTGATTCTGCGGCCATTGTCCAGGCTGTCACTCACGAAGTCCATGGCCCACTGCTCATTTGGGCCTGTGGGCGCGGGTTGGACCACCCGCAGGTGGCTCTGGCGCTTGCGCTTTGGCCGCAAGCGCAACGACAGTGCCTCTTCCCTGTACAGCCGCTCAACGCGCTTGTGGTTCACCACCAGACCCTCGCGGCGCAGCAGCAGATAGAGTCGGGGGCATCCGAACCGCCTACGCTCCTCGGCTAGCTCGCGTAATCGCATGCGAAGATCCTTATCGCGATCTGGCGAAGGGACGCGCCGCAACGTCCTGCGATTGAGGTCGGTCAATTGACAAGCCCG